>NZ_JBFAIP010000046.1:0-52174 GCF_040654775.1 Streptomyces sp. NPDC050636
GCCAGCGCCGCCTCACACTCCGCAAGACGCGCCGCGAACACCGGGCTGGATTCAGCGAGTTCACGGCCCATGCCCAGCCACTGCGTCCCCTGACCAGCGAACACAAACACCGTCCGGGCACCCGAACGCGCAACCCCCGACACCACCGAACCCGAAGACGCGCCCGCAGCCAGAACCTCAAGGCCCGTCACGAACTCCCCACGGTCACCGCCCAGAACCACGGCCCGGTGCTCGAACACCGACCGCGTCGCCGCCAACGACCACGCCACATCAGCCGGCTCCAGCTCCGGCCGCCCCGCCACCCATTCGCGCAACCGACCCGCCTGAGCCGACAGACCCTCCGCCGACCGGCCCGACACCACCCACGCGCCGACCCCACCTGCCGCCACCACCGCAGGGGCGGCAGCCGCCTCTACCTCGCCGACGACGACGGCGCCGTCAATGCCTTCCGCCGATTCGAAGCCCGCGATGTCCTCACCGGCCGACGCACCCCCGGCGGGCGTCAACTCGCCGGTCTCGGCGGGGGCTTCCTCCAGGATGACGTGCGCGTTGGTGCCGCTCATCCCGAACGAGGACACACCGGCCCGACGCACCCGCTCCCCGGTGGGCCACGGCACCGACTCGGCCAGCAGCCGCACGTCACCGGCCGCCCAGTCCACGTGCGGCGACGGCGCCTCCACGTGCAACGTCCGCGGCAACCGCTCGTGCTGCAGGGCGAGCACCATCTTGATCACACCGGCCACACCGGCGGCCGCCTGCGTGTGCCCGATGTTCGACTTCACCGAACCCAGCCACAACGGCGGCTGGTCGGCGCGCTCCTGGCCATAGGTCGCGAGCAGCGCCTCGGCCTCGATCGGGTCGCCGAGCGTGGTCGCCGAACCATGTGCCTCCACCACGTCCACATCGGCGGGCGACACACGGGCGCTCGCCAGCGCGGCACGGATCACACGCTGCTGCGAGGGGCCGTTGGGAGCGGTCAGACCGTTGGACGCGCCGTCCTGGTTGATCGCGCTGCCGCGTACCACCGCCAGCACGTTGTGCCCGTTGCGCCGCGCGTCGGACAGCCGCTCGGCTACGAGGACGCCGGCGCCCTCGCCCCAGCCGGAGCCGTCCGCCGACGCGCTGAAGGACCTGCACCGCCCGTCCACCGACATGCCCCGCTGCCGGGAGAACCCCACGAAGACGCCGGGCGTGGCGACCACGGTGACGCCGCCGACCAGCGCCAGCGAACACTCCCCGGACCGCAGCGACTGGGTGGCCATGTGGAGGGCCACCAGGGACGACGAGCACGCGGTGTCGACCGTGACGGCTGGGCCTTCAAGGCCGAAGGTGAATGCCAGACGTCCGGACAGGACGCTGGTCGCGATGCCGGTGACGAGATGGCCCTCGGAACCTGCGGCCTCCGCCGAGGGGCCCATGCCGTAACCCGAGCTGTAGGAGCCGGTGAACACGCCGGTCTGGCTGCCGCGCAGGGATGCCGCGTCGATGCCCGACTTTTCGAGAGCCTCCCAGGCCACTTCCAGCAGCAGCCGCTGCTGGGGGTCCATCATGAGCGCCTCGCGCGGGCTGATCCCGAAGAACCCCGCGTCGAACTCCGCCACGTCGTACACGAACCCGCCGTGGCGCGCGTACGAGGTCCCGGGGTGATCCGGGTCGGGGTCGTAGAGGTTCTCAAGGTCCCAGCCGCGGTCCTGCGGGAACGCGCCGATCGCGTCGGTGCTCTCGGCCAGCAGCTGCCACAGCTCCTCGGGGCTCTGGGCCCCGCCGGGGAATCGGCAGCCCATCCCGACGATCGCGATCGGTTCCTGGCTCCGTTCCTCGACCTCAGCCAGTCGACGGCGGACCTGGCGCAGATTAGCCGTCACGAGCTTGAGGTAATCGCGGAGCTTGTCTTCGTTGGCCATTTCTTCCGCCATCCCTGCTTGCCGAGGATATGCACATCTGCCGTGCTGCGGGGTTGCCGCGGGAATTTTCGCAGAATGCCACTCGGGCACAGCGGAGGAGAAACACCCAGAATCAGCAATGAGATCTAGCACGCTTTACTGCGGCAGGGATTGAAGCGACCACCGCGGCCGGTGACAGGGGAACCTCATCGACACTGTCCGCCTCCTGGCCCGCGAGCCAGTGACAACCTATCCCTGCAACCCGCCACCTCGCGCTTGCCGCCAGTTACATTCTCAATGATTTGAGGAAGACACCGAGTGAGTGAATAAGACCTTGAGATCTGACTCACCGGCAACTGGAACGTATCCGCGCCCGTCGAACCCACGCAACGTAGCAGTTGAACACTTGAACCACGCAGAAGAGTTGAACACTTGAATCATGCACAGCGGCCTGGAATCCGGCGTTCAGTCCGTCAGGGACGCCCCTATATCGCTCGCATAAAAACCGGCCGCAGACAACGAAGCGGTGGCCGGCTCGAAGGAGCGGGCCACCGCCTTGCCACTGCTGTACGCGCCGTCAGACCGAGCTCTCTCCGCGTACCCACTGCCCGAGCGTCCGCCGCGGGTGCCTGACCACCACGTCACCGCCGCGGATCCGGCCGGCCACGTTCACACGGAGCACGACGGGCACGTCACCGTCGGAGCTGAGTGTGCGGTCCTTGACCTCGCCCACGCCCACGGTCACGTCATCGGTCACCACCTCGATGCCCGGCTTGACCACCAGCACCAGGTTTCCGCCGACGCTGACATAGGCATCCAGGTCGAGGACGTCGTGGCTGATCACCGCCTCGGTGAAGTCGAGTTTGACGTCTCCTCCGTGCATCCGGATGTCCAGCCGTCGTGGGACCTCCCAGGAGCCGGAGCGGTGCAGGGTGCCGAAACGCTGGTTGATCTCCACCACGTCCTCGGACCACGTGCTCGGGTCGGTGGGAGAGGGAGAGACCGGCAGATCGCGGGTCAGCCCGGCCAGATCGTCAATGGTGCGCGCGGCCAGCGCCGCCGCCACGCGCTCCTCCAGTTCCTCGGTTGTGAGCCGGCCATCACCCGCAGCGTCGCGAAGGATCTCGACGACCTGATCCCGGTCTGCGTGCGAAGCCTTCATGTCTTCTGGGGGCACGTCCTCGGCGCCGTCGCCGCTCGACGACTTCTCATCGGTCATGTCCACAGCCTGATCTTCCGCCGGAAGAATCGCAATGCGAATCCGGCCAACTCCCAAACACCACACGAATATCACAGGCCGGACGACGCGGAGCGCAGCGCGCCGTTCAGTGGACGGGTCTTGCCGTACCGGCCTCGGGCCCGGGAGAAACAGGAGATGAATTCTTGTCGCCGGCAGGTCCACGCAGGAACTGTTCAACTGACATGCCCTGGCGACTGAACGTGTCTTGGCGAATATCTCGGTGGCGACGAGGCGGTTGAACGACGACGCGGAGTTCCGGCTTCGCCTAGCGTGTGGCGCCCAGGCCGTACCTTACCGTCGCTTATCGCCTGCCCGTCTGCCGGGCAGGTCATCTCCGAACAGGTGCAGGCGACGGCTGAGAACACGAACCTGTCATCCGAATCATGCCATCCGGCCGAGGGAGAAATAGGGGTATGGAAGTGTCGTTGTTGAGTCTTGTCATGGGCTCCATCACGTCCGCGACGATCGGCGCCGCGGCTCGTCTCGGTGTCGCAGACGCCCTTGAGGACGGGCCGGCAACGGGCGCCGAGCTGGCCAAGACCGTCGGCGCGGACCCCGACGCGCTTGAGTCCCTCATGCGGGCCGTGACGGCGCTGGGGGTCTTCGCGCGGGACGAGGAGGGTCGCTACACCAACTCGCCCCTCTCCGAGCAGCTCAGGACCGATCACCCCGAGTCGATCCGGCATCTGACCTCGCTGCTCTGCGGCCTCTACGCCCAGGCGGCCAGCGGCGGTCTCACACAGGCGGTGAAGACCGGCACGTCGGTCATGCCCCACGCGTTCGGCGTCTCCCTGTACGAGTACCTGGAGAAGGACGCCGAGACCGCGCGGATCTTCGACCTCGCGATGCAGGACTGGGCCCGGCCGATCGGCGCGGTGCTGGCAGAGCACGTCCCGTTCGAGAACGTGCGCACGGTGGTCGACGTCGGCGGGGGCAACGGGGCGCTCCTCAAGGCCATCCTCTCGGCGCATCCGCACCTCAAGGGCGTCTGCGTGGATCGCCCTGACACGTGCCGGCGGGCGGAGGCCGGGCTGCGCGCGTCGGGCAACGAGGACCTCATCGAGCGGCTGAGCTACCAGCCGTCGGACATCCTGCGTGAAGTCCCCGAGGGTGGTGATCTCTACATCATCAAGAACGTTCTGCACGACTGGAGTTCGGAGAGCGGCGTCCGGATCCTGAGCAACATCCGCAAGGCGATGTGCGCCGGCGCCGACACCGGCAGCACGTCGAAGCTCCTGGTCATCGACCCCTTGAAGGAACACGATTCCGGGGCCGCCTTCCGCAATGTGATCAAAATGGTGGTCGGCGAACCCAACACCCTTGAGCGCAGCGAGGCCGACATCCGCCGGGAAGCAGCAGAGGCGGGGCTCCAGGTTCTGTCGATCACCCCTTGCCCGGCGGACCTGAGCGTCGCCGAATGCGTCGTGGCCGAGAGCGCGTGACCCGAGGTGCCTGAGCGGCATCCGTCGCAGCGGTACAGCATGGTTCGTCGTATCCCGCGGATGGCTTCACCGCCCCGTGGGATACGGCGGGTTGGCAGGCCGGATCGCGCTGGTGCGTGGCGGACGGATCCCTTGCCGACGCGCGGGAAGGCACGCAAAGCTCCTGGTGGGCATGGGTGTTGTCGTACACCCACTCACCAGGAGCTTCGTTGTTGCGTGTGACCCTATTCGGGATTCACGACGCGTGCTCGCCTGTTCAACTCCTGGGCGAAGTCCTCCCAGATCTGCGAGTTGTGACGGGAGAGCTGAATGATCAGCTCAAGGCAGTGCGAGGGCACCGAGGCAACGATGTCATTCATGTCCTTCGCACCCAGTACGTTCTCCTTGAACATCCGCAGCAGCCGCCGCCCCAGCTCGCTCTGTCGCAACGACGGGTCGCGCATGAGCTTTTCGAGCGTGGCGGTGGACGGAGGCCCGATGGCAGCCGGGCTCTGCTCCGGAAGAGCATTCCTCGGGGCTTCCGCCTCAAAGGTGACGGGGCTCCCCTGACTTGGGACAGGGTCATCACCGCGTTCCAGCCGCCGCCGCACGTCGAGCGCCGTCGCGGGCGACACCCCGGCCGTCCGGGCCACCTGGCGCAGGGAAGCCTCTGGGTTCTCCCTGATGAGCTCCGCCACCCGCAGCCGCCCCTCCGCACCGTTCAGTGGACGGACCTTGCCGTCGCGCCCGATGCGGAAATTCGACTTCGGCACGGAGTCCGACGAGCGCCGCAGCCCCGCGACCGCCCGGGCCCCGAGGCCAGTGGACTTCGCGATGGCTCGATCCGACATGCTGGGGTGCGACTTGAGGATCCGCAGTGCCGCCGCGGTGCGATCAGCCTGCGTCAGCGGCAGACCGTGCTCGACATTCGCCTCAACCGCCTTGAGGAACGCGTCCTCGCTGCTGCCGTCGAAGAACTCGACGTCAATGACTTCCAGCCCCTTGATAGAGGCTGCCATCAAGCGGTGGATCCCATCGATCACCCGCATGGTTCTTCGGTCGACCAGTATGGGCGGGAGCGGACTTTCTAGCGCCGCGAGCCGTAGTACATGAACCTTGTCCTCACCCTCAAGTCGGGGTGAATCACCGGGTAAAACCTGCATAATTGGGAACGAGACAATTCCCGGTCCGTCATCCTGGCAATCATTCACTCCAGTCGAAATTATACCGCCGCCGACACGGCCCATACCGCACCCCCATGACAACTACGACGAGTTATTTACAGGAAAGAAGAAGCAGGATCTACTTCATCGACTCTCGCCGCACGTCCGGAAGCTCACCAGGCAAGTCTGAGAATCTCCCACGAAACCCCCCGTGACTGATTAGCTGGCCTAGAATATCAAATCGTTAGATTCTGGCCCCAGGCTAACAGCCCGAACTGTGTCGCGATAGCAGTATTCCCAGATTTGCGAGTTCTTTAATTGCTTACAATGAGACGTCCGGCGCTACGCTCAGTAGCACTCTCGGGTCAGGCGTAATCCTTATGCCCCTCAGGTTGCGCCCAGCGGAACAAACGTCTTCGGGGTCATGCGGACGGAGCGATTTTAACCCGATCATCCCGGCAAGCCACGTGGATCTTGCATCACATTCTGACCATGAGTTCCGGGCACCGGCGACCGGCCCGACCCTGTCTTACCGCGCGAAGAAACACTACAGGCCAGGTACACGTAAATTTTCGGCCAGTTCTTCGTATGGCCGGCCTTGCGGCGGCGGAACCGGATTCAGTCCCTCTTTGCTGGTGGGCGCAGGACTGGTTCGACGGCACGATCGGTGAGGCCGCGCGGGGGGCAGATATACCCTCCAGGAAACCAACGTCGTGGGATCCCGGTGTTCAACCAGAATCGCCCGAGCTGTTCAACTGACGTGGCACCACGGGTTGAACATGGCCGGCTCCATCTGACCGACCAGTGGTTCACCAGTAGCATGACAAAGCTCCGGTCGTTCGGGGTGACTTGGGAAGTCACCCCGTCAACCGGAGCTTCGTCATGTTTTCGTGGCGACTCTGAGCAGTCCATCAACCCACGGACCCGCGAGCCACGCGGTGTGAACGGTGGCGGGCTACGCCTGGTCCGCGCCCTCCTCCACGGCGGCGCTCGCCTTCTTGGCGCTCCGCTTCTTCGTTGTCGCTTTCTTCTCGGGCGCCTTGTCGGCGACGGACGAGCCCTCCACCACCTCGCCGACCAGCACACGCGAATCGTCGGCCGGAGTCTCCTGCGGCACGGCCGGGACGCTGAGGCCGGGCACGGTGAGATCCGGAACCTTCTTCACCGCTTCCAGCGCTGATTCGATCGCCTCGGCCAGTGACGGCGATACCGTGTCGTCGAAATCCACCTTCGTGACGGCGACGGCGGCGTTGGTCGGAAGTGAATCGGTTGCGAAGGCCGCGTCGGCGAAACCGGCCTCTTGCAGAGTGACTGACTCTTCATCGGTGATTTGCCGACTGAGAACCAGCGAGAATTTGTGCCCCACGTAGGTCACCTCTCAATGTCGCCACGTAATTCGGAACAGTAACCGGACCCTTGGGGACGACGCACCAGGCGGCCGCGTGCCCTCCTTGAGATATCTATCATCACAGATGCGCTCCAGTCACCGTTCAACTGCGACCTTCTGGCAGTTGAGCATGCATCGACGCTCGGACCAAACACAATGGCGCTGCGATATCCATGAGTTCACCATGAGTAAACGCAGGCCAGACCGAGATCCGGTGTCCTTGCAGACGTTCCGGCATTTCGCTAGGTTCGGATTTCACTCAGTGATCCGATGTGACAACGTTCTGGAGTGACATGTCTCAGCCTTCGCCCGGAGACGAACTGTGGTGTCGTCGATTTCACCCCGCCAAAAACCCGGCCGCTCGGCTGGTGTGCCTCCCGCACGCAGGCGGGTCGGCGTCTTTCTTCCTCCCGGTGGCCGCGGCGCTGAGCCCCGATGTCGACGTCCTGGCCATCCAGTACCCCGGAAGGCAGGACCGGCGCGCGGAACAACCCATCGACGATCTGGCGATACTCGCCGATCACCTTCATGGGGTCATCCGACGCCAGCCGCAGCTGCCCCTCGCATTTCTCGGGCACAGCCTCGGGGCCGCGCTCGCCTTCGAGGTGACTCGCCGTCTTGAGGCCGACGGGCTCAGCCCCGTGCGGCTGTTCGCTTCCGGGCGCCGCGCGCCCTCGACGTTCCGGGACGAGACCGCGCATCGCAGTGACGCGACGATTCTGGCCGAGGTGCGTCGTCTGAGCGGCACCGCATCGGCCCTGCTCGACGACGAGGAGATGATGCGGGCCGCGCTGCCCGCGCTCCGGGCCGATTACAAGGCCGCCGAGACCTACCGCTGTGAACCCGGCGCCGTCGTGGACAGCCCGATCACCGTGCTGACCGGCGACAGCGATCCCAAGACGACGCTGGACGAGGCCAAGGCCTGGGGCCAGCACACGACCGGTTCGCTCGATCTCCGTGTGTTCACCGGTGCGCACTTTTTCATCAGTGAGCAGTGGAAAGAGGTCATACAGGTCCTGGAGCAGCACTTCCGGACCGAAGGCGCTCGCGCCGCCGGCTGACGGGCGCCGTCCCGGCGCGCATGCGGCGCGTTCCGACACGAGTGCCGCGAGCACAGATGTGCTCGCGGCACTCGTTGTCATCGGGCGACGGTCACACCGTCTTGCTGAGGCGGTCGGCGAGCAGCATGGCGAAGCGCGCCGGGTCGGCCAGGTCGCCCCCTTCCGCGAGCAGCGCGGTGCCGTACAGCAGCTCGGCCGTCTCGGCCAGATCCGGGTCCGCGGCACGCTGCTCGTACGCCGACCGCAACCCGCTGACCAGCGGATGCTCGGGGTTGAGCTCAAGGATGCGCTTGACCGGCGGGACCTCCTGGCCCATCGCCTTGTACATCTTCTCCAGCGTCGGCGTGAGGCCGTCGGCGTCACTGACCAGGCACGCCGGCGAGCTGGTCAGACGGGTCGTCAGGCGTACGTCCTTCACGTCGTCGAGAGTCTCGTTGAGCCAGGTCAGCACCGCGGCGTAGGCACCGGTCCTCTCCTCTGACGGCTCCTCTTCGGAGGGCAGGTCGACCGTGCCCCGCGCGACGGACTGGAACTCCTTGCCGTCGTGGTCGCGCACCGCCTCGACCCAGATCTCGTCCACCGGGTCGGTGAGCAGCAGGACCTCGTACTCGTTGGCCCTGAACGCCTCCATGTGCGGGGAGTTCTCGACCTGCGCGCGGCTTTCGCCGGTCATGAAGTAGATCTTGTCCTGGCCGTCCTTCATCCGGGCGACGTAGTCAGCGAGGGTGGTGGGCTCGTCGCCGGCGGTGGAAGCGAACGACGCGATGTCGAGGATCGTCTTCTGGTCCTCGGCCCCGTCGAGCAGGCCCTCCTTGACTGCGGGGCCGAACTCGCGCCAGAACGTGCGGTACTTCTCGGCGTCGTTCCTCATGAGGTCCTTGATGGTCGACAGGACCTTCTTCGCGAGGCGGCGGCGGATCAGCTGGATGTGCCGGTCCTGCTGGAGGATCTCGCGGGAGATGTTCAGCGACAGGTCGGCGGCGTCCACGACTCCCTTGACGAAGCGGAGATAGTCGGGCAGGAGCTCACGGCTGTCGTCCAGGATGAACACCCGCTTGACATACAGCTGGATGCCGTGGCGGGCGTCCCGCTGGAAGAGGTCGTGCGGGGCACGTGCCGGGATGAACAGCAGGGCCTCGTACTCGAAGGTGCCCTCCGCTCTCATCTGGATGATGTCGAGCGGGTCCGTCCAGTCATGGCTGATGTGCCGGTAGAACTCCTGGTACTCCTCGTCCTTGACCTCGGACCGCGGCCGGGCCCAGAGGGCCTTCATGGAGTTGAGGGTGTCGTCTCCCATCCGGATGGGGAACGAGATGAAGTCCGAGTACCGCTTGACGATCTCCCGGATCTTCCATTCGTCGGCGTAGTCGTGAAGCGCGTCCTCCTCGTCCGCGGGACGCAGGTGCACGGTCACCGACGTGCCGTCCGGCACATCCTCGACGGTCTCGATGGTGTACGTGCCGTCGCCGTCCGACTCCCAGCGCACGCCGGTCTCCTCGCCGGCCTTGCGCGTGTGCAGGGTGACCTTGTCGGCGACCATGAAGACGGAGTAGAAACCGACCCCGAACTGGCCGATCAGTTCGGCCGATTCCTTGCTCTCCCGGAGCCTGCGCAGGGTCTCGGCGGTGCCGGACCTGGCGATGGTGCCGATGAGCCCCACGACGTCGTCACGCGACATGCCGATGCCGTTGTCCCGCACGGTCAGCGTGCGGGCATCCTTGTCGGCCTCGATGCCGATGTGCAGGTCGTCGGCCCTGAGGCTGTCGTCCGTGAGCGCGGCGAGGCGCCGCTTGTCCAAGGCGTCGGAGGCGTTGGAGATGAGTTCGCGAAGGAAGATTTCCTTGTTCGAGTAGATCGAGTGGACCATCAGCTGCAGGAGCTGCCGCGCTTCAGCCTGGAACTCCAGCGTCTCAGTGGTCATGACTTCCCTTCTGATCAAATGAGCTGTGCGACGCCAACACTTCCAGGGGCCGAGGAGGTGCACACACGCCGGTGCCCGACCTCGGCCAGGGCGAGGTCGGGCTGGCTTGAGCTGATCCGCGACGCGATGACACCTGCGCCTGTTGAGAGGTTGAGAGACGCATGAGGCAAATTCCGTACTTCAGGCTCCGGGCCGTGGCGCTGAGCTCAGCCTTTCGGGAGAGGCGGCATCGGAGCCGACTGCGCCTGTCTCAGCCACACGGTTGAAGCCGATCTCCGCAAGGAGGTCTCCCTCCTGAACCGTGTCGCCGGGTGCGACCGGCACGCGCAGGATCCGGCCGCCGTTCTCGGCGAGGACGGGGATCTCCATCTTCATCGATTCGAGGATGAACAGCGGTTCGCCCACGGGGACGGTGTCTCCGGCCGCGACGAGCACCTGACCCACGACCGCGACGATCTCAGCTCGTACCTCTTCAGCTGCCCGTTCCGTCCCCGTGCGCATTGCGCCCATGGTGCGTCACTCCGCCACGTATGTGCGGCGGATCCATAGGAAGACCCGCAGTTCGCGGTCGTCGATGCGGGTGGTTTTGGAGCTGGCCTCGAAGTGCTCGTAGCGATTGCCACACAGCACCTTGACCGTGGGCACATCGAGATCCGGTATGTAGCGAAGCCGCGCCTCTTCGGCTATCGCCGTGGGAGAGCCGCCGCTGAGGTACACGTTGGGTGCGCTGTTGTCGTCCATGATTCTCCTCACCTTCTGGGGACTGGGGTTCCAGCACTTGCCTGGGATCTCAGAGCGGGATGTTCCCGTGTGTGCCGCGCCGGTAGGGCGCGGCCGCGAGGACGGCCGCCACCGCGGCCCGGGTCTGCGACGAGTCGATGACCTCATCGATCACCCCGAGCGCCACGCCGCGGTCGACACCTCCCGCGAGCTTTTTGTGTTCGTCGATGAGCCGTGCGCGGAGCTCTTCGCGCTCCGCTTCGGGCGCGTCGGCGAGCGCCTTTCGGTGCAGGATGCCCACGGCCGACTCGGCGCCCATGACGGCGACTTCGGCTTCGGGCCAGGCGAACACCTTGGTGGCGCCCAGGGAACGCGAGTTCATCGCGATGTAGGCGCCCCCGTAGGACTTGCGGGTGACGACCGAGACACGCGGGACCACCGCTTCGGCGAAGGCGTACAGCAGCTTCGCCCCACGCCTGACGACACCGCCCCACTCCTGGGTGACGCCGGGCAGATAGCCGGGCACGTCGATCAGGGTGACCAGCGGCACTCCCATGGAGTCACAGAGCCGCACGAAACGCGCGGCCTTCTCCGCGCTCAGCGAGTCCAGGCAACCGCCCTTGCGCAGCGGGTTGTTGGCCACGATGCCCACGGTCTGGCCGGCGAGCCGGCCAAGGCCGACCACGACGTTCGGTGCCCACTTCGCCTGGAACTCCTCGAAGGAGCTGCCGTCCGAGCCGCCGTCGGGGCAGTCGGCGGAGTCGTCGAGGAGGCCTGTCACCAGCGGCCGCACGTCATAGGCCCGCCGGGGCGAGGCGGGCAGCAGCGCCCGCAGGTCCCGGGCCGGGCCCACCGCTCCCTGGTCCACCTTTCCGGGCGCGGCGAGCAACGAAGTGACGTGCCGGGCCCGCGTATAGGCGTCCTCCTCGGAGTCGGTCACGATGTGTACCACTCCGGACTTGCGGCCATGGGCCTCCGCCCCGCCAAGGCCCTCCATGTCGATCCGCTCCCCGGTGACGCTGCGCACCACTTCCGGGCCGGTCACGAAGACACGGCCGGCCGGCGCCATGATCACCACGTCCGTGAGCGCGGGCCCGTAGGCGGCGCCGCCGGCGGCCGGGCCGAGCACCAGGGAGATCTGGGGGATCTCGCCCGATGCACGGGTCATCGCCGCGAAGATCCGGCCGATGCCGTCCATCGCCTCGATCCCGTCGGCGAGTTTGGCGCCGCCGGAGTGCCACAGGCCGACGACCGGGCGGTTCTCCTCGACGGCGGCGTCGATGGCGTCCGCGATGCGGCGGCACTCCTCGGCCCCCACCGCTCCGCCCATCACGCGGGCGTCGGTGCAGAACGCGATGACGTCCAATCCGTGGATCCGGCCGCAGACCACCGCCGTGCTGACCGCGTCGCTGTCGTGCACGACGGTGAGGGATTCCCGGTCCAGCAGCCTGGCGAGCCGGACGAGTGGATCGCGCGGGTTCCCTTCGGCGAGGGGTGCACGGCTGTCCGGCTCGCCACTGGTGCCCGCCGGCCCCGGCTGCACAGCTGTGGGCAGCTCCGTCATGGTTGGCCCCGCCCTCTCCCTGGGTTGACTGGATCGGTTGAGTGGCTCATTCGCGAGATCGGTGGATCCGAGCCGCCTGAGCCCGGCCGGTCATGGGATCCGTGGGTGCGCATCCGCGTCACCGGGATGGGTAGGGCCGGGTGCTCGGGGGGTCGCACCCGGCCCTGGTTCATGTGCGGACTCGGCCCGTCCACCGGTCCATCCGTCCTGTCGGTCCTGTCAGTCCTCTACCCAGCCGTGCCGGTTGCCGAGTAGCGCGAACTGCTTGCGCACCGCCTGAATTTGATGTCCCGTCAGCTCCGGGGCGGCGGTCAGAAGCAGCTCGGTCACCTCACGCATGTACTCCGCCGAGCTGAGCACGTCACACATCGGTTCCTGGCCATCCGTGGCGGGCGAGTCGGCCGCTGCGCCCACCGCAGCCGCGGGAGTCCGCGGGGCGGGTGCGACGGCCGCCTGGGCCGCCGGGCTCTCCGCGTCGCGGGCCAGCCGCACGTTGGATGCCTTGAGGCCGCGGTCGCCGTCCTCGATTTCGAACTCCACCGTGAGTCCGGAGCACACCGTCGACTCGGGAATGAGCAGGTCGTTCACATGCAGGAAGACGTCTTCCCCACCGTGCTCCGGCGCGATGAAGCCGTATCCGCGCATCCCGTCGAACCGGATCACTCGACCAGCAGCCATCCCCAGCCCTCACTACTCGCACACCTGTCCAGCGCCTTCACCTGATCGTAATCACGTCCGTCTTCAACTTCACGATCGCAGTTGAACACTTCGATCATCACGCCTTCGTCGCAGGTCAGAGGCTGTGCGGCCGGGCTTGCGCCAGTTACGCACCCGCCCTGGAGACGACTGCGGCGCTGCCGTCGCGCTGCAGCGCGGGCCCGGCGGTACGCGTACGTACGCGGGGAGTTCCGGGCCGCATCTGCACTCGCAGTCCTACGGCTTGGCCGGACACGCCGCGACGGCCTCGGAACGGCGTTCAGCGCACGAAGGCGACCTCCGGGTAATGGCGTGACGGGCCGTCGAGCAGGCTGCTGTGCCGGTGCCGCAGTTCCTTGTCGAAGAAGGCCGCGAGGTAGGTGCGTTGGACCCCGATGGAGCGGTTGGGGTCGATCGTGCCGAGAATCTGCACCAGTTGGTCGGGGGTCAGCCTGAACGCGCCCGGTGCCTGGGGGAAGAGGACCTGGTTGTCGACGAAGGAGTTGTGCGCGGAGCCGAGCAGTTTCAGGTCGATCCGCTCTCCATGCAGGTGGTCCCAGAACTTCGCCCAGCTCCGGTCGGAGTTTCGGTTGTGGTTCTGGGAACTGAACAGCAGGAAGGGCCGGTTGAGCGGCTGGGTGATCGCCGGTCCGAAGAGCTGGCCGTCCAGGTTCGCGCCGGCGCGGATCCTGGAGTCCACCTGCATGGCCGCAGGCACCGTTCCTCCACCGAGGGAAGCGCCGAACATTCCGATACGGTCCATGTCCACTCTGGCGAGCCCGTGAGGGAGCTGCTTGTGGTCCACGTCCGGGTTGTCGCCACGGTCGATCGCGGCCAGCTGGTCGATGACGAAGCGGGTGTCCGCCGCCCGGACGGCGATCGTGTCGGACGAGTGGGAACCCGGCGGCATGGTGTTCAACTCAAGCCGCCCACCGGGGAACTCCACCTCGCCGGCATCGTGGGTGTGGTCGATGGTGACGACCAAGTAGCCGCGGCTGGCCAGGTCCTGAGCCAGTGAGGTGCCCTGCGCGCGGTTCCCGTGCAGTCCGGGCGAGTACAGCAGCACCGGCAGCTCGCCTGCCCTGCGGTCTACCGGGGCGCCGGTGTGCCCGGCAGTGGTGGGCAGGGTCACCGCGCCCGGCGGCACCTGCCGGCTGGCCAGGAAGTGCGCGGCGGCGGCCGGCTGCATCCAGGGCGCGGCGGGATAGTCGGTGGTGTGCGTCGCCGGGTACCACAGTGTGACCATGAGCTCGCGCGGCTGTTGTCCGGGCATCCACGGATCCGTGCGTGTCGGGTCGCGCAGGTGGAGATCGACCGTTCCGACGCCATACCGGCCGGTCGGGGCGGGGAGAGTCAGCTGGCCCGGCGCTGGCGCCGCGTCCAAGGACGCTGCCGTGTCCAAGGACGCCGCTGTATCCAAGGTCGCTGCTGTATCCAAGGTCGCTGCCGTGGTCATGGGCGTGTTGGTGGTCTTCTCCGCGGCGGTAGCCGGCGCGACCCCGGCACCCAGGGCGAGGGCCAGAAATCCTGTGGTGCCGCCGACCCGGGTGCGCAACCGGCTGTGGCGCCTGCGTGCGTGTTTCATGGGCAGCCCCCTCCATGGTGGCGATCGCCACGTGACCAGCGATCGGCTGGCGATCAGCGTATAGGCAGTTTGCCATGGCCGCGCCAACCCACCTGATTGTGCGGGGAGTTATTCCACGGCGGTCGGCGAGATGAGCGCTGCTGACGCGTCCAGAAATGCGCGGTGTCGGCTTCGCGGCCCATCCGTTGCCGGACCTCTGCTGCCAGCGTTTTCCCTGGACTCATATGCGCTGGGAACGGCCTGTCGGCGCTCGTGGAGTATGCCACCGAGTTGAGCCGCGTCGAGTGCCAATACGGCATGCGTGCGGGAGAAATGCCCTGGTGCAGCCGGGGGCAGTTGCCAGCGTACGGCAACTCGACATCCCCTGGTAACAAGTCGCAGCAGCAAAGGCCCAAGCCGGCAATGGGCCGATGTGAGCGGTTGTTCCGTAGCCTCGGAGCGGTGGCTGCCGTGGCACCTGCCCCGGTCAGAAGACCTCTGCCGGAGATGGCTGGTTCACGCCATCGTTCGATGGTGGCCACCGGATCCAGAATTCTCCGGCATTGCTCACCGTTATCACTGAGCGTTTTTGTTACGCGGCAGTTCGTAAACCCCTGGGCCTCGCCAACGACCCCTGTGGGTTTGCGGATTCCTTGAGAACGGGGCAGTTTCGGGGGCGGCCTTCAGTGGATCCGCGACTGTGTGTGACGCGGCGAATGCGGACGGGAGACGTGCGGTCAAACACTCTGGGCGGCAGGGGTGTTGGGAATTGCGCCACGCCGGCACGAAGCCGGAGACGCATAAGCGACTTCTCCCAAGGGGGAGTTGAGCGCAGTTCCTGTGAGCCGGTATACAGGGCCCCAGCACGAACGAACTTATGTTTATCCTGTGCTCCCATATTCCTACTGGGCGAGTTGCCGCACGGCCATCCCCACATGCCGAGAGGACGCTGTCCTGCACGCCGTTGCCCGCGCGCCCCGTCCGCACCGCACCCGACGCCGCGCCGACATGCCTCTGCTCGGAGGCGTCCGCCCACCGATCGCCGCACTGCTCTGCGCCCTGCTGGCAGTTGCCGCGTTCACCGCACTCGGTCTCGGTACCGTTCACGAACAGGATGTCCCCCAGGCCTTACGCGACGCGGAACGCCAGATCGCCGAGGATGCCGCCGACTCGGTCGGGACCTCCATCAACGCAAGAGCCACGGCAGTGCGCCGTGCGGCGGCGTCGGACGCACCCGTCGGCAGCAGCAGTCCGGCGGCACTACTGCGGTCCCTTCTCCCGACCGGGCACCCCGCGGGGGGCGGTGTGCTGCTCGACCCGCGCACCGGCAGACCGCTGGCGGCCAGTGGTGAAACGGTGCCGCTGACCGGGGTGGATGTGGCGGCGCTGGTGCGGCCCGGTACCGCGAACATCGCGCCCAGGTTGGTCTTCTCAGGCAGTGGCGAACCGCGGCTGTTGCTCTTCGTCCGGGTGGCGGTCCCCACTCCGGGCCGCAAGCAGGACGAGAACCACGATCAGGCAGGTGACCTGATAGGGGATCAGGGCGCTGATGAACGTGAACTCCTGCTTGCCGTCTCGGAAAAGGTCGCTGCTCCAGCGGTGTACGGAGCCGGTCGCACCGGTCAACTGGTGGACCGGAAAGGAAAGCTGCTTGCCACCACCGGCACGGCCCCGGCGTCCTATAACGACCACCGCGCGCTGCCGACCGCTGCGGCGAACGCCGCGAACGCCGGTCTCCACACCGGTGACGTCTCGGGCAGCGTGCTCGGTGACGGTCACGACGGGCTGCGCAGGGTCACGGGGTGGGCATCGGTCGCCGCGGCGGACGGCAAGGACGACACCTCCGGCCTGGGACTGACTGTCCTCACGACCAGAGATGTGCCTCCGGCGAAGGAGGGAGCCGACCATACGTGGTTCGCCCTCGTGGCCGCGGGTGCGCTGATGGTGATCGCCGTGCTGGTCACCCTGGTGCTGTGGGGCTGCATGCAGCGTCCGCTGCTGCGGCTGCACCTGTCCGCTGCCCGGCTGGCCAGGGGTGTCGGCGAAATGCCGGAGGAACGCGAGGAGTTGACGCGACCGGTGCCGGTTGCCGCGTTCGGCGAGCCCGGCAGGGTCGGCCGGGCGCTGGAGTCGATACGCCGCCAACTGCTCGGCGAGACGGGACCGGAGCCCGCGCAGCCGGTGCGCCGCCGCCCCGGTGCCCGAGCTCTGGCCCTCGTGTGCGCACTCGTGATCGCCGCGTGGGGGGTGCCGCTGCTGTTCCTGCTCAACCGCGTACCGGCAGCCAAGGCCGTACCGGCAGCCGCCATCGCCGACCAGCAGGCACGCACCGAGGCCGCTGCCGACCGGGTGCGGCGGTCCCTCGGCCGGAGCTGCACCGACCTCGCGGCGGCGGCGTCTGCCATCGCCGGTGCGCCGCGCGAGCGGGCGACGGAGGTCCTGCGGCGCGAACGCGCCGACCACCCCACGTTCCGGTCGCTGTACGTGCTGGACCGCACCGGAGCCATCGTGCTGCGGGTGGGCAAGCAGCCACTGCGCACCCTCGTCCATGCGCCGACCGGCGACGGAGTCACCCAGGTCAACACGTCCGGCACGATCCCCGCGATCGCCGCCTACGCCCAGATTCCGGCGGCCAGGAAGGGCCGGGATGCCGAGAACGCCAAGGAAGCAGCCCCGGCCGTCGTCGTCGCCGAGATCGGCGTGAACGCGCTGAACTCCCTGGTTGCGCGGCAGGGGCTCGGCAGGGTGTGGCTGACCGACGAGCGCCACCGAGTGCTCGCGGCGAGCGTCGGCTTTCAAGCCTTCCAGCCCCTTCCCCGCCGGGACCTCACCCGTCTGGTGGCCAGGACCGAGGCAACGCCTGGCAGCGCGGGCAGCCCGGCATCGGCCGTACTGCAGGCGGGGACGGCCCCGGGCGAGGGCCCGTCGGTCGCGGCCGCAGCGCCACTGGCACAGCGGGGGCCGGTCGCCGGACTCGACTGGCGGGTGGTCTCCGCCGAGCCTGCCGCAGCGCTCAAACTGGCGGCATATCAGCTGCAAGCGCGCACCATACTGGCCGGTCTGCTCGCCCTGTCCGTGGGCGTCGCATGCCTGGGCTGGCTGCACATCGTGGTGGTGAGGCCGCTGCGCGCCGTCACCAGATGCGCGGAGCGGCTGGCCGGTGGTGACCACCGCACTGTGCTGTACCCGGTCCACCACGATGAGTGCGGCTCGGTCACTCGCAGTCTGGAACTGCTCCGGCAGGCGCTGGTGGAGCGGGACCGCGGCGGCGGGAGAGCTTACGTGGCCTCTGTCCCTCTCCAACCGTTCCAGAGCGGCGGCTCGCCGCAGCAGCGAAGGACCAACTGACGTGCTTTTCCTCTATGTTGTGCTGCTGCTGAGCTGTGCCGCGCTGCTGGTCGCCGGCGTGCTGGAGCAGCGGCGCCACTACGCCGCGCTGGCGCAGATCCCCACTCGGGTGCTGATCAACGGCATTCGCGGCAAAAGCTCGATCACACGGCTGTGCGCGGGTGCGCTACGTGGCGGTGGTCTGGTCACCGTGGCCAAGACCACCGGCACCGCTGCCCGGTTCATCCACCCGGATGCCACCGAGGAGCCGGTGTACCGGAAGCTGGGCATCGCCAACGTCGTCGAGCAGATCGGCATCGTCCGGCGCGCGGCGGCATACCGGCCGGACGCTCTGGTGATCGAGTGCATGGCAGTGATGCCTGCACTTCAGGAGATCAACCAGGAGAAGCTGATCCGCTCCACCATCGGCGTGCTGTGCAACGTTCGCGAGGATCATCTCGCCGAAATGGGACCGACGTTGGACGATGTGGCCCGCTCGCTGTCCCGGTCGATGCCGGTCGGAGGGGTCTGTGTCACCGCCGAGCAGGAGCGGCTGCACATTCTCAAGGAGGAGGCGGACAAACGGAAGTGTCGCCTGATCACGGTGGATCCGGAGTCGGTCACCGACGAAGAGCTGCGCGGGTTCAGTTGGTTCACCTTCAAGGAGAACGTCGCCATCGCGCTGGCAGTGGCCGAACTGCTCGGCGTGGACCGGGCCACCGCACTGCACGGTATGTGGGACGCGCCGCCGGACCCCGGCGTGCTCTCCGTCGAGCGCTACCGCACACCCGACGGCAAACGGCTGCGCTTCGCCAATGTCTTCGCTGCCAACGACCCAGCGTCGACGTTGATGAACGTCCGTCAGCTGGAAGAGCTCGGTGCGATCCGTCGCCCGCTGAACGTGGTCATCAACTGCCGCCCGGACCGGGTGGAACGCAATGGGCAGATGGGAGCGATCGTCCCCGCCCTCGCCCCGGAGACGGTCCTGCTCATCGGGCATCCGACCAAGAGTGCCCGCGACGGCATCCCGCCGGGCTGGTCGTCGGGGCGAGTGGTGGACCTGGGCGGCGACCGGCGCGACCCCCAGGAGTTGACCGGCGCCATCCTCGCCGAACTGGGCCCGGATTCCTCGCTGGTGGCCGTCGGCAACATCCACGGCCAGGGCGAGCTGTTCCTGGAGCACCTCGGCAAGCTGCCCTCTGACGACACCGACGAGCCGCTTCCGGTCGCGCACCCGCCCGAGCCGCAGCCGTACAGCTGGGTGGCGCCGCTGAACGGCCCCAAGCGCGGCCCGCACATCCCGAGCTCCGCCTCCGCCCATGCCGACGCCCTGTACCGGCCGACAAGGAACCCGCTGTGATCCCCGTCAATGTCACTCCGCAGACCATCGCACTGGGGATAGCCCTCGGACTGGTCTTCTCGCTGGTCTGCTATCTGACCACCAACCTCTCTCCCGGCGGCATGATCACCCCCGGCTGGCTGGCGCTGACCCTCGTCACCGATGTGGTCCGGGCCGCGATGGTGATCGGCGTCACGGCGCTCACCTTCCTCGCGACCAAGGTCCTTCAGCGTCATGTGATCCTTTACGGGAAGCGGCTGTTCGCCGCCGTGGTGCTGTGCGCGGTGCTGCTCCAGACCACGGTGCTGTTCGCGCTCCAGCACGAGTTCCCGCTCCTCTACACCGCCCAGACCCTGGGCTTCATCGTGCCCGGCCTGATCGCCTATCAGTTGGTCCGCCAACCGTTGGCCGCCACCGTGATCTCCACCACGGCGGTGACCCTCGGCACGTATGTGGTGCTCGTTGCCGGGTTGCTGCTGGGGGCGCTGCCCATCGGCTGATCTCGCCGTACCGCCATGGACCGCCGCCCGTGAAGCCGACGAACCATCAACGCACCCCAGCCGACGTCCCATGAGAGACCCCGCCATGGCCACGACCACCCTCGCCCGGGACCCCGCCCACCGCCGCCGGCGCGTCATCAGAGTCCGTCAACGGACCACCAGACGCTGGGAGTTGTCCGCCCTTCTGCTGATCCTGGCAACCGCCACGGTGCTCTATGCCTGGGGCATCGACCGTGCCGGGGTACACCCGTACTACAGCGCGGCCGCCCGGTCGATGGCGGCGAACTGGCACGCCTTCGTCTTCGGCGGGCTTGACCCGAGCGGCTCGATCACCCTGGACAAGATCCCCGGTGCGCTGTGGCCGCAGGCCCTTTCCGTCAAGCTCCTCGGACCGTACAACTGGGCGGCGGTGCTGCCGCAGGTACTGGAGGGCGTACTGGCCGTCTGGGCGCTGCACCGGATCGTCCGTGCCTGGGCCGGCCCGTTGGCAGGGCTGCTCGCCGCACTGGTACTCACGCTCACCCCGGTCACCGTCGCACTCGACCGGCGCACCATCCCCGACACCCTGCTCGTCCTGCTTCTGGTCCTGGCAGCGGGATCGCTGCAGAAGGCCGTCGCAAGCGGGAGACTGCTGCCGCTGCTCATCTGCGGGACGTGGGTGGGGCTGGCCTTCCAGGCCAAGATGCTCCAGGCGTGGCTCGTCCTGCCGGTCTTCGCCGTGGTGTACCAGATGGCAGCGCCCGGCTCCCGGTGGAACCGGGCCTGGCGGCTGCTGCTCGCCGGGGCCACCGCACTCGTCGTCTCGTGCTCCTGGCTGCTGCTGGTGTGGGCGACCCCCGCCCCGAACCGTCCGTACATCGACGCGACCACCAACAACAACCCCTTCACCCTGGTCTTCGGCTACAACGGGCTGAGCCGCTTCGGCCACGATCCGAATGCGCTGGGCGCCGTCGCCGGCACCACCGCCAGCCGCACCACCGACAACACCGGTTGGACCATGCTGGTCAACCAGAGCGTGGGCCCGCAGATCGCCTGGCTCCTGCCGCTCGCCGTACTGGCTCTGGCGCTGGGCGTGTGGTGGCGAACCGGACAGCCGCGCACCGACGGGCCGCGAACGGGCTTCCTCCTCTGGGGCGGCTGGCTGACGGTGCACATCGTGGTCTTCAGCAACTCCAACGGCAACCACGGCTACTACACCGCCGTACTGGCCCCGGCCCTCGCCGCGCTGACCGGTGGCGGAGTCACCCTCCTCTGGGCCGAGTACCGCGCCGGTGGCCGACGTCGAGCCGCGCTGCCCATCGCCATCGGCCTCACGGTGCTGTGGGCGGTGGCAATAGAAGTCCCGCACAGCGAATTCGCGCCCTGGCTGCTGCCGATGGTGCTGATGCTCGGTCTGTGCGGGACCGTCGGCCTGTGCACCCGCGGACCACGCACAACGCGACGGGCGGTGCACAGCGCCCTGGCGGCCTGCCTGGCGTCCATACTGCTCGCCCCGGCCGTCTGGGCCGCCTCCTGCCTGGACCCGCGGTATGCCGGCTCACCGATGTCGCCGCTGGCCGGACCGGTCGGACCCGACTACCGCGACAGGCAGCACCATCGGGCCAAGTTCCCGCGATACCCCTTGAGCAGTCCGTCCGCGCGCGACGCCGCACTGCTGAACTACCTTTCCGCGCACCGCTCCGGGGAGGACTACCTGCTCGCCACCCAAGCCGCCTACGGCGCCGAGCCCCTGCTGCGCGCCACCTCCCAACCCGTACTGGTCATGGGCGGCTTCACCGGCCTGACCCCCTATCCGACCGTACGACGGCTCAGCGACCTGGTCTCCACCCACCGACTGCGCTACGCCCTGCTGACCGCGCGCCGCCCGTCCACACCGGCATCGGCCTGGGTGAAGCGAAACTGCACCCCCGTCTCCCCAAGCGCCTACGGTCGAACCTCGGACGGAAGCTTCACCCTCTACGACTGCGCTCGACGAGGAAACTGAGCCGCCGAACGCGGCCAGTTCTGCGCCACTCCGCCCGTGTCCGAGCAGGAACGCCCCCCGCAGGCGGGCGCACCGAGCACCTTCACACGGCTATCTGGCTGGGCGGTATCGACGCGCAGCTGGGCAACGCTGTGCCCATCCACGAGAAGTCGCGATGGATGGGCCACAGCTCGATCAAGATCACGGTGGACCGGTACGGCCACCTCACCCTCGACGGCAGCGAGCGCTGCCGTCGAGCCGACCCACGCCTGTCCCGATGTCACTTCGTCTGCCGGCGGGCCTGCTTCACCTCGCGGTCGATAGCCCAGGCGTCAGCGACCGGTCCGAGGTGGCCGAGCTTGTCGGGGTTGATCACCGAGCGAATAGTCTGGATCTGCCCGTCGAGCACGTCGAGGGCCAGAGCATGGAGGACCTTGCCGTCCCGGTCGCGGAAGATCGCGCCGGGCTGGCCGGCTGACCACTCAGCTCCAGGCGAGCCGGTTTGCCGAGGGCACGCGGGCTCAGCCCGGTGAACGGGCTCCGCAACGGCTCCGACGCCGTGATCATGCCGGCCGCGACCGCCTACGCCCCTCGGCAGCATGGCTGCCGAGGGTGAAGCCGGCCCGTCGCATCAGCCAGCTCCCTGGTCGAGCCGTCGGCAAGCAGTTGAGCGATGCGCCCTCGTCCTGTAGCTACGTCGCCCGGGCCGAGGGCACTTCGGGGCTGAAGAAGACACTGCTCGGGGCTGAAGAAGACACTGCCAACCGTCCGGCGATCGGCGCCGGAACACCCCAGCACCATGTCCTTGCCCCTCCGGACGGCCAGGATGGTTTGGCTCGCAAGGTGTTGAGGAGCAGCGGAATCTCCGTTCACACGTCCACGTGTGCGACGCGCCGCTCGCCCTCGAGGTGGTCCGCCAGCTCGTTCAACGGTATCCGCAGAAGCCGTTCGACCCTGATGGCCTGCAACGTGCCGGTGAGCACCAGGTTGAGCACTTCCGGCGTTGATTGGTCCAGCAGGTCGGCCGCCTCGCGAATCGTGAGGCATGCCTGAGCCTGCAGCCGCGGCCACCGCACGGCCAGCACACCGCAGGACGGACACTCGGTGAATGCAAGATCGCGTTTCCTTCGGACGGAGACGCCCTGCATACAGGAGGGGCAGCGCACCATCTGGCCACCATGCCGTGCGTGGAAGTCCGCGAGGCCCGGGGCGCGGGTGTACGCCTGATGTGCGACCGCGGAGATGAGCACGTTCTCAAGACGGCTGGGCGGTGCCTGGGAACCGCTCTGCTCCGCCTTGCGGCTGTGCACCCGGCTCCAGGTCGCCACCCAGCGTGCGTGCTGCCGCTCCGGCACCTGGCACGCTCGCAGGTATGCCAGCAGCTGCGCCTCGGTGCTCGGCACCGTGTGGCGCTTGATGATTCGCTCGACGGTGCTGCGCGGCAGCACTCCGTACGCCCCTGCCTGCCGCGCCATCACCCGCTGGCTGGGGACCCCAGCCTTCTCGTACAGCTCCACCAGGGCTGCGCTGAAGTCGGGCAGATCGCGGATCAGCTCCAGCCGCGGAGCCGGCGGGATACCGCGGCGGGCGGAGCGGTAGTCCTTCCGCGCCCGCCGCCACAGCTCCTCGGGTCGTCCCGCAGCCCGTCGACGCGACGGCGAGCGGCGAACTCGTGTTGTTCCAGTAGTCCGGCGACCGATGGCATCCGCGACCTCCCAGGCCTCGATTGGTCGTTCGCAGTGATCGAGGTGGAGTCGGGGGAGGCACATGAGCAACCTGAAGGCGTTCAGGTTGAGCGGCGAGCAGGCCACGGAGATCCCGGGGGCGTCCGTGGTGCTGGAGCGCCACCTGCAAACGCTGATCACCTACCGACGGATCAAGAACGTAGCCACAGTGCGAGTCCAGCCGCGGAACCGGATGCTCGTGGTCAACCTGAAGCTGGACCCAGATGCCGTGGAGCTGGAGGAGGGCTTCTCCCGAGAAATCCGCGGCTTGGGCTGCCTCGGCATCAAGGACGGCGTAGAGGTGCGCATTAGATCGCGCGAGGATCTCGCACGTGCCGGTGACCTCATCCGGCGGAGTGTCGAAGCGGGCTGGCCTGGATGCTCAAGGGCGGTTGCGCCATCGGGTTTTCGATGACGCAACCGCCCTCTTCTACGTTCTGGCCCGGTCTGCCGGGGCGTGCGGCTCTCACGCCTCGGGCCCGGGGAGTGCGAAGTCGTCCTGGGTCAGGCCGCCTTAGAGGCGCTGCGGATCACTGCACGCCGGGCGCAACTCAATGCGGCGGAAGAACGGCTGGCCAAGGAGCTGGAGTCGGTTCGTGCTGAACGGGAGAAACTCGTTGTCGCGGAGCGGGTGCTGCTCCGCACCGGCGAGACATGCCCCGTCGATGCCGGGACTACCTTGATTGCGTGTGCTTGCCGCGTCGTCGCCGGCACGCGACGGTGGACACCGCACCACCCCGCAGCACCGGGCCGGGACGCACCGGGCGACACCTTTCGCAGCCCGACCGCCGCGTGCGTGTCGCGACGGCCCGCGAAGGTCGCGAGCGCCGTCGAAAGGAGGATCCCGATGCGCGACGACCCGTGCGGAGACGGCGAGGAGGGCGAGGCGACGGGGAAAGGTCCCGTGCCAGTGCCGTCCCTGTCGTCGCGGAGGTGGTGGCCGTTTGTGGGTGCTTCACGGCATGTGTGGTGGGAAGGGGTGCGTACCGTGCTCGGCGTGGTGGAGGCGGTCGCGATTCTGACTGACGCACAGGCCCTCGCCGTTGTGGCGAGGGCCCTCACCGCGGTGGGTGGCACAGTCGTCGACGCCGGCAAGCCCGAGCGACCGTGACACCAGGGTCCGGCCTCTCTTCGGCGGCCGGACCCTCCTGCCGTTTCCGGCGTGCACCTTCCAGGTAACAGCATCTGGAGGCGACAGCCAAGGAACGTCCGGCCCATCGTTGCCAGCCAGCAGCACGGAATCCGTTTCGTGCTCCAGCGAGAAGGGGGATCGCTTTTGTCCGCACAGGCCGATGTGTGCCGCGCCTGCGGTCGTGCGCTGCCTCCGGCACGGAAGGTGGGGCGCCCCCGGCAGTACTGCTCAAGCACCTGTCGCTCGGCGGGGCGGCGCGTCCGTGCACGCGAGGCCGCCCGCTCCACGCGCCAAGGCGGGCCCTGCGGGGTCGAACTGGCGGGCCGACGCTGCCCCCGGCCTGCCGAGCACACGCTGATGGTGTGCGGGGCGCCGTTCCGGCTGTGCTCCGCCTGCCACATCATGACGACCCAGTACCTGCTGGACCAGCACGTCCCGGCCACCGAGATCGGGACGCCCCAGTCATCGGCTCCGCGCGAGCCCTCCCGCTCGGAGCCGGCTGGCCCCACCCGACTGGATTTGGGGCCCGCCCGCCCGACGCGGCTGCTGCTGGTCGAGGACGATGATGCGATTCTCGAGGCACTGCGACTCGGGCTCATGCGCCGGGGCTACACGGTCCTCGCCGAGGGCACAGGGCGCGCCGGTTTGCGCAGCGCCTACCTCCAGCGCCCCGATCTCGTCCTGCTGGATGTGATGCTGCCCGACATCGATGGATACGAAGTACTGCGCCGTTTGCGTACGGTCAGCGACGTCCCTGCCATCTTCCTGACGGCCCGTAACGACACCGCCGACACGGTCGTCGGTCTCGAAAGCGGCGCGGACGACTACATCGTCAAACCCTGCCACCTAATCGAGATCATCGCCCGCATCGAGCGCGTACTGCACCGCTACCGGGCCGCGGAGCGCCAGCACGACGACGTCTACGACGATGGCCTGGTGCGGCTGGACTCCCAGCAGCATCAGGCGTGGGCGGCGGGCTCCCCACTGCCGCTCTCCACAACGGAGTTTCGGGTGCTCGACCGCCTCGTACGCCATGCGGGCCTGGTCCAGCACTTCGCGACACTCCTGGAAGCAGGCTGGGACGCTCTGGCCCCGGCGGCCGCACGCGACCGGATCAAGTTCACCATCTCTCGGCTGCGCAGCAAACTCGACGGCACGCCCGTGGGCGGCGAGTCCATCGTCTCGGTTCGCGGCATCGGTTACCTCTACCGCTCTCCCACCACGCCTCCACTCCCTGCTCCCAGGCGCACCTCCACACCAGCCGGCTACGGTCACGCGCATACCCTGTAGGGCTCATGAGGCCCGTTGGCATCCACTGCGTTCCAGTCTGGAACTTGAAAGCGATCGCGTCGATCACCTCGCGGTGGTCCCGCCACCGGCCACCCCGCCTCGGCGTCCGGTACGGTTCCTCATGCGGCTTCCCTGTCGGCCGGAGACTGCTGTTCGTGCCGGGTGCGGCACTCCTCCAGGAAGGCCAGGGCATCGCGGTGGTAGAGCGGTGCGGTCCGGCCCAGGCTGATGTTGTGGCCCGTGTCCGCCAGCCGGTCCACCCGCACCAGCGGAGCCGCCAGCTGCGCCGCCATCGCCTCCACCGTGGCGCTGTCGCAGCGCCACCAGCGCTCGTGTTCGGCGAAGGTCAGCCGCACCGGCACGCGTACGCGGCGGGCCACGGCCGGATAGGCGTCGGGCCAGCTCGACACCTCCCGGGCCTCGCGGGACGGCATGGGCGCCACCAGCGGTGTGGCCAGGCGGAAGGTGCCGGGCGGGTAGAGCGCCAGAGGTCCCCAGTGCAGTTGGTGTGTCGGGCCGCGGTCCCCGCCGGACGTCAGCTGCCGCGGGTCGACCGCCCAGCGGTCACTGATGCCGGACACGTCCACGCCCAGCAGGCCGTCGCCCGTCCAGTCGGCGGCCGTGGTCAGCGCGAGCTTGCCGCCCAGGGAGTGGCCCAGCAGGAAGAATCCCGCGCCGGTGGGGTGCGTACGGGCGAAGCCGGCCAGTGCGGCGCGGACGAGGGTGGACTGGCCGGCCAGCTCCAGGCCCTCGGGCAAGGCGTCGGCGGACGCCCCGTAGCCGGGGCGGTCCAGGGCCAGCACGGTGTGTCCGCGCTCCGCCGCGAGTGTGAGCAGGGAGAGTCCGGGGTCGGCCTGGCCGTGGAAGTAGCCCGCGCGCATGCCGCCGCCGTGCAGGGCCACCAGCACCGCCTCGGGCGAGCCGGTGTCCGGGAGGGCCAACAGGCCGGACAGGGTGACGCCTTGTGCTTCGAGCGTGATCTCACGCACCGGCCGACGCATTACGGCCTCCTCTCCAAGGGACGTGTCCCGTGCGCCAGCTGCGCGGTCCGGGGGAACGCGGGGTGCGCTCCGGGCGGCGCCAGCCGGCCACGGCGGGACGGGGGTGGGCCTCGTCGCCCGCGGCGCTCGAGGTCGCGGCGGCGCGGGTCAGCAACACCGCGGTGACGGCTGCGAGTTCCTCGGCGCTGGGACTGCCCTTCTCCACCCGGATCACCTTGCGGGTGTCCTCGATCATGGATTTCCGATCTCTCGTGTCCGTGACGGACCGGCGCCCGCCCGGCGTGCAGGTGGTCGGTGTTCGGGCAGCCGGTGTTCAGGCGGTCGGCGCGCTCCAGCCGGTCGTGCGCAGCCAGTTCTCCAGGCTGGTCAGACCGGGGTGCTCGCGGCGCAGTACGGGCAGGTCGGCGCGGTATCCGTGCTCCCGGAACCAGCCGAACATGGTCGCCAACTCGCCGCTTATGGCCTTCAGTTCGGCATCCGACTGCTCCTGGAAGCGGGTGCTGACGCCGCCTACGCGCTGGAAGGTCTCGGCCATCTGGAGTGGGGTGAGCTCGTCACCGGCGATCTCCAACTGCAATCCGAGATAGCGCTCGGGGCGGTCGAAGACCTCGGCGGCGAAGTGGCCGATGTCGGCGGTCGAGATCATCTGGAGCGGCGTGTGGGCATGCAGCCCCAGGGTAAGGACCAGGCCGTCGTCGGTGCGGCGGGGACCGATGTGCGCGAAGTTCTCCATGAACATGGTCGGGCGCAGTACGGTCGCCGGCAGCCCGAGCCTGTCGATGTGCCGCTCGATCTCGCCCTTGGTCTCGAAGTGCCCCACACCGCTGGCGCGTTCGGCGCCGCCCACGGATCCGTAGACGAAGTGGGCGATCTTGGTGCGGGCCGCGGCGTCGGCGACCGCGATTCCCTGCCGGACCTCGCCCTCCAGGCCGTCCTCGCCAGTGAAGGTCTGCACGCTGTAGACGTTGCGCACCTCGCGCATCGCCATGTCCAGGGAGACCGGGTCGGTCATGTCGCCCGGCACCAGTGTGGCGCCCGCCTCGCGCAGGGCCTTCGCGGCCGCCGAGTGCGGGTCGCGGACCAGCGCGCGTACCGGGCGGCCGCGCCGGAGCAGTTCGCGGGCGACCGCGCCGCCCTGTCGGCCGGTCGCGCCGAAGACCAGAACCGTGTCGTGTGCTGCGGGCATTGCCTGCGCCTTTCTGTGGCTGCCGTCAAGAGAATTGCCGTGGGGAGGGTCGGGGGTCGTGGAGGTCACCAGCGCACCGCGCCGGTGATGAAGCAGGCGAGCAGGGTGCGGGCCTGGACGTTGACGTAGTGGCCGTGCCGGGCGAGGGAGGAGAGCTGCCCGGGGGTGATCCAGCAGTATCCGGGCGGGGTCTCGAAGGGCAGTCCCGCCGCCTCGGCGTCGATGATCAGGTAGCGGCTCTCGGCGTTGAGGAACCGTCCGCCCTCTTCGGAGTGCACCGCCTGGTAGCGGATGGCGGCCGGGTCGACATTGAGCACCAGGTCGTGGAACGGCGGGTGATCCGGGCCCGTGGCGGCACCGTAGTTCGCCGGGGTGTACTGGACGGTCGGGCCCAGCTCGACCGTGTCCAGGAAGCCCGCCTCGGCGCGGGCCTGCGCCAGTACGTGCACCACTCCCCCGATACGCCTGGC
The DNA here is from genome assembly GCF_040654775.1 of Streptomyces sp. NPDC050636. Taxonomy (NCBI): domain Bacteria; kingdom Bacillati; phylum Actinomycetota; class Actinomycetes; order Kitasatosporales; family Streptomycetaceae; genus Streptomyces; species Streptomyces sp. NPDC050636. Next base: position 28,553 of record NZ_JBFAIP010000046.1, read on the forward strand.
CAGGAAGGCCGCGATGCCCGTGCCGACCGGCTCGAAGAGCGGCTGGGTCCAGCCGCTCACCTCGCGGTTGCCCGCCTGCGCCCGGACCGCCACTACGCGGAAGAACCGGCCCTGGACATGCTCGATGGCGTCCTCGCCCCTGGTCCAGCCCGCCACGTCGGCCAGAGGGATGCGGCGACTATGCAGGTCCTGCCGGGAGCGCTCGCCGGTGAACCAGGACAGCAGTTCCGTGGTGGGGTGCAGCACGCCGGGCTCGTCACGGTCGGTGGGCAGGCAGGCCAGCACCGTACGGGAGTCCATGTTGACCAGGTTGTCGTGGCGCAGCAGTTCGCTGAGCTGGCCCAGGGTCAGCCAGCAGAAGTCGTCGTCGAGACGGACCTCCTGGCTCGTCTCGACGATCATGTTGCGGTTGGACTTGTGGTGGAACCACGAGCCGTGCTCGGACTGCAGGACATCGGCCAGTACGCGGCCCCGGCCGGCGGCGGTGAAGTACTCGATGTACTTCACGTCCGCGCCCTGGTGGACCTTGGTGTAGTTGCTGCGGGTGGCCTGTACGGTCGGCGAGAGCTGGAGCAGGTTCGGGTTGCCGGGCTCCATCTTGGCCTGCATCAGGAAGTGCAGTACGCCGTCGAACTCCTTGGCGAGCAGGCCGAGTATGCCGATCTCGGGCTGTTTGATGATGGGCTGTTGCCAGCTGCGCACGGAGCCTTCGGAGGTGGTGACGTCCAGCCCCTCGACCGTGAAGAACCGGCCGCTGCGGTGCCCGAGGTTGCCGGTGCGCTCATCGAAGGACCAGTCCTTGAGCTCGTCGAAGCCGATCCGGTCCACGGTGAAGCGGTGCGCCCGGCCACGGTCGGCAAGCCAGCCGAGGATGTCGTTGGTGTGCAGCGCCACCCCCTGGGTGGTTTGCCTGGCCGAGCGAGTCAGCCGGTCGGCCACGGTGTCGTCCTCATGGGGGCGCAGCGACAGGGAACGGGGGGCGGTGTACGGGGGCATGCGAGGCCTTTCCCAGATAGTGCGGGTCCCGGATTGTGCGGGCCGTGTCATGGCGGCGGATGGTGCGGTCGGGGGCTTCACCCCGTGTAGGGCCGCTTGTCCCGGGCTTCGCCCAGCGCGAGCGCCCACCAGGTGAGCTGGTCGAACATGACCTTGGCCGCACCGGCACAGCCCGCGGGGTCCTTGGGAGCCCCGGCTTCGTCGAACTGGTCCCAGACCTGGGCGAATCCGATGCCGTCGCGCAGGGTGACGGCATGCAGCTCGGCGAAGACCAACCGCAGTTGCTCAACCGCGCGCAGTCCGCCGGAGCGACCTCCGTAGGAGACGAAGCCGACCGGCTTGGCGTGCCACTCGGTGGTGTGCCAGTCGATCGCGCTCTTGAGGACCGCCGGATAGCCGTGGTTGTACTCCGGGGTCACCACGATGAACGCGTCCGCTGCCGCGAGAGCCGGGCTCACGGCAGCGAGACGCTCCACCGCCTCAGCCCCCGGCGGCCGGGTGATCACCACGGGCAGCTGCGCCGCGGTGAGGTCGACCACCTCGACGTCGAACTGCCCGTACTTGTCCGCCTCGTCGAGGAGCCACTGTGCGGCCAGCGGGCCTGAGCGGGCTGCCGGTCCGCTACAGGTGAGGACGGCGAGACGGATGCGGGTACCTGGCATGACAGGCCTTTCGTTCAGGGCTGAGTCCGCGGTGTCGTCCGCGGGCTCGCGGTACAGACCCCCGTCGCGGGGGCGGGCCCGTCTCTACTGCGGTGGGTTGCCGTGCTTGCGGCACGGCAGGTCGGCGTGCTTGGTACGGAGCATGGCCAGGGAGCGGATGAGGACCGCGCGCGTGTCGCCCGGGTCGATGACGTCATCCACCAGACCGCGTTCCGCGGCGTAGTAGGGGTGCATCAGCTCCGCGGTGTACTCCTTGATCTTCTGCTGCCGTACTGCCTCGGGGTCGTCGGCGGCCTTGATCTCCCGCCGGAAGACGACGTCGGCCGCGCCCTGCGCGCCCATGACCGCGATCTCGTTGCCCGGCCAGGCCAGCGAGAGGTCCGCACCGACGGACCGGGAGTCCATGACGATGTACGCGCCGCCGTAGGCCTTGCGCAGCACCAGCGAGATGCGGGGCACGGTGGCGTTGCAGTACGCGTACAGCAGCTTGGCGCCGTGCCGGATGATCCCGCCGTGTTCCTGGTCGACGCCCGGCAGGAAGCCGGGCACGTCCACCAGCGTCACCAGGGGGATGTTGAACGCGTCGCAGAACTGGACGAAGCGCGCGCCCTTTTCGGATGCCTCGATGTCCAGGACTCCGGCCATGGCGCCCGGGTTGTTGGCGATGATGCCCACGACATGGCCGTCGAGGCGGGTCAGCGTGCAGACGAGGTTGGGGGCCCAGGAGGGGTGCACCTCGAAGTGCTCACCGTCGTCGACGACTTCCTCGATCACCCCGCGTACGTCGTAGGAGCGGCTGGGGTCGCTCGGCACCAGTTCCAGGAGCGCTTCGGTGGTGCGGTCCACGGGGTCCGTACCGTGCGCTACCGGCGGCAGCTCCCGGTTGTTGGACGGCAGCAGCGACAGCAGGAACCGCACGTCCTCAAGGCAGCTCTGCTCGTCGTCGTACGCGAAGTGCGCCACCCCCGAGGTCTCGGCGTGCACGTCGGCGCCGCCCAGGCCGTTCTGGGTGATCTCCTCGCCGGTCACCGCGCGGACCACGTCCGGTCCGGTGATGAACATCTGCGAGGTCTCACGGACCATGAACACGAAGTCGGTCAGGGCGGGGCTGTAGGCCGCGCCGCCCGCGCACGGGCCGAGCATGACGGAGATCTGCGGGATGACCCCGGACGCGCGGGTGTTGCGCCGGAAGATGCCGCCGTAACCCGCGAGCGCGGTCACGCCCTCCTGGATACGGGCCCCGGCGCCGTCGTTCAGCGACACCAGCGGCGCTCCGGCGGACGCGGCCAGGTCCATCACCTTGTGGATCTTCTCCGCGTGCGCCTCGCCGAGCGCGCCACCGAAGATCCGGAAGTCATGGGCGTAGACGAAGACCGTACGGCCCTGGACGGTGCCCCAGCCGGTGATCACACCGTCGGTGTAGGGCTTCTTCGCCTCCAGGCCGAAGCCGCTCGCGCGATGCCGGCGCAGCGGCTCCACCTCACAGAACGAATCCTCGTCCAGCAGCAGGTCGATCCGCTCACGAGCGGTCAGCTTGCCCTTGGCCCGCTGGGCCTCGGTGGCCCGCTCGCCGGGGCCGCGGTGTGCGCTCGCCTTGATCTCGCGCAGCTCGTCCACTTGGGACTGCACGGCGTTCTCCTTCACTGTTTCGCTGTTCAAGAGTTCACGTTTGGTGTCCGTCGCATACGAGCCCGTGTCCGAGCCGGCGGACCGTCACGGGCGCGGCGAGGCGGCCGCGGACGGCGATCGCGGCGCTGTGCCCGGGCCCGCAGGGCATGTCGAGCACGGTCCAGCCGGGCGGTCTGCCGGTGACCTCGGCTCCCAAGTAGTGCTCCAGCGCAGCGCCATGGCTCAGCCCCGTGCCCAGCCCCTTGAGGAAGGCCTCTTTACGCGTCCAGAGCCGGCCGAACGCATGGCGGCGCCCCTCTTGCGGCATGGCCGCCAACTCCCGGCGTTCGCGTGGGTGGAGGAACGGAAGGGTGGCCTCGATGGTGCCGGGCCGGGGAGTTGCCTGTACGTCGGCGCCGACCGGCGCGGTGGCCACCGACACCGCGACCATGGCGCCACTGTGGGACAGGGAGAAGTGCGGCGGCGGGTCGTCCGCCGTGGCCACGGCCGGTTTGCCGTGCGGCCTGCCGCACACCGGGCACGGCTCCTGGGTGTAGGTGACCTCCGCTGGGCGGACGCCGAGGTAGCCGCCGAGGACGCGTCGGAGCGCGATGTGCGCGGAAAGGTAACGGAGTTGGTCGTAGGGCCGCCGGAAGGCCGCGCCGCGCGCTCGCTCGCAGGCATCGAGCTCGGAGAGGTCCAGCGCGGGTGGCTTCCCGCCGGCGGGCGGCAGTCGCAGCAGCCACAGGTCCAGCAGTTCCCCACCCGCCACCGGGGCCACAAGGCTGCAGGTGGCGGGCGTCACCGACATCAGCGGGGCCATGGTCCTCTTCCGTCCGGGGGACTTCAGTGGGCGGCCACAAACTCCTTGATCGAGGAGATGACATAGTCGAGCATCTCGTCGGTCAGGCCCGGGTACACGCCGATCCAGAAGGTGTGTTCGGTGATGATGTCACTGTTGGTGAGGTCGCCCACGACGCGGTGCGGCTGGTCGATGTAGGCGGGGTGACGGGTCAGGTTGCCCGCGAAGAGCCGCCGGGTGCCGATCTTCCGGTTCTCCAGGAAGTCCACCAACTCGGCGCGGGAGTAGGTCGCTTCGGCCTCGACGGTGAGCGCGAAGCCGAACCAGCTGGGGTCGCTGCCGGGCGTGGCCTCGGGCAGGATCAGCCCTGGCAGCCCGTCCAGTCCCTCGCGCAGCCGCCGCCAGTTGCGCTTGCGCGCATCGACGAAGTCATCGAGCTTGGCGAGCTGGGTCAGCCCGAGCGCCGCCTGGATGTCGGTGGCCTTCAGGTTGTAACCGACATGGGAGAAAATGTACTTGTGGTCGTACCCGGCCGGCAGGGTGCCCATCTGGTAGTCGAAGCGCTTGAAGCACCGGTTGTTCTCGCCGGGTTCGCACCAGCAGTCCCGGCCCCAGTCGCGCAGCGACTCCACGATCCGCGCCAGCGCCAGATTCGAGGTCAGTACGCAGCCGCCCTCGCCCATCGTCAGGTGGTGCGCGGGATAGAAGCTGACGGTGGCCAGGTCGCCGAAGGTGCCGGTCAGCTGCCCGTTGTAGGTGGCGCCCACCGCGTCACAGTTGTCCTCGATCAGGTACAGGTCGTGCTCTTCGGCGAGTTGGGCGATCTCGGCCACCTCGAAGGGGTTGCCGAGGGCGTGCGCGATGATGATCGCCCGCGTCTTGGGGCCGATCGCCTGCGCGACCCGGGCGGCCGTGGTGTTGTACGTGCGCAGGTCGACGTCGACGAAGACCGGCACCAGGCCGTTCTGCAGAATCGGGTTGACGGTGGTGGGGAAGCCCGCCGCGACGGTGATCACCTCGTCGCCCGGCCGCAGGCGCGCGTCCTCCAGCAGGTGCGAGGTGAGCGCCGAGACCGAGAGGAGGTTGGCGGAGGAGCCGGAGTTCGTCAGGTGCGCCTTGCGCAGCTTGAGGCGGCGGGCGAAGCGGGACTCGAACAGCCGGGTGCTGCGCCCGACGGCGATCCGCATGTCCAGCGCCGCTTCCACCAGCGCCGCCCGATCCTCTTCCTCCAGCACCGCGCCGGAGGGCCAGATTTCCGTGACACCGGCTTCGAAGGCCCGCTTGGGCTGTACTTCCCGGTGGTACTGGCGCACCTGTTCCAGCAGGATTTCCTTGGACGCTTGCATGGTCTTGCCCTTCGTTGTCCTGCGGGTGCTGCGGTGGTGACCGCATCGTGCAGCGATCTGTGGATGTGTCGGGGAGGGGTACGGTTCAGGCTGCGGTGGACCGCATCGAGTCCTTTATGGCCCTCCACCAGGCCGGGTTGTCGCGGTACCAGGCGACGGTGTCGGCCAGGCCCTGCTCGAAGGCGATGCTCGGGGCATATCCGAGCTCTTCGCGGATCTTGCGCTCGTCGATGGAGTAGCGCAGGTCGTGCCCCTTACGGTCGTCGACCCGGCGCACCATCTGTGGCCCCGATCCGGTCAGTTCGAGCAGCCGGTCGGCGATCTGCCGGTTGGTGCGCTCGTTGCCGCCGCCGATGTTGTAGACCTCGCCCGCCCGGCCCTTGTTCAGTACGAGCTCGATGCCGCGGCAGTGGTCGTCCACATGCAGCCATTCGCGGATGTTGCCACCGTCCCCGTACAGCGGTACCTGCTTGCCCTCCATCAGGTTGGTGGCGAAGAGCGGGATGAGCTTCTCGGGGTGCTGGTACGGGCCGTAGTTGTTGGAGCAGCGGGTGATGGACAGGTCCAGGCCGTGCGTCTTCCAGTACGCGCGGGCGAGAAGGTCCGAGCCCGCCTTCGAAGCGGCGTAGGGCGAGTTGGGGGCGAGCGGCCAGTCCTCGGTCCATGAGCCCTGATCGATGGAGCCGTAGACCTCGTCGGTGGAGACGTGCACCACCCGTTCGGTACCGGCCTCCAGGGCGGCCTCCAGCAGGGTCTGGGTGCCGAGGACGTTCGTACGGAAGAACGCCGAGCCGTCGTCGATGGACCGGTCGACGTGCGACTCCGCCGCGAAGTGGACGATCGCGTCGTGGCCGGGGAGCAACTCGCTCAGCAGCGCCCGGTCGAGGATGTCGCCCTGTACGAACTCCAGGCGCGGTTGCGAGGCGGGGAGGTTGTCCCGGTTGCCCGCGTAGGTGAGCTTGTCCAGGGCGGTGACGCCCGCGCCCCGGCAGCCGTCGAAGCCGTCGGCAAGGAGGGTGCGTACGAAGTGCGATCCGATGAATCCGGCGGCTCCGGTGACCAGAATCCTCATGCCGCGACCTCCACTCGGGTGTAGTCCCCGACGACCAGGCGGTGGACGGCGGTTCTGCTGGAGGGGCCGATGGAGGCGGAGCGTCCGATGAGCGAGCCGTGCAGCCCGCGGACATCGGCGACCGAGGCGCCGTCCAGGGTGATCGAGTCGTCGAGATGGGTGCGGTGCAGCCGGCAGTCGCGTCCGATGGAGGTGTACGGGCCGATGTGGCTGTTCTCGACCACCGTGCCCGGCCCGATGATCGCCGGGCCCTCGATACGGGAGTTGACCACGCGGGCGCCGGGCTCGACGACAACCGCCCCCGTCAGCACGCTCGTCGCGTCCACTGTGCCGTCGACGCGGGACTCCAGCTGGTCGAGCAGGTACCGGTTGCACTCCAGCACGTCCTCGACGCGTCCGGTGTCCTTCCAGTAGCCGTCGTACTCGCTGGCCCGTACGTCGGCGCCGTGGGTCACCAGCCACTGGATGGCGTCGGTGATCTCCAGCTCGCCCCGGGCACTGGCCTCGATGGAGGCCACCGCCTCGTGGATGGCCGGGGTGAAGAAGTACACCCCGATCAGCGCGAGGTCGCTCCTGGGCTGCTGGGGCTTTTCCACCAGCCGCTGGACCTCGCCATCGGGGCCGAGCTCGGCGACGCCGAAGGCGCGCGGGTCCTCGACCTTGTGGACCACCACCTGGGCCGCCGGGCGGTGGGTGGTGAACTCCTCGGCGATCGCCGCCACACCTGCGGGGAGCATGTTGTCCCCCAGGTACATCACGAAGTCGTCGTCACCGAGGAACTCGCGGGCCAGGATCACCGTGTGGGCCAGGCCCTTTGGCGTGTCCTGCTCGATGTAGGTGACGCGCACCCCGCTTCGGGAGCCGTCGCCGATCGCCTCGGAGATCTCCTGGCCCCGGTCGCCGACGATGATGCCGACCTCGGTGACGCCCAGGCTGCGGATGTTGCCCAGTACGTGTTCCAGGACCGGCTTGTTGGCCACCGGAATGAGCTGCTTGGGCATCGAGAAACTGAAAGGCCGCAGGCGGGTGCCCAATCCGCCCGACAGTACGAGGGCCTTCATAACCGTGTTCTCCTCACAGGGGTGAAATGCCGCCGGCCCGTCGGCGATACGCACTCGGCGGTATCGCGGACGGGCCGGCGGTCTGACGGCCGTCAGGCCGACTCTTGTTGTCCACACGGGGTGTTTCGCTTGAGCAGGGCCGCGGCGAGCACCGCGGTCAGGAGCAGCAACCCCACCACCCACCACAGCGCGACGGAGAAGCCGTGCACGGTGCCCTCGGCCGCCACCCGTGCACGTTGGGCGGAGGTGGCGGAGCCGGTGAGGTGGTCGTGGAGGTATCCGCTGGTCGCGGTGGCCGCCACCGTGTTCAGCACGGCCGTGCCGATGGCGCCGCCCATCTGCTGGGTGGTGTTGACCATCGCCGAGGCCACCCCGGTGTCCTCGGGAGCGACCCCCGCGGTCGCGGTGGCCATGGCCGTCATCATCGTGCCGCCCATGCCCACACCGGCCAGGATCATGGCGGGCAGCACTCCGGTGACGTACGAGGAGTCGACGCTCATCCGGGTCAGCAGCAGCATGCCGCAGACGGTGAGCAGTACGCCGGGGACCACGATCGTGCGCGGTGCGACGTGCGGCAGCAGCCGGGCCGCGATCTGCGTCGAGCTCACCAGCATCGACACGGTCAGCGGCAGGAACGCCAGGCCCGCCTCGACCGCCGAGAACTCCAGCACGACCTGCAGGTAGTAGGTCATGAACAGGAACAACGCGAACATCGCGATCGGTCCCAGACCACCCGTCAGATAGGCGCCGGCCCGCTGCCGGTGCCGCACGATCCGCAGCGGCAGCAGCGGATGCGCACAGCGGCTCTGCCACACGACGAACAGGACGAGCAGAACGACGCCGACCGCCAGGATGGCCAGAACCACGGTGTCGGACCAGCCTCGGGTCCCGGCCTCGCCGAAGCCGTATACGAGGGCGACCAGGCCGCCGGTGACCAGCAGCACGCCCAGGATGTCCAGGCGCCTGCTCGCTCGGCTGCCCACGTCGCGCAGCAGCGCCGCGCCCGCGACGAGCACGATGACGGCGACCGGGACACTCAGGTACAGGCACCACCGCCAGTTCATGTACTCGGTGAGCAGGCCGCCCACGATCAGGCCGACCGCGGCTCCCGCACCGGCCACCGCGCCGAAGATGCCGAAGGCTTTGCTCCGCTCCCTCGGGTCGGTGAACGTCACGTTCAGCAGGGCCAGCGCGGATGGCGCCAGCAGGGCCGCGAAGACTCCCTGCAGGGCACGTCCGGCGAAGAGCACGCCCGGGCCGCTTGCGGCGCCGGCCACTGCCGAGGCGATGCCGAAGCCCGCGGTGCCCAGGAGGAACATCCGCTTGCGGCCCACCAGATCGCTCAGCCGGCCGCCCAGCAGCAGCAGTCCGCCGAAGGCGAGTGCGTAGGAGGTGATGGCCCACTGCCGGCTGGCGTCGCTCATGCCGAGTTCGGCCTGCGCCGACGGGAGGGCGATGTTCACCACCGTGCCGTCCAGCAGGATGATCAGTTGGGCCAGGCCGATGACGACCAGTCCCCACCAGCGCCGACCACCGGATTTTGGTGCCGGCTGTGCTTCGAGGTCGGCGGCCTGGGCGCCGCCCGACTCGACTCTCGTGGCGCCAGAAGCGTCCGTCACGGTTCTTGTCCTTAGATCGCGGGGATGACAGGTAATGTGCGGCGGCATCGCCGCGGGGCGCCCCCGATCACCACGCTCACTGGGCCGGGCGGATCAGCGCCCGCGCGCGCACCTGGTCCACCAAGTCGGCCTGGGTGAGTACGGATTCACCCTCCAGGCCGGAGGGGACGCCGTCGCGGACGCGCCCGACGAATGCGCGGACCACGTTCGCGAACTGGTCATCCGGCGGCAGGGTGATCTCCTCGACATGGCTCTGCCGCTCGATACGGATCACCGCGGAGTGGGTGGGCGGCGGTGTGTAGGCCCAGCGCACGCAGATCCGTCCGGAGCTGCCCCACAGGGCGTACTGCGAGCGGTAGGCGTGCTCCATGCCGAAGGTCAGGTGGGCCGTGACCCCGTCGGGGGCGCCGAGCAGCGCGGAACCGCCGAGGTCCACCTTGCGTTCGGCATCGACGTGCAGCCAGGAGCCGATCACTTCGAGGTCGGAGCCCAGGAACATCAACGCGGTGCGGATCGGGTAGACCCCGATGTCCGTCAGCGCTCCCCCACCGGTGTCAGGGTTGTAGCGCATGTCGTCCGCCGACTTGGCCGGGAAGGCGAACTCGGCGGTCAGCGTGCGCAGTTCGCCGATCGCCCCTTGGGCCACCCGTTCGCGCACGTAAGCATGCTGACTGTGCGTCAGGAACATGAAGCTTTCCAGGAGCGTCAGGTTCCGGTCCTCGGCGAGCGCCACGAGATCCGCGGCCTCTTTCCCGTTGGCGGCCAGCGGCTTCTCGGACAGTACGTGCTTGCCGGCCCGCAGCGCCCGCTCGATCCACTCGGCGTGCAGGAGCGGGGGCAGCGGTACGTACACCGCGTCGATGTCGGACCGCTCCAGCAGCCGGTCGTAACCGGCCACCGGGTCGCCGCCGAAGCGCCGGGTGAACTGCCGGGCCTTGGCCCCGTCCCGGCTGGCGATCGCGGTGACCTCCACATCCGGGTCGGCTACGAGCGCCGGCAGCATGCGGCGTTCGGCGATTCCGGCACAGCCGATCACACCGATTTTCAAGGGCTTTGCATTCACAGGCTGTGCCTTCACTGGGAGGTCTTCGGCGGCGGTCCGGGTGGCGCGGTGGGGGTACGGGCGGATCCTCAGCGGGCCGCCAGGTGCTCCAGGACCCCGACCACCTCGGAGGGCGTCGGGAGTCCGGCGACCTCCCGGGAGAGCTCGTGCGCCTTCTGGCGGTACGCCGGGTTCGACATCAGTTCGGTACCGGCGACCAGCACGCCCTCGGCGGTGACCTCGTCCGGCAGGAACATCGCGGCCGCGCCGTACTCAGCCAGGCGCTGCGAGGAGGCGTGGAACATGGCTCCCGCCGGCACGATCAGCTGCGGCACACCGGCGTTGATCGCGGTCATGCCGGTGACGCCACCGCCGTGGTGGATGATGAGGTCACACGTGCGCGAGAGCACGTCCATGGGGAACCACCCCACCCGCGCGCGGGGGAACTTCTCCCGCAGCTCCCCGGCCACCTCGTCCGGTGCCGCGATGACCAGTTCGGCATCCAGCCGCGAGGCGTACTCCGCGAGCCGGTGCAGACCGCCGGCCTGTCCCTTCGCCGTCTGGCTGCCGGCCGTCACCAGCACCCGGCGACCGACCCGCCGGTACATCCAGGGCTCCAGGGGCCGCTGCGGGTTGGCGGGGGCCGAGCGCATCATCTGCACCGGCACCGAGGGCTCAAGGAGCCGCAGGGAGGGCGGGCAGATGTCGATGAACAGGTCCGGGTCGGGCAACGAGTTCACGCCCAACTGGTCCAATTCAGGGGCTAGTTCGGCGTTGGCGCCCGCGTCCGGCAGCGTGGTGGCGTATCGGTCCCAGGCCTGCCGTACGGCGGGGACACCCAGCTCCCGGCCGAGGAGCATCGCTGCGTAGCACAGCTGTCCGCCCACGACGACGTCCGGCCGCCAGTCGCGGCTCAACGCGAGCAGCGGTTCGAGGCTGGCCGCCGCCATGCGCGCGTATCCGGCGCCGAGCGCCAGCCGCTGCTTGTCCGGGTCCGTCTGGAACTCCAGCGGGTTGCCCGCCCGGTCCTTGCCCACGAAGTCGCGGATAGCGCGCTCCGTGTACGCGTATGCGGGCAGCCCTGCCCCGGCGACGAGGGGTAACGAGGCTTCGGGGGCGGACATGAAGACCTCGTGCCCCTCGTCGCGGGCGGCTCTGGCCAGCGGGGCGAGAGAGAACACCGTGGCCCGACTGCCACCGGCTATGTACAGAATTTTCATGGGGTTCCTTGCCAAAACCGATGGGACGGGTCGCTGGTCAAAGCCGGGCGGCATCAGCCGCGCTGGGGGCGGATCTTCTCCTCGACCCAGCTGCTCAGGCTGTGCCACGCGACATCCGGGTAGGCCGCGTGCAGCGCCGGGACGTCCGAGGGGACGCCGCCCTTGCCGAACAGGTCGAGCATGGCCTGCATGTCGGCGTTGGCCTCGTCGCCGAGCGACATCTGTTCATAGGTCACACCGCCCACCTCGGCGGCGATCTCCTGCGCCGACGCGGTGAACGAGGCGATCTCGACGCTCTTGCCGACGAACTCGGCGCGGTTCTCCAGTACGTACACCGCGAAGGCCGCGATGTCGTCCACCGCGATCCACGCGATGGGGACGTCCGGGGCCGCGAGGTGCATGAGCTGCCCGCTAGCGAACTGGTCCGGGATCCAGGAGTCCAGGAAGGCGTGCGGCCCGATGACGGTCGAGGCGAGACCGGACGCCGCCAGGTACTCCTCCACCTCGCGCTTGCTGTCGGTGTGCGGCACCCCCGTCAGCGTCCGGGTGCCGGCCGAGGAGCTGTAGAGGAAGTGGCCGATGCCGACCGCGCGCGCGGCGTCGATCAGGGCCTTGCCCTGACGGACCTCACCCTCCGCGCCCGCGCCGCTGAACGCGGTCCCCATGGCGAACACACCGTCGGTGCCCTCCATGGCGGTCCGCAGCACGGCGGCGTCGTCGAAGTCACCGGCGACGATCGCGGCGCCGGCCTCGCGCAGCGCCGCGGCGGCCGGGGACTCGGTGTTGCGGGTCAGGGCCCGGACGCGGTGTCCGCACGCCAGCAGCAGCCGTGCGACGGCGCCCCCCTGTGCTCCCGTCGCTCCGGTTACCAAGAATTCAGACAAAACAGAATCTTCCTTCAGAACATTACGGACGCGCCACTGCACGCGTCCTGGGGTCGGTGGTGCTTTCCCCCGCACGCCGTACGGCGATCAGCCGTCCGACGCCAGACTCTGGGTATACGCGAGCGCGGCGGGCTCGAACAACAATCCGCCGTGCCGGACGGCACCCTGCACATCGCGCCAGATGCGCTGGAGCGGATCACCGTCGGACTGGCCGCGCATACCGGTGCCGCGGAAGAGCTGGTCCACCGCGCCGTGGAACATCTGGGCGGCGTACGCGCCGTCGCGCCGGCTCCGGGCCACCGTAAGGGCGTCCGGAATCCCGCCGTCGGCCGTCGTCGCCATCCGCGTCATCAGCAGCGACGCCGCGTCGACCTCGGCCGCGGCGCGGGCGAACGACAGCCGCTGGGCCTCCTTGGCCGGCCGTCCCGGGACCCCCGCCAGGGACTCGGCGGCCAGGCCGACCGCCGCCCGCGCGGCGCCCATGACCGGTGCGCCGAAGGTCAGTCCGGCCACCGCGAAGAGCGGCAGGTTGCTCGACGCCACGTCCGAGACCTGGTTGCGGCCCGCGAACATGTCGTCGGCCAGGAAGGAGCGGTGCCCGGGAACGAAGACGTCCTCACAGGTGAGCGAGTGGCTCGCGGTGCCGCGCATACCGAACGTGAACCAGGTGGAGTTCACCGTGCACTCAGCGGCCTCGACCGCGACGAACCGGGCCGGCTGCGCCCCGTCGGCGCTCGCGGGGATCAACAGCAGGATCCAGTCCGCGATTTCGGCACCGCTGACGTAGGACCAGGTGCCGGAGATCCGCCAGCCGCCCGGGACCGCATCGGCGCTGCCGTGCGGTACGAGCCCGGCGGCGAAGCGCGTGTCGGGCCCGTGGGCCCAGACCTCCTTCTGTCCTTCGTGCGGCAGGAAGGTGGCGAACCGGCCGTTGTACGCCGTCAGCGAGGCGATCCAGGCGGCCGAGGCGCAGCCTTCGCCGACGGCCGAGACGGCCTCGGTCAGCTCCGCGAACGTCACCGGCTCGCCACCGAAGTGCTCCGGCACGAAACGGCGGGCGAAGCCCGCGTCGGCGAGCGACTCGATGACCTCCGGGTGCAGACCGCGCCTCGCGTCGGCGTGGGCGGCGTGGCGGGCGGCCTGCCGGGCGGCAGAGCGGGCACCGGCCAGGAAGACGGACGAGGTTGACATGCGGATATCTCCTGTAAGAAGCCCGTGGGCTCCTTGAGTTCAGCGCTTGTACGGGACCTTCGCGCGGGCCTCGCGCAGCGGTTTCGCCCACCAGGCAAGCTGGTCCAGCAGGACCTTGGCCGCCGCCTCACTGCCCTGCGGGCCGGTCGGCTCGCTGTCGGTTCCGAACTGGTCCCAGGCGTTGTGGAAGCTGACCATCTCGCGCACGGTCATGGCGTGCAACTCGGCGAAGACCTGGCGCAGGTGCTCCGCGGCCCGCAGCCCGCCGCCCATCCCACCGTAGGAGACCAGGCCCACCGGCTTGGCTGCCCACTCGTCGAAGAACCAGCTGATGGCGTTGGTGAGCGAGGGCGCGACCGTGTGGTTGTACTCGGGCGTCACCACGACGAACGCCTCGGCGTCGGCCAGCCGGGCGGCGAGCCGTTCGCGGACGGCCTGGACCGGCGGTGCGGCCGGGCGGCCCGGCGCCGGCTGGGACAGCGGCAGCGGATAGTCGATGAGATCGACGAGCTCGGTCCGCACACCGGCGTGGCTCTCGGCCTGCCGCATAAACCAGTTGGCCACCGTCGGGCCGAAACGCTCCTCGCGTACGCTGCCGGTGATCACAGCCAGCTTGATGGGGCTCTGTGACATGAATCCTGTTCCTAGAGGTCTCGCCGAATTCGCCGATTCTGCTTGCCGCCCGCAAAATCCAGTACTGCGGAAGGTAGTTACCAGTTTCTTCGCGGCTACTACATGCCTCAAGACATGCGATGTCAGATCCGCGTCAAATGAATTCCTGCAATAGCGCAGGGAATGGAGGCGCGGCCGTGGGGGCGGGCGGGTACCCGCCCCCGTACCGCCGCCGGGCTCAGCCCAGCAGCGTGCCGCCGCTGGCGTCCACGAAGGAGCCGGTGACCCAGCGCGCGTCGTCGGACGCGAGGAAGCCGATCACGTCCGCGACGTCCTCCGGGTTGCCGACCCGGCCGAAGGTCGACAGCTGCGCCATCTGCTCGACGACCTCCGGGATGTCGAAGACCGGGTTGCTGTTGCGGGTGATCCCCGGGGCCACGCTGTTGATGGTGATGTTGCGCGGGCCGAGGTGCTTGGCGAAGTGCAGCGCGAGCTGCTCGACCGCGCCCTTGGTCATCGCGTAGGCGGTCTCTTCCGGGTTGGCGAAACGGGTGAGACCGGAGGAGATATTGATGATGCGGCCGCCGTCGGGCATGTTCTTCAGCGCGCGCTGAATGATGAAGAACGGCGCCTTGGCATTGACCGCCATCAGCCGGTCGAACTGCTCGGGCGTGATCTCCTCGGGCGCGACACCGCCCATGACACCGGCGTTGTTGACCAGAATGTTGAGGTCGGTGGAGCCGGTGCGCTCCTTCAGCCCTTCTTCCAGGCCCAGGAAGAGCTCGTGGACGTCGCCGGGCACGCCGAGCTCGGCGCGGACGGCGAAGGCCCGTCCGCCGTCCTTCTCGATCGCGCCGACGACGTCGTCGGCGGCCTCCTTGTTGCTCGTGTAGTGGACGGCGACGAGCGCGCCGTCCATCGCCAGCCGCAGCGCGGCCGCGCGCCCCATGCCCCGGCTCGATCCCGTGACCAGAGCGGTCCTGCCCGTGAGCCTGCCCATGTCGTCTCTCCCATTTCCGGCCAAGGTCTTGGCGATTGTCGCTGCGGTTGTTGCTGCGGTTGTTGCTGCGCTTTTCACTGCGGGTGTCGCTGCGGTCGTTGCCGCGGTGGCTGTCGGTGGTGTTGTGGGTGTGCTCAGCGGCGGCCCGAACCAGCGCCGCAGCGCCGTCCGCAGCCCGTCCGCGCCGTGCCCGGCCCGGACGATGTGGCCGTCGGGCCGTACGAGCACGGTGCCGGTGCCCGCCAGCGGGTGACCGGTGCCGTCGGTGCGCAGGCGGGCCCGTACGACCGTGACCCGGTCGCTCCAGGGCTCGGCCGCACTGCCCGGCCGTACGTCGCCCTCGTCGCCGCTGCCCTCGTCGTCGCCGTCCAGGTCGAGCAGCAGGCCGCGGCCGGTGCGCAGCAGGGCGGCGGCCGTGGTGTGCGTGCCGTCCTGCGTGGTCAGTTCGGTGTGCGGCAGCCGGGCCCCGTGCAGCGGGTGAGTGTCGTCGCCGACGTCGTAGCGGGTGTCGAGGCCCGAGATCATGCCGGCCAGGTGGGCGCGTACCCGCTCCTTGGTGACCAGCTCGCCGATCACCGTGCGCAGCGCGTCCACCTCGCCGCCGCCGAGCAGCAGCGTGGCCTGGGCCTGGATGTTGGTCAGCGTGCGCCGCCCGACGGCGTGCCGCTCGGTGTGGTAGCTGTCCAGAAGTCCGTCGCCGGCCCGGCCGCCGGCCTCAAGGGCCAGCTTCCAGCCGAGGTTGACTGCGTCCTGGAGCCCCAGGTTCAGCGCCTGTCCACCGACGGGCATCTGCTGATGGGCCGCGTCGCCGGCCAGCAGGACGCGGCCGGTGCGGTAGTGCGCGGCCTGGCGGTTGGCGTCCCCGAAGGCGTTGACCCAGTGCGGGGTGCCGCCGCTGATGTCCTCGCCGGTGACCCGCCGCCACACCCGGGCGACCTCGTCGAAGTCCGGCTCACCGTCCCGCTGTTGGGCCGCCCGGCCGAACTCGTGCACCATGACGCGGGTGACGCCGTCCGGGCGACGGGCCGCGATGGCCAGCCCCCGCTCCAGGCGTTCGAACCGACGTCCCGGGATGTCGATCCCGGACACGTCGGCCCGCAGCAGCTCGCGCTCGGCCGGCCGGCCCGGGAAGCCGATCCCGGCCAGCCGGCGCACAGTGCTGTCCTCGCCGTCGCAGCCCACGACGTACCGGGCCGTCATACGCGACGGGCCGCCCGAATCGGCCACGTCGAGTTCGACCCGGTCCTCCCCTTCGCGCAGTCCCGTCACTTCACGGCCGCGGCAGATCCCCGCGCCCAGCGAGAGCGCCCACTCCTGGAGGATCTCTTCGGTGCGGGTCTGCGGAACCTTCCACTGGCCCGGGTACGGGCCGGGCAGGGTCAGGTCGAGCGGCATGCCGCCGATGTGCCCACGCGGTTCGCTGGGCACGGTGCCGAGCTCGTCCAGCAGCCCGCGGCCGTCGAGGATCTCCATGGTGCGGGCGTGCAGGGTGGAGGCCCTGGATTCCGTTGTCGCGGCCGGGCGCTGCTCCAGCACGGTCACTTCGGCGCCGCCGAGCCGCAGTTCGCCCGCGAGCATCAGCCCGACCGGGCCGGCGCCCACCACGATGACCTGGGTGTCAGCGCCGGCCCGGGAGTCCACGCTGTGCTGTGCCACGGTCAGCCCTTGTTCTCGGCGTAGTCCTTGGCATGGCCCAGCGTGGCGCGGCTGTTGGTGCTCAGCGCGGTGCGCACGTATTCCTTGGCGTCAGCGACGCTCGCGTCGGCGCCGAGGATCCGGGCGATGTTCCCCGTATTCAGGACGACCGTGTGCTGCGAGGAGGCGGCGACGGTGCCCTCGTTCTCCTCGAAGGTCCAGTAGCCGGTGTGCAGGGTCATCAGCGCCGGCAGGGTGACCTGCTTGTAGGCGATCCGCTCGTGCGGCAGACAGACCCGGTACGACTTGGTCGTGTGCGTGGAGCCGTCCTTGGCGCGGGTGTCCATCTCCAGGCTCTGCAGCCCCGGCGTGTCCTCTTCGAGGCGTACGGTCGCGACGTGCGGCAGCCGCTGCGACCACAGGTTCGCCTCGTTGATGAAGTCGTAGACGTCCTTGGCGGATCCGGCGATGTGCACGGTGTCCTCGAAGGAGAAGGTGAGCTCCTCGGAGGCGTGGGCCAGCTCGACGTTGGTCTTCAGTGCCGCGAGCTCGGAGCGGGAGTTGTTGTCGACGGCGCGCTCGATCCACTCCAGCGAGGCCGGGTCGTCGTCGATGGCGCGGTAGTCGTGCAGCAGCCGGACCCGCGAGGTGGTGTCGGAGAGCGGCTCGGTGATCCACGCGCCGCCCATGGAGGCGACGGGGGGCGTGGAGACCTCCTGGCGGAAGTCGATGCGCAGTGCCTCGGGGTCGAGGGTGCGGCGCGAAGTCCAGTTCTTGGCCTCGCCGTTGGCGGTGGCCCAGATGCGGATGCGCTCGGTGTTCTCAGTGCGCTCGACATGATCGACGTAGATGGTCGGCGGAAAGATCCGCGGCCAGTTCTGCACCTCGGCGAGCAGGCGGTAAACGGCGGTGGCCGGTGCCGAGACCGTGATCTCGTGCTCCACCTCGCGCAGGCCGGACTGCGGCATGTTCGTACTCCTCGGTTTCGTGGGGTTCGGACGGCTCAGAAGTTGCCCAGGCCGCCGCAGACGTTCAGGGCCTGCGCGGTGATGGAGGCGGCGGTGTCGGAGGCCAGGTAGCCCACGAGCCCGGCGACCTCCTCCGGCGTGGAGTAGCGGCCCATCGGGATCTTGGCCTGGAACTTCTCCAGGATGGCTTCTTCGGTGGCGTTGTACGCGGCCGCGTATCCCTGGCGCACGCGCTGGGCCATCGGGGTCTCGACGTAACCGGGGCACACGGCATTGACGGTGATGCCGGTGGGCGCGAGCTCGTTGCCCAGGGACTTGGTGAAACCGACGACGCCGTGCTTCGAGGCCGAGTAGGGCGCGCCCAGGACGACGCCCTGCTTGCCCGCGGTGGAGGCGATGTTGATGATGCGGCCGCGGTCCTTGTGGCGCATGCCGCCGGTGTTGAGCACCTCGCGGGTCATGCGGAAGACACTGTTGAGGTTGGTGTCGATGACGTCGTGCCACAGGTCCAGGGCCACGTCGGCGGTGACGCCACCGCCGCTGCGGCCCGCGTTGTTGACCAGTACGTCGACCGTGCCGTAGCGGTCGACGGCGGCCTGGACGAACGCCTGCACGTCAGCGTCGGAGCGCACGTCCAGGGCGGTGCCGTCGGCCTCGATGCCCTCCTCGCGCAGCTGCTTGACGGTCGCGGCCACGTTCTCGGCGCTGCGGGCACCGATGAACACCGTGTGGCCCTGGGCGGCCAGGAGGCGGGCGGCGGCCAGGCCGATTCCGCTGGTGCCCCCGGTGATCAGGGCGAGGCGCTGGGTGTGCTGCGGCATGGTGACTCTTCTCAAGTGGGGAGGCTGCTGGTTGTCGGTGCCGGCCGGGGCGGGTGTGGTCCCGCCCCGGCCGGGTGCGTCAGGCCGCGGCGGCGACCTCTAGGTGCGCGTTGACGGCGTTGATCAGGGCGCGCGGGGTCCGGGAGTCGGTCAGCGCGTCGTCGTCGAGCGTGATGCCCCACTCGCGCTCGATGCGTCCGCCGGTCTCCAGGAGGGCGAGCGACTCGTAACCCAGGTCCTCGAAGTCGCTGTCGAGGATGTCGCCGTCGAGGTCGACGCCCTCGTCCGTACCGGCGCTCTCGTGCAGGATGCGCTTGAGGTCCGCGAGGGTGAATTCCTGAATGGCCATGTCGGCCTCCTTCTCTTTCCATGTGTGGGTGAGGGGATGGGGTGGGGAAAAGGGAGCGCCCCACCGGCCGGCGGGGGATACCGGCGGGCGGGGCGCTGCTTGGGGGCCGCCTAGTCAGCGGCGCGCACGACCAGCACGGAGTTGAAACCGCCGTGGCCGCGGGCCAGGACCAGTGCCGTACGCAGCCGCGCGGGACGCGGCTCGGGACCGACCAGGTCCAGGGCGTGCTCCGCCGTGGGCCGGGTGTGCACGGTGGGCGGGATCAGCCCGTCGCCGATCGCAAGCAGGGCGGTGGCCACGTCCAGCGAGGCGGCGCCCGAGTAGAGCCGGCCGGTCATCGTCTTGGGCGCGGTGACCGGGACGCCCCGGGGGCCGAAGACCGCGCCGATGGCCTCGGCCTCGATACGGTCCAGCTCCGGCGTGGCCGCCGCGTCGGCGAACACCACGTCGATGTCGCCGGGTTCGGCCCCGGCGTCCCGCAGGGCGAGTTCGACGGCCCGGCGCAGGCCTGGCTGACGCCCGCTGCCGGGCGCGGGGTCGAAGGAGGTGCCGTACCCGGCGATCTCGCCGTACGCCTTCGCGCCGCGCTCGCGGGCGGCCTGTGCGTCCTCCAGGATGAGGATCGCGCCGCCCTCGCCGGGCACATGGCCGCAGGCGTCCGCGTCGAAGGGTACGTACGCCCGGGTGGTGTCGTCCTCGGTGCTCAGCCGCCCGCTGGTCAGCTGGGACACCCAGCCCCAGGTGCAGATCGGGGCGTCCACGCCGCCGGAGACGATCAGAGGCGTGCCCTTGCGGATCTGGCGCCTGGCCTGGGCGAGCGCGTCGAGGCCGCCGGCCTGGTCGCCCACGACCACGCCACTGGGGCCCTTCATGCCGTTACGGATGGAGATCTGGCCGCTGTTGACGGCGTAGAACCAGGCGAAGGACTGGTACGCGCTGACGTACTGGCTGCCCTTGCTCCACAGCTTCTGCAGCTCACCCTGGCCGAACTCGAAACCGCCCGAGGCGCTGGCGGTGACCACGCCCATGCTGGAGTCGGCCCACTCCGCGGGCCGCACGCCCGCGTCGGCCAGCGCCCAGTCCGTGGCGGCGAGCGAGAGCCGGGTCGTGCGGTCGGTCTGCGGCAGCAGCCGCCCCGGCAGGTGCTCCTCGTCCACGAACCCCGGGATCTCGCCCGCCAGTTGGGCCGGGTACTGAGCCGGGTCGAAGCGGGTGACGCGGCCGATGCCGCTCTTGCCGGCCCGGGTCGCCGCCCAGAAGTCCTGGGTGCCCAGTCCGTTGGGGGCGGCGATGCCCAGACCGGTGACTACCACCGAGGTGGTCATGCGATGCTCCTCTCTGGACGGGCCAGCACCATGGCGCTCTGGAAGCCGCCGAATCCGCTGCCGACGGTCAGGACCGCGTCGGTGCGCTGCTCACGGGCGGTCAGCGGTACGTAGTCCAGGTCGCATTCCGGGTCCGGGGTGTGCAGGTTGGCCGTGGGCGGCACGACGTTGTGCTCCATCGCCAGCGCGCACGCGGCGATCTCGATGGAGCCGATCGCACCGAGCGAGTGGCCGACCATGGACTTGATCGAGCTGACCGGGGTCCGGTATGCGTGGTCGCCGAGGCTCTTCTTGAACGCGGCGGTCTCGTGGCGGTCGTTCTGCTTGGTGCCCGAGCCGTGCGCGTTGATGTAGTCGACCGCCTCGGGGTTCAACTGCGCCTCGGCCAGAGCGACTTCGATGGCCTCGGCCATCTCGGCGCCGTCCGAGCGCAGCCCGGTCATGTGGTAGGCGTTGCTCCGCGTGGCGTAGCCGGCGATCTCGGCGTAGACATGGGCTCCGCGCCGCTGCGCGTGGCCGAGCTCCTCCAAGACGAAGACGGCCGAACCCTCACCCAGCACAAAGCCGTTGCGGGTGCCGTCGAACGGGCGCGAGGCACAGGAGGGGTCGTCGTGGCGCGGGGTGGTCGCCTTGATGGCGTCGAAGCAGGCCATCGTGATCGGCGAGATGGGGGCGTCCGTCGCACCGGTGATCATGACGTCGGCGCTGCCCTCGCGGACCAGTTCCACCGCATGGCCGACCGCATCGATGCCGGAGGTGCAGCCGGTGGAGACCACGGTGGCCGGCCCCTCGGCGCCGACTTCCCAGGCGACCTCGGCCGCGAACGAGCTGGGCACCATGGCGTTGTAGAGGTACGGCATCGCGTAGGTGTGGTCGACCAGGTCGAGCCGGCCGCCGTCGCTGACGACGCGGTACTCCTCGTCGAGCCGGGTGGTGGCGCCGACCGCGCTGCCGATGGTGACACCGGTGCGGTACGGGTCCAGATCGCCCGGTTCGATCCCGCTGTCGGCGACGGCCTCCCGCGTGGCCACCACGGCGAGTTGGGCGGCCCGGTCCATGCGCCGGATCTGCTGCGGGCTCAGCCCGCCGGCCTCGGGGTCGAAGTCGATCTCCGCGGCGACGCGGGAGCGGAAGGCGGACGGGTCGAAGAAGGTGATTCCCCTGGTCGCCGTGCGGCCCTCGCTGAGCAGGCCCCAGAAGTTCTTGGTGCCGATGCCACCGGGCGCCAGGACTCCGATGCCCGTGATGACTACTCTGCGCCCGGTCACTCGGAGGCCTCCCAGGAGTAGAAGCGGGTGGCCATGGCGTCCGCGGGCGAGCGCCAGGTGGCCGGGTCGTAAGCCTGGATGAAGGGCTTGAGGTCGTCGCTGATGCCGACGAAGCGCGGGTCGGTCTTCGCCTCCTCGATCCGCTCGCCGCCGTTGTCGGCATCGAAGTCCTGGAGGTGGAAGTACAGGCCGCGGTACGAGAACAGCTGACGGCGCCGGGTGCCCATGCGGTGCGGCATCTCGGTCTCGTCGAATGCGCCGAACAGCCGGGCTACGTGGGCGTTGTCCTCGGGCGCCATACGGGCCACGATCAACGTGCTGTGCATGTAAGTTCCCTCTTTCACAGCCGGAGCACTCCGGCCGTCGTACGTGTACTGGTCGGCTGCCGCCCTTAGTTGGCGGGGCCGAACCAGCGCTCCAAAGACATCGGCAGGTCCTGGCGGCTTCCCGGAGCGGCCCAGGCGATGTAGCCGTCCGGACGGACCAGGACGGCTCCGGTGCCGGCCAGCGCGCTGTCGTCGGCCAGGCCGCACGGTGCGGCGGTGACGATGTCGATCCGGTCCGCCCAGCCCCTGACCTTCTCGCGCAGCGCGGGGCGGTCCTCGAAGTCGAGCAGCAGGCCGCGGCCCGCGTGCTGCAACCGGGTGCTGCTGGTCTTGAAGTCCGCGCCGACCAGCTCGACATCGGGCATCCGGTGGCCCAGCAGCGGGTGGCTGCCGCCGCCGGTCTCGTAGTGGATCTCCAGGCCGCTGACCATGGCCGCCAGGTGCCGGCTGACCTCTTCGTACTGGATCAGCTCGGTCAACACGTCCCGCAGCGGCTGCACTTCGGAACCGCTGAGGAACAGCAGCCCCTGGGCCCGGGTGTTCATCAGCAGGCGACGGCCCACCGGGTGGCGCTCGTCGTGGTACGTGTCCAGCAGCGACGCGGGCGCCTTGCCGCGGACGACGGCGGCGAGCTTCCAGCCGAGGTTCACCGCGTCCTGGATGCTGGTGTTCATCCCCTGGCCGCCGGCGGGCAGATGGATGTGCGCGGCGTCCCCGGCGAGGATGACCCGGCCGCGGCGGTACTCCGTCACCTGGCGGGTGGCGTCCCCGAAGGAGCTGACCCACAGCGGCTCGCCGTGGGAGATGTCCTGGCCGGTGACGCGCTTCCACCCGTCGACGATCTCGTCGTACGACGGCGGTGCGGTGCGCCGCTGCGGCGGGGTGCCGCGCTCGCACAGGATGAGCCGGGTGACGCCGCCGGGGAGCGGACCCACCATGACCATGCCGCCGGGGAAGGTCTCGCCGATCATCCGCGGGTCGAGGTCGAGGCCCTTGACGTCCGCGAGGAACATCTCCAGGGTCGCTGCCGTGCCGGGGAAGTCGAAGCCCGCGGTCTTACGGACCATGCTGCGGCCGCCGTCGCAGCCCACCAGGTAGTCGGCGTGCAGGGTGTGCACACCGTCCGGGCCGCGCACCTCGACCTCGACGCTCTCGCCGTGATCGAGGAAGGACACCACCTCATGACCGCGCCGCAGATCGGTCCCGAGCTCCTTGACCCACTCCTCCAGCACGGCCTCGGTGTGGGACTGCGGGATGCTCTTGGCCGCCTGGTGCGCGCCCTCCAGCACCGCGAAGTCCACCGGCAGACCGCCGAAGTGACCCACGTTGCTGGTCTCGACGTCGCCGAACCGGGAGAGCAGCCCGCGCTGGGCGAAGACCTCCATGGTGCGCGCGGTGAAGCCCAGCCCGCGCGACTCCCCGGTCCGCTCCGCCAGGCGCTCCAGGACGATGACGTCCGCTCCGGCGAGCCGCAGTTCACCGGCAAGCATCAGACCGGCCGGGCCCGCGCCCACAACTATGACGGCAGCGTCCATGTACTTCTCCTCGGAATTCACAGGAATGCCCCTGGGACGGTGGTTTCGTGTTTACGGAACCGGGCGCTGGCGCCCGGTCGAGTCAGTCCTTGATTTCGCAGATGACGGCGGCGGAGGTGACCGAGGCGCCGACCTCGGCGGCCAGGCCCTTGACAGTGCCGGCGCGGTGCGCGTTCAGCGGCTGCTCCATCTTCATCGCCTCCAGGACGACGACGAGCTCGCCCTCGACGACCTGCTGGCCCTCCTCGACCGCGACCTTGACGATGGTGCCCTGCATCGG
>NZ_JBFAIP010000047.1:0-51382 GCF_040654775.1 Streptomyces sp. NPDC050636
AGCCCGCAGCCCGCAGCCCGCAGCCCGCAGCCCGCAGCCCGCAGCCCGCAGCCCGCAGCCCGCAGCCCGCAGCCCGCAGCCCGCAGCCCGCAGCCGTGGTCCGCGCCCCCGCTACCTGGCGCTGCACCGCGCTACACCTCGCGTCTCTTCCCTCTCACTGCGACGGCGTCACCCCCCCCCAGCCCCCACGCGTCACCTCGGCGGACCGGTGGAGACGTCGAGACCAGCGGCCCCGGTGGCGGCCATAGGGTCTCCCGGCCGGCGAAAGCCGACCCAGCGCCCAGACCGCCCCGACGGCAAGCACGACCGCCCCCGTTAGCGCAGTCCCCGTCGGCG
Organism: Streptomyces sp. NPDC050636; assembly: GCF_040654775.1. Taxonomy (NCBI): domain Bacteria; kingdom Bacillati; phylum Actinomycetota; class Actinomycetes; order Kitasatosporales; family Streptomycetaceae; genus Streptomyces; species Streptomyces sp. NPDC050636. Next base: position 337 of record NZ_JBFAIP010000047.1, read on the forward strand.
CGGCCCCCGTCTCGTCGGCTGTTGGCTCCGGCCGGTCGGGACCCGTATGGCCCAAGGGCCCGGGAACGGGGACGCCGATGACTGGGAGCAGGCGCGACGGGCCGCCGCGGATCATGGGCGGGGGCAGGAGCGAGAGCGGGTCCAGGTATGTCTTCCCGCGACGCAGGCCCCAGTGGAGGCATGGCGCCCGGCAGTGGAACGGGCCGCGTTGCAGTACCGCGACCGGCTGGCCTGCCGTGATGCGTTCTCCCTTACGGGCCGTGGCGCGCACGGGTTCGTATGTGGTGCGTAATGGGGGTCGACCCGAGCGGGACAGCTCGATGGTGAGGACGCCCCGGCCGGCGACCGTCCCGGCGAAGGCGACCCGCCCCGGTGCGGCCGCCCGCACCGTCGCGCCGGCCGTCGTTGCCAGATCCACGCCGCGGTGACCCGCCGCCCAGGGCGACGGTGGCGGCTCCCAGCCGCGTAACACCGTGGGCCGTAATCCCGCTGCTCCGTCCACAGGCCAAGCCCGGTCGGTCGCTGACGCCGACGCTGACCGCTCAAGCCGTACCGCGCCCCGCCCCGGCACGCGTTCCACCCGGCGCGCCGCCGCGTGTTCCGTCCTGCTCTCCACCCCACGTTCCGAAGCGAAGCCCGCGGATGTGGAGACCCCGGTGGTGGACGCGGATCCCAGCCCGAGCAGCGGCACGGAGAGCGCGGCGGCCAGCGCGACGGCCAGGGACGCACTCACACCACGCGCCGGGAAGAAGCAGCTCGGCCCGTACCTGTCCGGCTTGCCTCGCGGCGGCGGGGGCCAGAAGGGAGATGAGGGACGCGGCATCCCTCGCGGTCGCGGCGCACCGGACCGAGGCCGTCGGCATCCGCCTCGTCCTGGGAAGCCAAGCGGGCCAGCAGCACCAGAAGGCCCAGGCGCGCCGCATAAGCCAGCCGGGCTGGCAGGCCCGAACTCCGCCCCCAACCGACGCCACCCGCGCCACCCGTTCCACCCGCGCCGTCCACCCCACCCCTGCAATCGCCGCCCCGCCCCCGTGCCGCGGAAGATCAGAACCGACCTTGAATTTCCTCGCATGTTTCGTGGCATGTGTCGACGGTGGCGTAGTCCGCCGCTGCGTGGGGATCTTGGTCGGAAGCTGTGGATTACCGGCCGGTTGTGGACAACGGTGTCACTCGCGTGGGGCTCGAAAAGGTGCGCGTCGCCCGGTGCGTCGGCAGTCCCGTACACTTCTTATGGCGATCCGGGTCACCGGGTCGACTTCGCACGCCCCGCCATCAGTGCACCAGTCCCTTTCGGGCAGCACGGTGGCCGCGCTCCTCGGTCCTCGGAAGGTTCCGCAAGGTTCCCTCCTCGGCAGGCGCGTCGGGGCGTCAGGCACTGCGGCCGGCCGGTCGCAGTGAAACCGAGAAACACAAGGAGTACGGCCATGGCCGTCGTCACGATGCGGGAGCTGCTGGAGAGCGGCGTCCACTTCGGGCACCAGACCCGGCGCTGGAACCCGAAGATGAAGCGCTTCATCTTCACCGAGCGCAACGGCATCTACATCATCGACCTGCTCCAGTCGCTGTCGTACATCGACCGCGCCTACGAGTTCGTCAAGGAGACCGTCGCCCACGGCGGTTCGGTCATGTTCGTCGGCACGAAGAAGCAGGCCCAGGAGGCCATTGCCGAGCAGGCGACCCGCGTGGGCATGCCCTACGTGAACCAGCGCTGGCTCGGCGGCATGCTGACCAACTTCTCGACCGTCTACAAGCGCCTGCAGCGCCTGAAGGAGCTCGAGCAGATCGACTTCGAGGATGTGGCCGCCTCCGGCCTCACCAAGAAGGAGCTCCTCGTCCTCTCCCGCGAGAAGGCCAAGCTGGAGAAGACCCTCGGCGGTATCCGCGAGATGCAGAAGGTGCCCAGCGCCGTCTGGATCGTGGACACCAAGAAGGAGCACATCGCCGTCGGTGAGGCGCGCAAGCTCAACATCCCGGTCGTCGCGATCCTCGACACCAACTGCGACCCCGACGAGGTCGACTACAAGATCCCGGGCAACGACGACGCGATCCGCTCCGTCACCCTGCTCACCCGCGTGATCGCCGACGCCGTCGCCGAGGGCCTCATCGCCCGCTCCGGCGCCGCCACCGGCGACCAGAAGCCGGGCGAGAAGGCCGGCGAGCCGCTCGCCGAGTGGGAGCGCGACCTGCTCGAGGGCGAGAAGAAGGCTGACGACGCGGCCCCCAAGGCGGAGGAGGCCCCCAAGGCCGAGGCTCCCGCCGCCGAGGCCGAGGCCGAGGCTGAGAAGCCGGCCGCGGACGCCGAGCAGGCCTGACCTCAGAACCGGTTGATGACGGCGGGGGCAGGCGCGACCAGCGCCGCCCCCGCCGTCCACCCGTAGATCTTTCGACTTCGAGATTTCGAGAAGAGATTCACAGACCATGGCGAACTACACCGCCGCTGACGTCAAGAAGCTCCGCGAGCTCACCGGCGCCGGCATGATGGACTGCAAGAAGGCCCTGGACGAGGCCGAGGGCAACGTCGACAAGGCCGTCGAGGCGCTGCGCATCAAGGGTCAGAAGGGCGTCGCCAAGCGCGAGGGCCGCTCCGCCGAGAACGGCGCCGTGGTCTCCGTGATCGCCGGCGACAACACCTCCGGTGTCATCGTCGAGCTGAAGTGCGAGACGGACTTCGTCGCCAAGGGCGAGAAGTTCCAGGCCGTCGCCAACGAGATCGCCGCGCACGTCGCGAAGACCTCCCCGGCCGACATCGAGGCCCTGCTCGCCTCCGAGATCGAGGCCGGCAAGACCGTCCAGGCGTTCGTGGACGAGGCCAACGCCAACCTCGGCGAGAAGATCGTCCTGGACCGCTTCGCGCAGTTCGCCGACGGCTTCGTCTTCAACTACATGCACCGCACCATGCCCGACCTGCCGCCGCAGATCGGTGTCCTGGTCGAGCTGGACAAGGCCGACGCCGACGTCGCCAAGGGCATCGCGCAGCACATCGCCGCGTTCGCCCCGAAGTGGCTGTCCAAGGAGGACGTGCCGGCCGAGGTCGTCGAGACCGAGCGCCGCGTCGCCGAGGAGACCACCCGCGCCGAGGGCAAGCCGGAGGCCGCGCTCCCGAAGATCGTCGAGGGTCGCGTCAACGGCTTCTTCAAGGACGCCACGCTGCTCGGCCAGCCGTACGCCCTGGACAACAAGAAGACCGTCCAGAAGGTCCTGGACGAGGCCGGTGTCACCCTGAAGCGCTTCTCGCGCATCAAGGTCGGCATCTGAGCCTGCCACGAAGGCAGCGAATGACCTGCGACCCGCTAGGGTCGTACGCAGTCGGCCGCTCACCGGCCGGCCGCAGATGTGACGAGGAGGCCATTGCCGCAGAGGGATCTGGACCAGACCCACGGCAATGGCCTTCTTCGTATGTGCACGAGGAGAGCTCAATGAATCACGGTGCCGACGGCGCGGACACAGACAAAGCCGACAAGGGTGACAGGCGACGCTTCCTGCTGAAGCTGTCGGGCGAGGCGTTCGCCGGCGGCGGCGGACTGGGCGTCGACCCCGATGTCGTGCACGCCATGGCCCGCGAGATCGCCGCCGTGGTGCGCGACGGATACGAGATCGCCATCGTGATCGGTGGCGGCAACTTCTTCCGCGGTGCCGAACTCCAGCAGCGCGGCATGGACCGGGCCCGCTCCGACTACATGGGCATGCTCGGTACGGTCATGAACTGCCTGGCCCTCCAGGACTTCCTGGAGAAGGAGGGCATCGACTCCCGCGTCCAGACCGCCATCACCATGGGCCAGGTCGCGGAGCCGTACATTCCGCTGCGTGCGGTGCGCCACCTGGAGAAGGGCCGGGTCGTCATCTTCGGCGCCGGTATGGGCATGCCGTACTTCTCCACCGACACCACCGCCGCCCAGCGCGCCCTGGAAATCGACGCCGAGGCCATGCTGATGGGCAAGAACGGTGTGGACGGGGTCTACGACTCCGACCCCAAGAAGAACCCGGACGCGGTCAAGTTCGACGCCCTGGAATACGGCGAGGTCATCACCCGTGACCTCAAGGTCGCCGATGCCACCGCCATCACCCTGTGCCGCGACAACAAGCTCCCGATCCTTGTCTTCGAGCTGCTTACCGAGGGCAACATCGCGCGCGCGGTGAAGGGTGAGAAGATCGGCACGCTCGTCAGCGATCAGGGCACCCGGGCCTGACGGCCCCAACTGCCGCGATTCCGTACGGGCATCGGCCTGTGCGGGCGGCAACTCCCGGCCGTGGGAAGACCTCGGTACGGGGATGGACAACCGCCTGCCGGTCGGACACCGTGCAGGAGAAGACGCGCGGCAGGGGCGAGGCTCTGCTTCTTACCGAAAAGACCAGGAGCAAGTGGTGATCGAAGAGACCCTCCTCGAGGCCGAGGAGAAGATGGAGAAGGCCGTCGTGGTCGCCAAGGAGGACTTCGCCGCGATCCGCACCGGGCGTGCGCACCCGGCGATGTTCAACAAGATCGTGGCGGACTACTACGGTGCCATGACGCCGATCAACCAGCTGGCGTCGTTCTCGGTTCCCGAACCGCGGATGGCCGTGGTGACCCCGTTCGACAAGAGCGCGATGCGCAACATCGAGCAGGCGATCCGCGACTCCGACCTCGGCGTCAACCCGAGCAACGACGGCAATATCATCCGAGTGACGTTCCCGGAGCTGACCGAGGAACGCCGCAAGGAGTACATCAAGGTCGCCAAGGCCAAGGGCGAGGACGCGAAGATCTCGATCCGTAGCGTCCGCCGCAAGGCCAAGGAGACCCTCGACAAGCTCGTCAAGGACAAGGAGTCCGGCGAGGACGAGGTGCGCCGCGCCGAGAAGGAGCTCGACGACACCACCGCGAAGTACGTCGCGCAGGTGGACGAGCTGCTCAAGCACAAGGAATCCGAGCTCCTCGAGGTCTGATGAACGAGTCATCCTGGGGAGTCCCGCCCGGCGCCGGTCAATGGGGACCACCCGACAGGGGAACTGCCCCCTCGCTCCGGGCGATGCCCCCCGCCTCGGCGAGCCCCCTGCACGACGGGGGCGATGCGGCGCAGACTCGGCCCATGCCCCTCGTGCCCGGCGCAGGCGGACACCAGGACGACGCCCGGGACCACCGGGACATCCGGGACCACCGGGACGACCGGGGGGCTGCTCGACTGAGCGGCCCCCTGTTCCGCGACGAAAAGCCGCAGGAGCCCATGCCCACTGCTTTCCCCGGTTCTCCCGGGCACGACAGCTCGCAGGACTCGGACAAGCCGAAGAAGAAGAGCGCGGGACGCAATTTGCGTGCCGCAATAGGGGTCGGCGTCGGTCTCGGCGCGGTCATCCTCGCCTCGCTCTTCTTCTACAAGCCTGTCTTCATCGGCGTGATAGCGATCGCCGTTGTCGTGGGCCTGTGGGAGCTGACCTCGCGGCTGGCGGAACGCAAGGACATCCGGGTGCCGCTGGTGCCGCTCGCGGTCGGCGGCACCGCCATGGTCGTCGCCGGGTATGTGCGCGGCGCGGAAGGCGCGTGGGTGGCGATGGCGCTCACCGCGCTCGCCGTGCTGGTCTGGCGCATGACGGAGGCGCCCGAGAACTATCTGCGGGATGTCACCGCCGGTGTGTTCGCGGCGTTCTATGTGCCGTTCCTCGCGACGTTCGTGGCGCTGATGCTCGCGGCCGAGGACGACGGGCCGCAGCGGGTGCTGACGTTCCTGCTGCTGACGGTCGTCAGCGACACCGGCGCGTATGCGGTCGGCTGGCGGTTCGGCAGCCACAAGCTCGCGCCGCGCATCAGCCCTGGCAAGACCCGCGAGGGACTCGCCGGCGCGGTGCTGTTCGCGATGGTCGCCGGCGCGCTGTGCATGGAGTTCCTGATCACGGACGGCGCCTGGTGGCAGGGGCTGCTGCTCGGCCTCGCGGTCGCGGCCAGCGCCACCCTCGGCGACCTCGGCGAATCCATGATCAAACGCGATCTCGGCATCAAGGACATGGGCACGCTGCTGCCCGGCCACGGCGGCATCATGGACCGCCTCGACTCCCTGCTGCCGACCGCGCCGGTGGTCTGGCTGCTGTTTGTGATCTTCGTGGGAGCGGGCTGAATCGCCCCCAGGTACCCTGGAAGGGCTCGCTGCCTGTTGCAGCGGGCCCTTTTCCTGCCCCGCGGCTGCGGGGACGGCCCCGTGAGGTCTCCGGGTTCAGGCATCGTCCAGCCGTTGGCTCCGCGACAGCGGAGATCGTCCGGCCCATCGCAATGAGGAGTTTCCGCCCATGGCACCGCCCGAGCCTGGTGTGCTGACTTTCGTCGCCCCCCGCGGCGCCAAGCAGCCCCCGCGGCACCTTGCCGATCTCACCCCGGCCGAGCGCCGCGAAGCGGTGGCCGCGATCGGCGAGAAGCCGTTCCGCGCCAAGCAGCTGTCGCAGCACTACTTCGCCCGTTACGCGCACGACCCGGCGCAGTGGACCGACATCCCGGCGGCGGCGCGCGAAAAGCTGGCGGCAGAGCTGCTGCCCGACCTGATGAACGTGGTGCGGCACATCTCGTGCGACAACGACACCACCCGCAAGACCCTGTGGAAGCTGCACGACGGCACGCTCGTCGAGTCCGTACTGATGCGCTACCCGGACCGGGTCACCATGTGCATCTCCTCACAGGCCGGCTGCGGGATGAACTGCCCGTTCTGCGCCACCGGCCAGGCGGGACTGGACCGCAATCTCTCGACCGCGGAGATCGTCCACCAGATCGTCGACGGGATGCGGGCACTGCGCGACGGCGACGTCCCGGGCGGACCGGCGCGGCTGTCCAACATCGTCTTCATGGGGATGGGCGAGCCGCTCGCCAACTACAAGCGGGTGGTCGGCGCCATCCGGCGGCTGACCGACCCCGAGCCGGACGGGCTGGGGCTGTCCCAGCGCGGCATCACCGTCTCCACGGTCGGCCTGGTCCCGGCGATGCTGCGGTTCGCGGACGAGGGCTTCAAGTGCCGGCTCGCGGTATCGCTGCACGCGCCGGACGACGAGCTGCGCGACACGCTCGTGCCCGTCAACACGCGCTGGAAGGTGCGTGAGGTGCTGGACGCGGCCTGGGAGTACGCGGAGAAGTCCGGGCGGCGCATTTCGATCGAGTACGCCCTGATCCGGGACATCAACGACCAGGCGTGGCGCGGTGACCTGCTGGGACGGCTGCTCAAGGGCAAGCGGGTCCATGTGAACCTGATTCCGCTGAACCCGACGCCCGGCTCGAAGTGGACCGCCTCGCGTCCCGAGGACGAGCGGGCGTTCGTCAAGGCCATCGAGGCGCACGGCGTGCCGGTGACCGTCCGCGACACCCGCGGTCAGGAGATCGACGGCGCCTGCGGGCAGCTGGCTGCCTCGGAGCGCTGACCGCTCGCTGGTACGGTGTGGTCGAACAAATGCACATTCCGACAGGGGAGCGCCACAGCGCTGAGAGTGCGGAAGCGTCGTAGTCCTACGGTGCCCGCAGACCCTTGAACCTCGCCCGGGTCATTCCGGGTAGGAAGTTCGGTCGTCACTCATGCTGTTGCGCCCTGCCCGGAGTCCCCTCCGTACGTCATCGGACGTCGCGAGCCGCGGACACCGGGCGGGGCCGCGTCTCTTCCTGGCCAGCCAGGAGGAAATCAGTGAGCACCACCAGGAGGATCACCGCGACGGCCGTCGCCGCCGCGGTCGGTATGACGGCGCTCGCCGCATGCGGCAGCTCGGACGGCGGCAGCGCGGACGCCAAGACGGTCACGCTCGTCAGCCATGACTCGGGTCCCTCCGAGTCCGCCCTCGCCGCCTTCGAGAAGGAGAGCGGCTACAAGGTGAAGGTCCTGAAGGGCGGGGACGCCGGCAAGGCCGTCAACCAGGCGATCCTGTCCAAGGGCAATCCGCAGGGCGATGTATTCTTCGGCATCGACAACACTCTGCTCTCGCGCGGCCTGGACGAAGGCATCTTCAGCCCGTACCAGGCCGAGGGCTTGGACAAGGTCCCGGCCACGCTTCAGCTCGACAAGGGCAAGAACCGCGTCACCCCGCTCGACTACGGCGACATCTGCGTCAACTACGACCGGTCCTACTTCGACCGGCACAAGATCGCGCCGCCGAAGACGTTCGACGATCTGATCAAGCCCCGGTACAAGGGGCTGCTCGTCACGGAGAACTCCGCGACCTCCTCCCCGGGGCTCGCCTTCCAGCTCGGCACCATCGCCACGTACGGCGAGGAGGGGTGGCAGGGCTACTGGAAGAAGCTCAGGGCCAATGGCGTCGAGGTCGTCGACGGCTGGGAGCAGGCCTACAACGGGCGGTTCTCGGGCTCCGTGGCGGGCAAGGGCGACAAGCCGCTGGTGGTCTCCTACGCCTCCAGCCCGCCCTTCGAGGTGCTCGGCAAGAAGCCGGCGCCCAAGGAGGCACCGACCGGTGTCGCGACCGGCACCTGCTTCCGCCAGATCGAATTCGGCGGCCTCCTCAAGGGCGCGAAGAACGAGAAGGGCGGCAAGGCGCTGCTGGACTTCCTGCTGAGCAAGAAGTTCCAGGAGGAGGTGCCGCTGCAGATGTTCGTCAACCCGGCACGCGAGGACGCCAAGGTGCCGGAGCTGTTCACCAAGTACGGCGCGACGATCGACAAGCCGGCGACGCTGGCCCCGGAGACGATCACCAAGAACCGCGAACAGTGGATCAAGCAGTGGTCCTCGCTCGTTCTGAAGTAACCCGCGCTCTGCGCAGAAGGCCCTCGCGAGGAACGGCGGTGCGGCTCGGCCTGATGGCCCTGCCGCTCGCCTTCTTCGCGCTGTTCTTCGCCTATCCGGTCGTCGCGATCGTCGGCCGGGGGCTGAAGGACGGCGGACGGTGGCAGCTCGGCCGGATCGGCGAGGTGGTGAGCGATCCGGATCTTCTCCATGTCCTGTGGTTCACCGTCTGGCAGGCGGCGGCCTCGACCGCGCTGACCCTGCTGATCGCGCTGCCCGGAGCGTATGTCTTCGCGCGCTTCGACTTCCCCGGCAAACAACTGCTGCGGGCGGTGGTGATGGTGCCGTTCGTGCTGCCCACCGTCGTCGTCGGTTCGGCTTTTCTGGCGCTGGTCGGGCGCGGTGGGCTGCTCGACGACCTCTGGGGCGTACGCCTGGACACCTCGGTGTGGGCGATCCTGCTGGCACACGTCTTCTTCAATTACGCGGTGGTCGTACGGACCGTCGGCGGGCTGTGGGCGCAGCTCGACCCGCGTCAGGAAGAGGCGGCGCGGGTGCTGGGAGCCGGACGGTTCGCGGCCTGGCGGCGCGTGACGCTGCCCGCGCTCGGCCCGGCCGTCGCCGCCGCCGCGCTGATGGTCTTCCTCTTCACCTTCACCTCCTTCGGGGTGGTGCAGATTCTGGGCGGGCCCACCTTTTCGACGCTGGAGGTGGAGATCTACCGGCAGACCGCGGACTTCCTGGATCTGCCGACGGCCGCTGTCCTCACGATGATCCAATTCGCGGCAGTGCTGGGACTGCTGGCGCTGCACGCATGGACCGTGCGACGGCGGGAATCCGCTCTCCGTCTCGTCGACGCTTCGCAGACCGCTCGGCGGCCGCGCGGACCCGGCCAGTGGGCACTGCTGTGGGGCACGCTCACCGTCATCGCCGTCCTGCTCGTCGGGCCGCTGGTCGTGCTTGTCGAGCGGTCGTTCGCTGGGTCGGGCGGCTATGGGCTGACGTTCTACGACACGCTGCGATCCGCCGCGTCAGCCGACAACACCTTCGTCGTCGCACCGCTCGATGCCCTGTGGAACTCCCTCGCTTACGGGGCGGCGGCGACGGTGATCGCTCTGGTGGTGGGCGGGCTGGCGGCGGCCGCCCTCACCCTGCGGACGAGCTCGGCCGGGGGGAGCACTAAACCTGGTCGGCTCATCCGCGGTTTCGACGCACTGCTGATGCTGCCCCTCGGCGTCTCCGCGGTGACCGTCGGCTTCGGCTTTCTGATCACCCTCGACGAACCTCCGCTGGACCTGCGCTCCTCGTGGTGGCTGGTTCCCCTGGCCCAGGCGCTGGTGGGTGTGCCGTTCGTGGTCCGGACGATGCTGCCCGTCCTGCGTGCGGTGGACGGGCGGCTGCGCGAGGCGGCCGCGGTGCTCGGCGCCTCGCCGTGGCGGGTATGGCGGGAGGTGGATCTGCCGATCGTACGGCGGGCCGTGCTGATCGCGGCCGGCTTCGCCTTCGCCGTCTCGCTCGGTGAATTCGGTGCGACGGTCTTCATCGCGCGGCCGGACCAACCGACGCTGCCGGTGGCCGTTGCGCGGCTGCTGGGGCGCCCCGGCGAGCTCAACTACGGGCAGGCGATGGCCCTGTCGACCATCTTGATGGTGGTGTGCGCCGGTGTCCTGCTGGCCCTGGAGCGCATTCGCCCCCAGCCTCGGACAACCACGGCCAAGGGGACCCCCGTCACCGACCATCCCGGAGAGTTCTAGATGACGGCACAGGCCGACACCACGGCGCGGGAGCTGCTGCGACTGGGCGGAGTGACCGTCCGCTTCGGCACGTCCGGTGGGCACCTCGCGCTCGACGCGGTGGATCTGGACGTCGCCGCGCACGAAATCGTGTGTGTGCTGGGGCCGAGCGGCAGTGGCAAGTCCACGCTGCTGCGGGTGGTGGCCGGGCTTCAACAGGCCGATGCGGGGCGGGTGTTGCTGGAGGGCCGGGACCAGTCGGAGGTGCCCACGCACCGGCGCGGCGTCGGGCTGATGTTCCAGGACCACCAGCTCTTCCCGCAGCGCGATGTCGCGGGCAACGTCGCCTTCGGGCTGCGGATGCGCGGCAGCTCGCGCGCCGACCAGGAGCGTACGGTCGCCGAACTGCTGGAACTCGTCGGGCTGCCGGGTGCTCAGCGGCGCGCCGTGGCGTCGCTGTCCGGCGGCGAACAGCAACGGGTCGCGCTGGCCCGCGCTCTCGCCCCGCGCCCCCGGTTGCTGATGCTGGACGAGCCGCTCGGCCAGCTCGACCGCGGGCTGCGCGAACGACTGGTCGTCGAACTGCGGCGGCTCTTCCGCGAGTTGGGCACGACCGTACTCGCGGTCACGCACGACCAGGGTGAGGCGTTCGCGCTCGCCGACCGGGTGGTGGTGATGCAGGACGGACGGATCGCGCAGACGGGTACCCCATTGGAGGTCTGGCAGCGGCCCGCCACCGAATTCGTCGCCCGCTTCCTGGGCTTCGACAATGTGGTGGAGGCGACGGTGCAGGGCGAGGCCGCGGTCACTCCCTGGGGCAAGGTGCCGGTCCCGGAAGGTACTCCGGACGGGCCGTGCCGCCTGCTTGTCCGCCCGGCCGGTGTCCGGCTGACGCCTGCCCCGGAGGGCCTGCCCTGCACGGTCGCAGCCCGGACGTTCCGCGGCACCCACGTCGCCCTGCTGCTCCAGCCGGCCGCCGGACCGCAGGTGGAGGCGGCCTGCGCGCTCGTGGATGCGCCGGAGACCGGACAGAAGGTGGGCATCGCCTTCGCCGCGGAGGACGTAGTGGTGTTGGACGCCGCGCCGGAATAACGGCGCGGAATGTCGCTGCTGTGATGCCGTTCCTGTCAGGGCGGAGTGGGGCCGGGACCGTTCCTATGAGGAGCTGGCGCGATTGCTGGCCAGGGAGTGAGCGGGCTGGTCGGAGGCTCCAGAGGAGTCTCTGCCGGCCGGCAGAGACTCCTTCGGGTCGCCGGCCGACGCCGAGTCGTCCCCTGGCCGGGCACTGTCCTTCGCGCCCGCGTCCTCCCCGGTGGCCGGGCCGGACTCCGGCTCGCCGAACCAAGCGACCGCGACGGCACCGGCCACCGCCACCACGAAACCGAGGACGGCGACCCAGGCGAATCCTGGACGGGAGGAGTCACCCAGCCACAGCACCCCGAGGATGCCCGGGACCACGGTCTCGCCCACCACCAGAGCCGCCGTGGCGCCGTTCACAGAACCGATCTGCAGGGCGACGGTGTGGAGATACATCCCGCCGATTCCGGCCACGAGAATCGCGTAGAGGGCAGGGTCGCCGAGGAGGGTGGGCAGGTTGAACGGATCGACACCGTTCAGCACTCGTACGCCCACGCCGAGCGCGCCGAAGCCCAGGCCGGAGAGCAGGCCGGCGAGGATTGCGGCCCGTCCGCCGAGCAGGCGCACGATGAGGGTGCCGCCGCCGATGAGGACGACGGAGGCGGCCAGCAGCCACCAGTGTGTGGTGGTCGACGCATCGCCGCCGCCCTCCGGTCCCGCGGCCGTGGCCAGCAGCACCAACGCCGAACAGACCACGGCGATGGAGGCCCACTCCGGCCGGGTGAGCCGGATGCCGAGGAGCTTGACGCTGAGCACCGCGGTGACCACCAGGTTGGCGCTGATCACGGTCTGGGAAAGGAACAGCGGCAGCAGCCGCGCGGCCAGCGCACCGAGTCCGAACCCTATGAAGTCCAGCACCGTGCCGACCATGAATTCCCAGGTCACGGCGGCCTTGGCGGTGGAAGACAGGCTGGGGCCGCCGTGCTGGGTGACTCCTGTGCGGGAAGCGGCGGCCGCTTCCCGCTGGGCGGACTTGCGTGAACCCACCGCCTGCAGGACCGAACCCGTGCCGTAGCAGGCCGACGCCGCTACCGCCGTCAGAAGGCCGATGATCACCAAGAGCTCCGTTCGCGCACTGCCTGCATTACCTGTTCATTACCTGGCCTGGCAGACGCGCATTTCGGGATGGAAGTTGCCTCAGGAGGGCGGGCAGATATTTCGGTCGGCCAAAGGGGTGGTCAAAGGGGTGGTCAAAGGGGTCGGCCAAAGGGGGCGGTCACGGAGCGCGGGCCGAAGCGCTGCCGCGGCCCGCTCCGTCAGCACTCCGTCCCGGCCGTGAGGCGGGCCAGCGCCTCCGGGACATCATCCACCGAGTCGACGAGGGCGATCCGGTGCGCCATGGGGCGGTCCGCGGCGAGAGCCTGGAGGAGCGGCCAGGTGGGCAGCTTCTCGGTCCAGTGCTCACGGTTCACCAGCACCATCGGGGTCGGCTCGCCCCTCGACTGGTAGTAGTTCGGGGTCGCGGTGTCGAAGATCTCCTGTACGGTCCCGGCGGCGCCCGGCAGGAACACCACGCCGGCATTCGAGCGTGCCAGGAGGCCGTCCTCACGCACGGCGTTGACGAAGAACTTCGCGATATGTGAGGCGAACGCGTTCGGCGGCTCATGGCCGTAGAACCAGGTGGGGATACCGATCGAGGCACCGCCGCCCGGCCAGCTCCGGCGGACGTCGAAGGCGGCCCGCGCCCAGTCCGTGACGGAGGGCGTGAAGTACGGGGCCTTGGCGAGGAGTTCGAGCGCGGAGTCGAGCATGCCGTCGTCGAAGGGGGCGGCGTACGCCCCGAGGTTCGCGGCCTCCATCGCGCCCGGGCCGCCGCCTGTCGCGACGGTCAGGCCGCTGCGGGTGAGCCGGCGGCCGAGCCGCGCCGCGCCCGCGTAGGCCGCGGTGCCGCGTTCCAGCGCGTGCCCACCCATGATGCCCACCACCCGCGCACCGGCGACGTGTTCGTCCAGGGCGTCCGAGATGGCGTCGTCATGGATGCTCCGCAGCATCGAGGCGAAGATGTCGCCGTCCGTTCTGGTCTCTTGGTACCAGCGGTATGTGCGGCCGTCCGGTGTGGCTTCGTAGCCGGAGTCGACCAGCCCCTCGAAAAGTTCGTCCGGTCCGTGCAGGTCGCCGCGGTAGGGATCGAACGGCAGACCAGGTATGGGCGGGAAGACCAGGGCGCCGCCGGCGCGTACCTTCGCGGCGGCGTCCGGCTCCATGTCGCAGCCGAGAAACACGGAATCGGTGGTGTCCGTACCGAGCAGCGCGAACGTACGGTCCGTCAGGTCGAGCGACTGTACGCGGTGTCCGGCGAGGCTGCCCGAGGCGGTGACCCGGTCGAACTCCGCAAGGGACTCGATCTCGTAGTCGTGGCTGCGGGCGTGGTGGGACGCTGGGGGCTCTGAATTCGACTGCACGCACGTCATGTTAGGTGCGCAGCGACTCCACCAGGGGGCCGAGGTGTCCGTCTGCGGCCGCTGCGTCGAGCGCGGCGTGCAGGGCGCTGTCGTAGGTCGGGCGCGCCTTGTTCTGCATGTCGCGTCCCTCGTCGGTGATCACGCTGTAGACGCCGCGACGGTCCTTGGGGCACAGGTCCCGGCGGGTGAGGCCGGATGATTCCAGCCGGGAGGCCAGTCGGCTCACGGAGCTCTGGTTGAGACCGATGAGGTCGGCGAGCTCCTGCATGCGCAGTTCGCCGTCGTCCGCCTCGGCCAGCCGGGCCAGGGCGCGGTATTCCGAGAGGCCGATGCTGTGATGTTGCTGCAAGGCCCTCGCCAGCTCCTGCTCGACGCGCGTGTGCAGTGCTCCGAACCGGTCCCAGTGCTCCGCGTCCATCATCGTCCGCTCTCTTCTGCCTTTTCCTGCCGGCTCTTGACAACAGCGTACATGCAGCTGAAAATTATGTATGTGCATGCAAGAGATGTGCGCACATGGAACTGAGGGGGAGTGTCATGTCGGTGAGCGGCATTGCGGAGGACCGGGGTACTCAGGAGATCCAGCGGATCGCCACCACGCCGGATTGGTATGAGCCGTACAGGATCTCGCAGGCGATCAAGGCGGGTGGACTGATCCATGTCTCTGGCCAAGCGGGGATCGACGAGCGGGGACGGACCGTCTCGGATGACTTCCTGACTCAGGGGCGACAGGCGTTCGCGAACGTCGAGAGGGTCCTCGCCGCAGCGGGCGCCACGCTCGCCGATGTGGTGAAGGTGGGCATCTTCGTCACGGACATGGCTGCCGACCTCGACCACGTCATCACCCTGCGCGGAGAGTTTCTGTCCCAGCCCTATCCCGCCGACACGCTGCTCGAAGTGTCGTCACTGGCCCAGCCGGACTGGCGAATAGAGGTGGAGGTCACCGCCCTCGCTCGCTGAACAGCGGACGTTCCGGCACTCGCCGTGCGTCGCCCCGCGGTGCGGACCCGCGGCGCCGAGCCGCCGCCGCTCCCCGATGTCCGGCTACCTACGCATCTGCCCCGGCACACCACTGTCCTCGCGCCCCACCACCGGGCCGTCACCACGCGCTACGTCCCGCACTCCGGCCCCCACCCCGTTCACTGCACCAAAGGAAGAGTCGCCATCCCGGCGATGGCCCAGGTCAAGGGGCCGAGCACGATCACAAGGGCCGCGGCGCGCAGGGCGGTGGCGCGATAGAGGACGGAGGCAGGGGTGCCGAGCCGGCGCAGGGCGGCGGTGGTGTGGGCGCGGGCGGAGCGGGACTCCAGCGCGGCGGTGAGCGCGCTGGCGGCGGCACAGGCGAGGACGACCGTAGCCCCGATGGCGGTCAGAGGTCCGAAGGGACGGGAGGGAGCGGCTTCGTACATGTTCACCGCCGCGTAGGTGCCGGACGCGACCGCGCAGAGGACGCCGAGCGGGCGGCCGATGCGGTGCGACTCCTCCTGGAGCACGCGGCCGGAAAGCAGTCGCAGTGCACCGGGCCGGGCCAGGCACAGGAGCCAGCCGCACAGATACACCAGGCCCGGGCCGGCGAGGACGAGGCCGAAGGCGGACAGCGCCCAGCCGGCCAGCACGCCCGGGGGGCTGCCGATCAGTCGGCCGGGCATCGGCAGCAGCCCTCCGGTGGAGCCGGGGCTGGTGTAGGCCTCGATCGCCAGTCCTGCCGCCGTCAGGGCCATCCCCCACGGGAGGCCCACGGGCGGGGCCGTCGTGGGGCGGGCCTCGGTTTCGGGGGATGTGGCCTCGTCGCGGGGGCGCAGGGCTACGGCGGTCGCCGCGGCGGCGGTCACCGGCACGATCGACAGGAGGATGAGAGCACCGCCGGGCGGCACGGGGTGGCCGGCGCCGAGCAGGTTGGAGTCGATGAGGCCGGGGGAGGCGCCGAGGTCGCCGCGGAGCCGGAGGAAAGCGAGCAGGGAAAGGAGGACGCCGAGGACGCAGGACAGCGTGGTGGATGCCGCGGCGAGCAGGGTGAGCCGGATCGGGCCGAGGCCGGCGGCGGTCATGCCCCGGTGGAGGCGGGCGGCGGGGTCCGTACGGGCCACGGAGACGGCGAACTGCACGGTGGCGGCGAGCGGGGCGGCGCACCACAGCAGGCGCATCAGGGAGTCGCTGGTCGACGTCGGGTGGGCGGCGGCGTGGCCGAGGGCGGACAGCAGGAGGAAGCCGGTGCCGGCTGCTGCGGTGGCGACGCCGAGGCGGCGCAGCAGAACGAGGGGGTGAGAACCGCGAGCTAGACGGAGAGCGAGCACGCTGCCCTGCTTTCCGCGTCGGAGGAGCCGTCGGTGGCCGGAGCGGCGCCCGACTGGCGTCCGTCGACGAGGGTGATGGTCCGGTCGGCGAGCGTGGCGATATCGGGATCGTGGGTCGCCAGGACCACGGTGATCTGGTGTGAGCGTGCCGCGGTGGTGAGCGTGCGCAGGACCTGCGCGCCGTCGGAGCAGTGCAACGGGGCGGTCGGTTCGTCCGCGAAGAGGACCTGAGGGTTGGTGGCCAGCGCGCGGGCCACGGCGATGCGCTGGCGCTGCGACTGGTCGAGCTGCGCGGGGCGGCGGCGGGCGCACATGCCGACGTCGAGGCGGTCCAGCCATTCCATGGCGGTGTGCTTGGCGGAGCGCTGGCCGGTGCCGCGCAGCAGGAGCGGGAGGGCGGCGTTCTCCCAGGCGGTGAGCTCGGGGACGAGCTGTGGTTCGGTGTCGATCCAGCCGAACCGGTCCAGACGCAGCCGTTCGCGGCTGGGAGAGGAAAGGGTGTGTACGGGTGAGCTGTTGAACCAGACCTCGCCCTCGGTCGGGGTGAGTTGACCGGACAGGCATTTGAGGAGCGTGGTCTTGCCGCTGCCGCGTGGGCCGGTGACGGCGAGGATCTCGCCCTCGCGGACGCCGAGGGAGACCCCGGTGAGGGCGGAGGTGCAGCCGTGCGTGTGGTGCAGGCCGCGAGCCCAGAGAACGTCGTTGTCAGGCGGGGCCACCATCTGCGCACCTCTTGCTTGTTCGCGTCGACTCGTTCCCCTGACCGGGTGAACGACCATGCAGGGTATCGGTCACTAGCACGGTAAGGAGTGGTTGCCCCTCCTATTCACCGCTGGGCACGCACAACGGCCCAGATTCACTCGTATGGATTGAAGTGAGCGAAATCTGGGCCGTTGACTATTTAGTTGTGCTCTACCGAACCAGGAGGTGATGCGACGTCAGAGCTTGGTCCAGGCCTCGGTGAGGACGCTGCGCAGGATCTGCTCGATCTCGTCGAAGACCGGCTGGTCGGCGATCAGCGGCGGGGCGAGCTGGATCACCGGGTCACCGCGGTCGTCGGCGCGGCAGTAGAGACCGTTCTCGTACAGCGCCTTGGAGAGGAAGCCGTACAGGACGCGCTCGGTCTCCTCGTCGGTGAAGGACTCCTTGGTGCCCTTGTCCTTGACGAGCTCGATGCCGTAGAAGAAGCCGTTGCCGCGGACGTCGCCGATGATCGGGAGGTCGTGCAGCTTCTGCAGGGTGCTCAAGAAGTTGCCCTCGTTGTCGAGGACGTGCTGGTTGAGGCCCTCACGCTCGAAGATGTCGAGGTTGGCGACACCGACGGCCGCGGAGACCGGGTGGCCGCCGAAGGTGTAGCCGTGCAGGAAGGTGTTGTCGCCCTTGTAGAACGGCTCGGCCAGGCGGTCGGAGATGATGCAGGCGCCGATCGGGGAGTAGCCCGAGGTCATGCCCTTGGCGCAGGTGATCATGTCCGGGACGTAGCCGAACTTGTCGCAGGCGAACATCGTGCCGAGGCGGCCGAAGGCGCAGATGACCTCGTCGGAGACGAGCAGCACGTCGTACTGGTCGCAGATCTCGCGGACCCGCTGGAAGTAGCCGGGGGGCGGCGGGAAGCAGCCACCGGCGTTCTGCACCGGCTCCAGGAAGACCGCGGCGACGGTGTCCGGGCCCTCGAAGAGGATCTGCTGCTCGATCTGGTCGGCGCACCAGCGGCCGAAGGCCTCCAGGTCGTCACCGAAGATCGGGGCACGGTAGATGTTGGTGTTCGGCACCTTGTGCGCGCCGGGGACCAGCGGCTCGAAGGGGGCCTTGAGGGCGGGCAGGCCGGTGATCGACAGGGCGCCCTGCGGGGTGCCGTGGTAGGCCACCGCACGCGATATCACCTTGTGCTTGGTGGGCTTGCCGGTGAGCTTGAAGTACTGCTTGGCCAGCTTCCAGGCGGTCTCGACGGCCTCGCCGCCACCGGTGGTGAAGAAGACCTTGTTCAGGTCACCCGGGGCGTGGTGGGCCAGCCGCTCGGCGAGCTCCACGGCCTTGGGGTGGGCGTACGACCACACGGGGAAGAAGGCCAGCTCCTGGGCCTGCTTGTAGGCGGTCTCGGCGAGCTCCACCCGGCCGTGGCCGGCGTTGACCACAAAGAGGCCCGCGAGCCCGTCGATGTAGCGCTTGCCCTTGTCGTCGTAGATGTTGGTGCCCTCGCCGCGCACGATCGTGGGCACGGGGGCGTTCTCGTACGACGACATGCGGGTGAAGTGCATCCACAGGTGGTCGTATGCCGTCTTGGACAGGTCGGCGCTCATGTCTATCTCGTTCCCCAGGTGTAGGTCTGCTTCCGGAGCTTGAGGTAAACGAAGCTCTCGGTGGATCGGACGCCGGGCAGCGTGCGGATCCGCTTGTTGATCATTTCCAGGAGGTGATCGTCGTCCTCGCAGACGATCTCGATGATGAGATCGAAGGAGCCTGCCGTCATGACGACGTACTCGACCTCTTCCATGGTCGTCAGGGCGTCGGCCACGGGTTCGAGGTCGCCCTCGACATTGATGCCGACCATTGCCTGCCGCCGGAAACCGACCGTGAGGGGGTCGGTGACCGCGACGATCTGCATCACGCCTTGGTCGAGCAGTTTCTGTACGCGTTGGCGTACCGCCGCTTCGGACAGGCCCACGGCCTTGCCGATCGCGGCGTACGGACGGCGTCCGTCCTCCTGGAGCTGCTCGATGATCGCCAGGGAGACGGAGTCGATCGACGGAGTGCCGGTTCTGTCGGGACTGTTACGGGCTGCCACGTCCTCCACTGTGCACGAGCCTCGTCTGTATGGCAACCCCAAAGCGATGAAATTAGTTGTGTCGCGATCGAAATTTCACTGATTTCGTTGTTCCAGGGTGGCGGGTGTGTTGAAAACGTCGCCTCCGCGGCTAGGGTGGGTGTCTCAACCACCGGACATCTGACTGAAGGGGGCGCACAGTGACCACCGCACTGCGTCGTCTGCGCAACTACATCGACGGGGAGTTCCGGGACGCCGCCGACGGGCGGACCACGGAGGTGGTCAACCCCGCGACGGGCGAGGCATACGCCACCGCCCCACTGTCGGCCGCCACCGACGTGGACGCGGCGATGGCCGCCGCCGAGGCTGCCTTCCCCGCGTGGCGCGACCTGATCCCTGCCGAGCGCCAGAAGGTTCTGCTGAAGATCGCCGACCGCTTCGAGGAGCGGGCGGAGGAGCTGATCGCCGCCGAGTCCGAGAACTGCGGCAAGCCGGTCGCCCTCGTACGCTCCGAGGAGATCCCGCCGATGGTGGACCAGATCCGCTTCTTCGCGGGTGCCGCCCGGATGCTGGAGGGCCGCTCGGCCGGCGAGTACATGGACGGCTTCACGTCCATCATCCGGCGTGAGCCGGTTGGCGTCTGCGCGCAGGTCGCGCCGTGGAACTACCCGATGATGATGGCCGTGTGGAAGTTCGCGCCGGCCCTGGCCGCGGGCAACACCGTCGTCATCAAGCCGTCCGACACCACCCCCGCCTCGACGGTGCTGATCGCCGACATCATCGGCAGCGTGCTGGACGAACTGGGCCACCCCCGCGGCGTGTTCAACGTCATCTGCGGTGACCGCGAGACCGGTCGGCTGATGGTCGAGCACAAGGTCCCGGCGATGGCCTCGATCACCGGCTCGGTCCGTGCCGGTATGCAGGTCGCCGAGTCCGCGTCCAAGGACCTCAAGCGGGTCCACCTGGAGCTGGGCGGCAAGGCGCCGGTCGTCGTCTTCGAGGACACCGACATCGCCAAGGCCGTCGAGGACATCACGGTCGCCGGTTACTTCAACGCCGGCCAGGACTGTACGGCCGCCACCCGGGTGCTCGTCCAGGAGTCCATCCACGACGAGTTCGTCGCCGCGCTGGCCAAGGCCGCCGCGGAGACCAAGACCGGTGCGGTCGACGACGAGGACGTGCTGTTCGGTCCGCTGAACAACGCCAACCAGCTGAACCAGGTCAAGGGCTTCATCGAGCGGCTGCCCGCGCACGCCAAGATCGAGGCCGGCGGCGAGCAGGTCGGCGAGAAGGGCTACTTCTTCGCCCCGACCGTCGTCTCGGGCCTCAAGCAGGATGACGAGATCATCCAGCAGGAGGTCTTCGGCCCGGTCATCACCGTCCAGTCCTTCACGGATGAGCAGCAGGCGCTGGAGTGGGCCAACGGCGTCGAGTACGCCCTGGCGTCCTCGGTGTGGACGAAGGACCACGCCCGCGCCATGCGGATGTCCAAGAGCCTCGACTTCGGCTGTGTCTGGATCAACACCCACATCCCGTTGGTCGCGGAGATGCCGCACGGCGGATTCAAGAAGTCCGGTTACGGCAAGGACCTTTCGGCCTACGGCTTCGACGACTACACCCGCATCAAGCACGTGATGACCTCGCTGGACGGCTGAGCCGGACGGCGTATCCGGGGATCCACACCGTCGAACGGCACCGACCGCTCGACACACCGTCGCGGGCGGAGGCCCGGCAACTGACGATCTGTCTCTTGCCGCCTCCGCCCGCGACGCGTGAGAGTGCTGGCCATGGCTGATCTTTCGCGGCGTTCGCTGCTAAGAGGCATGGGCGGGATCGGTACGGCCGGGGCGCTGGCCGCCGCAGCCGGATGCGGGGTGCCGCCTGCGTACGTCGACGCCGCGGACCGCACCGGCCCGGACCGCTCGGCGCGGGACCGGAAGGTCGTCTTCGCCAACTGGCCGCTCTACATCGACGTTGACGACCACGACAAGCAGCGCCGGCCCACCCTGGACGGGTTCCGGCGGCGCACCGGGATCTCCGTCACGTACGCCGAGGAGATCAACGACAACGACGAGTTCTTCGGGAAGATCAGCCCCGCGCTGATGAACCACCAGCCCACCGGCCGCGACCTGATCGTCATCAGCGACTGGATGTGCGCCCGGTTCGTCCGGTTGGGATGGGTCCAGGAGATGGACCGGGCGGCTCAGCCCCATGTCGCAAAGAACCTCGATCCGCTGCTGCTCTCCCCGCACTTCGACCCCGGCCGCGCGCACTCCGTGCCCTGGCAGTCCGGGATCACCGGCATCGCGTACAACCGCAAGAAGCTCGGCCGGGAGATCCGCCACACCGCCGACCTGTGGAAGGACGATCTGCGCGGCCGGGTCACCCTGCTCTCCGGCCTCGACGAGGCGTTCGCGATGCTGATGCAGGGCGACGGCGTCGACATCACCCGCTGGACCGCCGACGACTTCCACCGGATGACCGACCGGATACGCGGCCTGGCCCGCACCGGGCACATCCGGCGGTTCACCGGCAACGACTACATCAAGGACCTGGACTCCGGGGATGTACTCGCCGCACAGGCCTACTCCGGCGATGTGATCCAACTCCAGGCGGACAACCCCGACATCGAGTTCGTGGTGCCGGAGGAAGGCGCCGAGCTGTGGGCGGAGAGCCTGATGATCCCCAACCTCGCGGACCACAAGCGCAACGCGGAGCGGCTGATCGACTACTACTACCGGCCGGAGGTCGCCGCAGACCTGGCCGCCTGGGTCAACTATGTCTGCCCCGTGCCGGCTGCGCGCGACATCCTTGCCTCCTCCAAGGACAGGGAACGCGCCGCACTCGCCGAGGACCCGCTGATCTTCCCTGACGATGCGATGCGCAAGCGGCTGGCGATCGCCCGGGACATCACGTCCCAGGAGCGGACCGGTTTCGCGAAGGAGTGGAATGGGATCGTGGGCTTGTAGGGGAGGGCCTGTGGTCTGTGGCCTTGGGGTGCGCGGTCAGGCGTTTGCGGTTCGTGTTCCGCTGCGTCGTTGGACCAGCAGGCTGCCCAGAGGGGTGCGCCGGTGCAGGACGGCTCGTCCGGCGCGGACCGTGGTGATGAGGCCCGCGCCGCGCAGTGCTGCGGTGTGTGTGGAGGCGGTGGCGTTGCTGATGCGGAGCCGCCGGGCGAGATCGCTGGTGGTGTGCTCTTCCGCGAGCAGCAGCAAGATGTCGACGCGGGTTCGCCCAAGCACACCGGCCAGTGCGTCGTCCGTGCCGCCCGCTCCAGCCGGCGAGAGCGGCAAGCCGGGACCGGCCGGGTAGGTCACGCCCAATGGGTGATCGGGCAGGTTGGCGATGAGGGGGTGGCCGGTCCAGTGGAAGGTGGGCAGGAGCAGTACGCCGCGACCGTGCAGCTTGATGTTCCACTCACCGGGTGCATTGAACTCCCATACATCGGCGTGCAGTTGGGAGCCGGGGATGAGGGTGGCGAGTGCGGGGCCGATGCCGTGCTCGGCCACGGCCAGGGCATGGCGGGTGAACTCCGCATGGTGCAGGTCCTGCACCATGGGCCACACGGGGCTCAGCACCGTGTCGAAGGCGGCACGCTGTGCGCGGCACAGGAGTTGCCAGGCATGGCCGTCACCCCGGTACAGGTCGCGGATCCACGGCGGAGCTGGGGACGGGCGGTTGGCATAGACCCGCTCGATCTCGGAGCGGACCAGGTCCGGGTGCGCAGCCCGGACGGTGTCGAGTCCCTCCTGCAGAGTGTCGCTGAACACGTCGATGAAGTTGGGGGCTTCGCCCGCGGGGACCAGGTCCCCCAGGGGCTCCACGGTGACCGGCAAGGAGCGGAGCAACCGTTGTCTCCAGCGGCCGAAGAGCAGCTCGTCGTCGCGGCCGCACATCTTCATGAGCGCTGTGTTCAGCTCTTGCAGCGGGGCCGGCCGGGACGCGAACCGGACCCGGGCGAAGTCGGCGGTCGTGAAGTGGATCCGGATCACTAGTCTCCCTGGCGGCGCCGCGCCATCGTTTCGGGCAGGGACTAAACGATCGCCCGCGCTCCCTGCCGGCGCCAGCATTCAGTCATGGCCTCCGCATTCACTCAGGGGGCCGCCGGAAGGCGCAAGGACTGAAGGCGCAAGAGCTGAAGTCACCAGGACTGAAGCCACAAGGCATGAGGGGGATCCATGGTCCGCAGGGACGTCGGCGATGGTGGGCCGGGAGGCCGGGCGAGTGCGCCTGAGCGAGGCACTGATGTCGGCCCCGGGGGTGAGGGGGGTGCAGCTGGAGTGGACCGACGGACCGTCACCAAGTCAGTCCTGGCGGCCGCCGGATTGTTGCTCGCGGGTGGCGGAAGCGTCGCACAGGCACAGGCACAGTCACGGGTGCAGGCAGGGGCACCGCCTCGGGCGCAGGAACGGGCCGCGGACGACGTCACCGTGCGGTTGCCGGCGCCGACCGGTCCGCACCGGATCGGGGTCACCACGCTGTACCTGGTCGATCGCACCAGGCGTGACCCATGGAAGCCCATCCCCGTGCGGGAAGTGATGGTCACGGTGTGCTATCCGGCCCGCGCCGCCCGCGGTTACCCGGTCGCACCGCAGATGACCGAGGGGGCTGCGGAGTGGTTCAAGATGATCGACCCCGTCATTCATCCGGAATTGCCGAAGACGGGTGTGAACTGGGCGGCCACTGTGACGCATTCGCACACTGACGCGCCCGCGCAGCCCGTGCGGCGACCGGTACTGCTGTACAGCCCGGGAGGCGGTGACCCGCGCACCATGGGCACCGGGATCGCCGAAGAGCTGGCGAGCCACGGCTACGTGGTGGTGACCATCGATCACCCTGGTGACGCCAGTGAGGTCGAGTTTCCGCAGAAGTCGAAGTACCGGGAAAAGGTCCGCGACACCGTCTTCCGGGGCGATCCCCGGACGGATCCGAAGATCTTCCGCACCGCGATCGACACCCGGATCGCGGATATCCGGTTTGTGCTCGACCAGTTGGACGTGCTGGCAGCCGGACGGAATCCCGATGCGGAGCGACGCGCGTTGCCGGAGCATCTGGACCGCGCGCTGGATCCGCGGCGGGTGGGCGTCTATGGCCACTCGGCGGGCGGCACCGCCGCGGCCGAGTCGATGTACGAGGACCGGCGCATCGACGCGGCGGTCAATCTGGAGGGCTATCTGGACTACCCGCCGGACAAGCCCGGCCACGACGGGGAGCTGTTCCCGATCGCCCGCTACGGGGTGGACCGGCCGTTGCTCCTGGTGGGTACCGATGGCTTCCCCGACAAGAAACAGATGGAGCGTTCCTGGTCGGCCATGCTCGCGCACCCGCGAGGCTGCACCGGTCGGCGGCAGCTCGACAACGCCACGCACTGGGTGTTCACCGACTACGCCGCCATGGCGCCCCAGTTGCAAGCCGCCGGGCTGATGACCGCCGGCGACCGGAACAAGCTGGTCGGCGCGATCGAGCCGGCAGAATCGGTGCCCCGGGTACGGGGCTACGTGCACTCGTTCTTCGCTGAGCATCTGCCTCCGTGCTGATCGGCCAGGACGTCGCACCGTGCGCCGCTCACCAGGCACCGCGACGGCCTTGCCTGCGGTCCCGCCCCGCGCGGCCGGGCGCTGTTACCCGCCATGTTCCTCCCGGGCTTCTGCGTGCGGATAGCCGATCGTCTCGATGTCGTCGTGCAGCGCGTCCAGGGTGACCTCCGGATTGAGCGCAGCGATGACCTCGGAGGTCAACGGCCTTAGCGCGTAGAGGTGTTGTACGGCGGACAAATCCGGCAGCGCCTCGTGGTGCACCCGTGCGAAGGCGTGGTACGCGTCCGGTGTCGGGTCGACCAGCAGCCGGAAAAGGCGGTCCGAGCCGTCCGGGTCGGGGTGGCCCGTCGGGAAGTCGATGTCCCCGGCCCGCCACACCGGACTGTCCGGCGTCCGCCACACGCAGGCCGTCACCCTCGGCAGCCCGTCCTCGTCGCAGAACGCGGGCTCCGTGATGCCCGCCGTCCGCAACTCGTCCGGTATGCCGTCGCATATCCCCGGCCACGGCCCGTCCCTGTCCCCGTCCCCGGCATACGGGCTCATCGGCGACTCATGATCGAAGCCGCGCAGGCACGCCCCGGCCGGCACGAGGACGAGGGAGAAGTCGTCGCCCTGGCCGTTGTTCATCGAAGCCATCTCCTGCGAGGGGCCCCAGCGCCGGTCGAAGGAGTAGCAGCGAAAGAGGTGGTCGGGACTGAGGATCGCATCGAGCATGGCCAAGGACCGGCACAGGTCCCGCAGTACGGGAACGTCCGGCAGCCGTCGCACAACGTCGAGAACCGTCACCCCTCCATGAAAGCGCAGGGGTCTGACAACGGCCCGATTCTCACCGATCGGGACAAGTTCTTGCTCAGCCGGGGCAAGTTCCGGACCGCCGGGGCAAGTTCTCGACCGGCAGGGCCGGTTCTTGTCCGGCAGGGTGTGACTGTTCGAAGTGTGCAGGTCAGGGCGTGGCAACCGTATGCTCCGCACATGAGCCGCAGCCCGATCCGCGCCACGCATGGCCCTCCCGTTGGCCCCCTCGTACCCCGCAGCCGCCCGGACGCTCCCCAAGGGCCGTGGCGCGGCGGGCACCCGCGGCGTACGGGATGAAGGCGGCGGTCAGCCGCTGGGAGGCGGGAATCTGCCGGTCCCGGATGCTGCGCGACCCGGACGGCGCCGCGCTGGAGGCGGCCCTGGCGGAACTGGACGGCGAGGTCTGCACGGAACTCTCCCTCGACCGATGGGAAGAGGGCGGTGGCTGTCTGACGGTCAGCGGCGGACCGGGCGTCTTTCTCGTCACCGGTGAATGTGATGACGGTGCGCTGCTCCAGCTGTGCCGGGCGGGAGAGCGGGCCGCCGGGAACCACGAGGGGCGTCGAGCGCGCCCGGAACGCCACGGTGCCTACCTGGACGAGGACCCGAACCGTGCCCCGGAGGAGGCGATCTGGCTGGTGTGCGGCGGCCAGGGTGCGTACTTCCCCGCGGACGAACTGGTCGACGCGGCGGCGGCGCGGTGGGCGGTCCGGCAGTTCCTCGCGGGGTTTCCGGGCGGGCTCGGCGCGCCTTGGCGGGTGGAGTAGCCGGGCGACCGGCAGTGTCTTCGGTCGCCCGGCCTGCCTCACCACAGTGCGTCGGCGGATCCGGGCCTATGGGGCGCTGCGGTGGTCGATGCTCGCCGTGACGCGGGCAACCGCCGTCCCGCGGACATCCGCCGTCCCGTGTGGAGGAACCCCCGCTGCCACCACGGCGCCGCCAGCCGCCACAGCAGCCACGGCCACCCCCGTCGCCCCGGCTACCCGCGCCACGTCGTCGTGTAGGTGTCGATCTCGGCGGTCAGCCGGGCCTTGGCGGGTGCGTCCATGAAGGAGGCCTCGACGGCGTTCTTGGCGAGGCCGGCCAGTCCGGTCGTGTCCAGCCCCAACAGCCGGGCGGCGACGCCGTATTCGGTGTTGAGGTCGGTGCCGAACATCGGCGGGTCGTCGCTGTTGATGGTGACCAGCACGCCCGCGTCGACCATGTCCTTTATCGGGTGCTCGTCCAGGGTGCGTACGGCCCGGGTGGCGATGTTGGAAGTGGGGCACACCTCCAACGGGACGCGGTGCTCGGCGAGATGGGCCAGCAGCGCGGGGTCCTGGGTGGCACTGGTGCCGTGACCGATGCGCTCGGCGCGGAGCGCGGTGAGGGCGTCCCAGATGGTGCCGGGGCCCGTCGTCTCACCGGCGTGCGGCACGGAGTGGAGACCGGCCGCGATGGCACGGTCGAAATACGGCTTGAACTGCGGGCGCGGGACGCCTACTTCGGGTCCGCCGAGCCCGAACGAGACCAGGCCCTCGGGCTGCAGATCGCAGGCGATCCGGGCGGTCTCCTCCGCGGCCTCCAGGCCGGCCTCGCTGGGAATGTCGAAGCACCAGCGCAGGACCACGCCCAGTTCGGATTCCGCGGACTTGCGAGCGTCCTCGATGGCCTCGACGAACGCGGCGTCGGGGATGCCCCGGCTGGTCGAGCTGAAGGGCGTGATGGTCAGCTCGGCGTAGCGGATGTTCTGGCGCGCCATGTCCCGGGCGACCTCGTAGGTCAGCAGCCGGACGTCCTCGGAGTCGCGGATCAGGTCCACGACGGAGAGGTAGACCTCGATGAAGTGCGCGAAGTCGCGGAAGGTGAAGTAGTCGGCGAGCGCTTCGGGGTCGGTGGGGACGGCGGAGTCCGGGTGGCGGGCGGCCAGCTCGGACACGATCCGCGGCGAGGCCGATCCGACGTGGTGGACGTGCAGCTCCGCCTTGGGCAGGCCCGCGATGAATGCATCGAGATCGGACAACGGTTCCTCCTGGTCAAGGGGTGTACGCCGGCGTACGGAACGGCCTGGTCATGGTATGCGGGGTCCGGGCGGCGGTGCGGTTCAGGTCTTATACATTGGCCGGACACCGATGGGAGGAGTGCCATGGTCGACGGCCGTCAGCAGTCCGAGCCGAGCGACCCGTGGGCGCCGCCGGAGGACAGGGTGCCGCTCACCAAGTCCTCGACGCCGAAGGTGGGAGGGCAAGGCCACGGGCATGCCGGTTACGGCGGGTCCGGCTATGGCGGCCCCGGTTACGGCGTGCCGGGCTACGGGCCCCAGGCGTCGTACGCGCAGCAGCCCCACGTCCACCACTCCGGCTACCCCCATTCCCCCGCCTTCCTCAACTACCCCAGCCAACCCAACCAACCCAGTCACCCCAACTTCCCCAACGCCATGGGTTACCCGGCCTGGCAGCCCGCCCGTCCCGACAACGGCTTCGGCACCGCCGCGCTGGCCGTCGGGATCGTCGGCGCGCTCCTCGGCGTCACCATCTTCTTCGGTGTCCTCTTCGGTGCGCTGGCGGTCATCTTGGGTGCCATCGGCCGGGCCAAGGTGACCCGGCGCGAGGCGACGAACGGCCCGACGGCGCTGGCCGGGGTCATCCTGGGCGGTGTCGCGCTGCTGATCAGCGCCCTGATGATCATCCTCATCGCGACCCACGGGCACCGCTCGGGCGACGACGGGCCGGGCAGCGGCGGTGGCCACGACAGCGGCTACTCCGACACCTACGACGCCGCCCCACCGGCCGTCGGGACACGCTCCGCCCCACCGGCCCCCGGTACCCGCCCCGCCCAGGTGTAACCGGGCGCGCCCCGCCACTGGCACCGCCCGTCGCGGCACGCTTGCCCAGGACACACCGCAGAGCGCCCGCCTAGGACACCCCGTCGGCCAGTCGCTGGCGGGCCTCCATCAGGGCGAAGCCCAGCAGATTCAGTCCCCGCCAGCGCGCCGGGTCCTCGGCGCGGTCGTCGTCGGCGGCCAGTCCGATGCCCCAGATGCGGTCCAGCGGGCTGGCCTCCACCAGCACCCGGGAGTTCGTGCCCAGCAGGTACTCCCGCAGCGCGGGGTCCTGGCCGAATTTGTGCACGCTGCCCTCCACCACCAGGTCGAAGCGGTCCCGCTGCCAGGTCGCGTCGTCGAAGCCGCGCACCGTACGCCCGACGCCCTTGGCCTGCTTGGGGTGGGTCGCGGCTATCGCGCGCCGCTCCGCTTCCTCGTCGCCGAACAGCCGGGCCTTGCCGGCCATCATCCAGTGCTCGGCCGTGGCGTACTCGACCCCGTCGACCGTGAAGGGGGAGGGCCACCACTGGCTGAAACAGCTCGCTCCGATGCTGCCGTCGCGCCGCGGGGCATGACCCCAGAAATGGACGTATTTGAGGCGCTGCTTGGTGGCGGCCGCCGCGATCAGTTCCTCGACCGAGCGCGGCCCGTCCGCAGCGCCCCGGCCCGAGCTCTCCGCCTTGATCCCCGTGATGTTGTGCATCATGCCGGGATTCTGTCAGCGGGCACTGACAACGTGTCGGGGTCCTGATCGAGGAAACCGCAGATTTCGTTGCGTAACCAAATGGCAACAACGGAATCACTTGTTGAGGCCCTTTCCCTCTGTCAGGATCAGCCATCGATTCCGGAAATAGCTACGCCAGGCACTGCTGCTGAGCGGCCCCGGCGCCCCGGCGGAGGAGAGCACGATGAATCAAGGGTTCCAGCGATTCGATGTCACCGAGCGATTCGCCGAGGGCGCGCAATTCATCGCGGGCAGCCTCCGCAGCGGCACATCGGGCCGTACGCAGGCGGTTGTGGACCCGGCGACCGGTGAGACGGTGTACTCCTACGAACTCGCCGGAACCGCGGACGTGGACGCAGCCGTCGAGGCCGCCGGGCGGGCCTTCCCGGAATGGAGCGGCGCGACGCCGGGTGAGCGCTCCGACGCGCTGCACCGCTTCGCCGCGGCGCTCGCCGAGGACGCCGGCGACCTCGCCTTCGCCGAGTCGCTGAACTGCGGAAAGCCGATCAAGCTCAGCAATGAGTTCGATGTGCCGGGCTCGATCGACAACGCCGCGTTCTTCGCGGGCGCCGCCCGCCACCTGGAGGGCAAGGCGTCCGGCGAATACAGCCCCGACCACACCTCCTCGGTCCGCCGGGAGCCCATCGGCGTCGTCGGCTCCATCGCGCCCTGGAACTATCCGCTCCAGATGGCCGCCTGGAAGATCCTGCCGGCCGTCGCCGCGGGCAACACCATCGTCCTCAAGCCCGCCGAGATCACCCCACTGACCTCGCTGCTGTTCGCGCAGGCCGCGCAGCGTGCGGGCCTGCCGGACGGCGTGATCAACATCGTCTCCGGGGCGGGCCGGGACGCCGGTGAACACCTCGTCGGCCACCCCGCCGTCGCCATGACCTCCTTCACCGGCTCGACCGGTGTCGGCAAGCGCGTCGCGGAGATCGCCACCGGCACCGTCAAACGGCTGCACCTCGAACTCGGCGGCAAGGCCCCCTTCGTCGTCTTCGACGACGCGGACCTGGAGGCCGCCGTCCACGGAGCGGTGGCCGGATCGCTGATCAACAGCGGCCAGGACTGCACCGCCGCCACCCGCGCCTACGTCCAGCGCCCGCTGTACGACGCGTTCGTCAGCGGTGTCGCCGACCTGATGGCGACCGTACGGCTCGGCGACCCCTTCGACCCGTCCACCGACCTCGGGCCGCTGATCTCGCACACCCAGCGGGACCGGGTGGCGGGATTCGTGGACCGGGCCCGCGCGTACGCCACGGTTGTCACCGGAGGCGAGGCCCCCTCCGCCGGCACGTACAGCGCGCTCGCCAAGGGCGCGTACTACCGGCCCACGCTGATCGCCGGCGCCGCCCAGGACAGCGAGGTCGTGCAGTCCGAGATCTTCGGTCCGGTGCTGGTCGTGCTGCCCTTCGACAGCGACGACGAGGGCATCGCGCTCGCCAATGACACCCCCTACGGGCTGGCCGCCTCCGCCTGGAGCCGGGACGTCTACCGCACCGGCCGCGCCACCCGCGAGATCAAGGCGGGCTGTGTCTGGGTCAACGACCACATCCCGATCATCAGCGAGATGCCGCACGGCGGCGCCAAGGCGTCCGGCTTCGGCAAGGACATGTCGGCCTACTCCTTCGAGGAGTACACGCAGGTCAAGCACGTCATGTACGACAACACTGCGGTCGCCAGGAAGGACTGGCACCGTACGGTCTTCGGGGACCGCCCGTAGGGACGTCCACCGCCAAGGACGTGCCACGACGGACGTCCACCGCCAAGGACGCGCCACTACGGCCGTCCACCCATCACGGCGTGCCCCCGCCCCCACCACGCCCCACGCCCCCGCCCCCTCTGCGGCCAGCGCCGCGCGGCATCGTCACCACCGGCCGAGCGCCGGGCTCACCCCCTGAAAGGGCACCGCGCATGGAGCACCACGAGCAGCCCGAACCCCTGTCCCAGGCCGAACTCGCCGCTATGCGCAGCAGTCTGACGAATGGCCGGCTGGCCATGACCAGGCGCTCACTGCTGCGCGCGAGCGGCGTCGCGGCGGCTGCGATGGGCGGCCTCGGTGCCCTGTCCGCCTGCGGCATCCCGCCCGCGGGCCGTACCGACGCCGGCAGCTCCGAGGACCACTCCAAGGCGGAGAAGCGCATCAACTTCTCCAACTGGACCGAGTACATGGATGTCACCGACGACGGCAAGCACCGGCCGACGCTGGAGGCTTTCACCAAGCGCACCGGCATCGCCGTCAAGTACACCGAGGACATCAACGACAACGACGAGTTCTTCGGCAAGGTCCAGGCGCAGCTCGCGGCAGGCCAGGACACCGGCCGGGATCTGATCGTGCTCACCGACTGGATGTGCGCGCGGATGATCTCGCTCGGCTGGATCCAGTCGCTGGACCCGGCCAACCTGCCGCACGCCTACGCCAATCTCTCGCCGCAGTTCCGCAGCCCCGCCTGGGACCCGGGCCGTGCGCACTCCTACCCCTGGCAGGGCATCCCGGCGATCATCGCGTACAACAAGAAGGCCACCGGCGGACGCAAGGTCGACTCCATCAGCCAGCTGCTGGAGGACCCCAAGCTCAAGGGCCGGGTCGGCTTCCTCTCCGAGATGCGCGACAGCGTCGGACTGACCCTCCTGGACATGGGCAAGAAGCCCGAGGAGGTCACCGCGGACGATTTCGACGCGGCCATCGCCCGGATCCAGAAGGGCGTCGACTCCCAGCAGATCCGCCGCTTCACCGGCAACGACTACACCACCGACCTGGACAAGGGCGATCTCGCCGCCTGTGTGGCCTGGGCGGGCGACGTCGTCCAGCTCAAGAACGACAACCCGGACATCGGCTTCGCCGTCCCCAAGGCCGGCTATATGACGTCCACCGACAACCTCATGGTGCCGAACAAGGCGCGCCACAAGCAGAATGCCGAACGGCTCATCGACTATTTCTACGAGCCGAAGGTCGCGGCGAAGATCGCGGCGTACATCAACTACGTCTGCCCCGTGGAGGGCGTACGCGAGGAACTCGCCAAGATCGACAAGGAGGCGGCCCGCAACCCGCTGATCATTCCGGACAAGGAGATGGCCGAGCGGTCCCACTCCTTCCGCGCCCTGTCCGCCAAGGAGAGCAAGGCCTTCGCGCAGAAGTTCTCCGACCTCACCGGTGCCTGAGCCTCCCCCCAAGCGCTCAACCTTCGAGCAGGGGTACCCCCATTCACGCCTGGGCCCCCACGCCCCCGCCAGGCCCGTATGAGCTGTCCGACCTCCGACACACGGGACGACCCACATGACCAACACCGCGACCCCCCAAAGCAGCGGCGGCGACGTCCGCCTCCACGGGATCAGCAAGACCTACGGGTCCTTCACCGCCGTCCACCCGCTCGATCTCACCGTCCCCGCGGGCTCCTTCTTCGCGCTGCTGGGCGCCTCGGGCTGCGGTAAGACCACCACGCTGCGGATGATCGCCGGGCTGGAGGACCCCACCACCGGGACCGTCGAGCTCTCCGGCAAGGACGTCACCGTCCTGCCGCCCTACAAGCGCCAGGTCAACACCGTCTTCCAGAACTACGCGCTCTTCCCGCACCTCGACATCTTCGAGAACGTCGCGTTCGGGCTACGCCGCCGCGGCATCAAGTCCGTCAAGAAGCAGGTCGAGGAGATGCTCGACCTCGTACAGCTCGGCCCCATGGCGCGCCGCAAGCCGCAGCAGCTCTCCGGCGGCCAGCAGCAGCGCGTCGCGGTCGCCCGCGCCCTGATCAACCACCCTCAGGTGCTGCTGCTCGACGAGCCGCTGGGCGCCCTCGACCTCAAGCTGCGCCGCCAGATGCAGCTGGAGCTCAAGCGGATCCAGACCGAGGTCGGCATCACCTTCGTGCATGTCACCCACGACCAGGAGGAGGCCATGACGATGGCCGACACGGTCGCGGTGATGAACGGCGGCCGGGTCGAGCAACTCGGCGCTCCCGCCGACCTCTACGAGAACCCCGCCTCCACCTTCGTCGCCAACTTCCTGGGCACCTCCAACCTCATCGAGGCCGAGGTCGTCGAGGCGAGCGACCGGCAGCACGGCGAACTGCTCCTCAAGGCCGGCGACGCCAAGCTCCGGCTGCCCGCCGGCCGATGTAGCGCCGTGGCCCGTCCCGGGGAGAAGGTGCTGGCCGGCATACGGCCCGAGAAGATCTCCCTGGCGCACGCCGACGATGCCGGGTCGATCACCGACGGCCGCAACCGGCTGCCGGGACGCATCAAGGACGCCAGCTTCATCGGCGTCTCCACGCAGTACGTCATCGAGGCCCCCGGCCTGGGCGAACTCGCCGTCTACGAGCAGAACATCGAGCGCGACGGGCGGCTGGTACCGGGCGCCGAGGTCGTTCTGCACTGGAGCCCGGGGCACACCTTCGGGCTGGACGCTGCGCAGGACATCGACGCCGGTGCGGACCTCGACGAGGAGGCCGCATGAGTACTGCAGAGGCCCCCGCGCCACCGGCCGAGCCGGCCGAGACCGAGCCGCTCCAGATACGCAAGGCCCCCACCCGTAAGCGCCTCGTCCCCTACTGGCTGCTGCTGCCCGGCATCCTGTGGCTGGTCGTCTTCTTCGCCGCCCCGCTCGTCTACCAGGCGTCGACGTCCATCCAGACCGGCTCCCTCGAAGAGGGCTTCAAGGTCACCTGGCACTTCGCGACCTACCTGGACGCGATAGGCGAATACTGGCCGCAGTTCCTCCGGTCGGTGCTCTACGCCGCCACCGCCACCGCCCTCTGCCTGCTGCTCGGCTACCCGCTGGCGTACCTCATCGCCTTCAAGGCCGGCCGCTGGCGCAATCTCGTGATGATCCTCGTCATCGCCCCGTTCTTCACCAGCTTCCTGATCCGCACGCTGGCCTGGAAGACGATCCTGGCGGACGGCGGAGCGGTCGTCGGCGTCCTCAACTCGCTGCACTTCCTGGACGTCACCAGCTGGCTGGGCCTCACCGAAGGGCAGCGGGTGCTGGCCACCCCGCTCGCGGTGGTCTGCGGACTGACGTACAACTTCCTGCCGTTCATGATCCTGCCGCTCTACACCTCTCTGGAGCGCATCGACCCCCGGCTGCACGAAGCCGCCGGCGACCTCTACGCCCGCCCGGCCACCACCTTCCGCCGGGTCACCTTCCCGCTGTCCATGCCGGGCGTCGTCGCGGGCACCCTGCTCACCTTCATCCCGGCCGCCGGCGACTACATCAACGCCGAACTGCTGGGCTCCACCGACCAGAAGATGATCGGCAACGTCATCCAGTCCCAGTTCCTGCGGGTCCTGGACTACCCGACCGCAGCCGCCCTCTCCTTCATCCTCATGGCGGCCATCCTCACGATGGTCACGATCTACATCCGCAAGTCCGGGACGGAGGATCTGGTCTGATGGCGGAAACCGAGACCACGGCAGCCACGGCGGCACGCACCCCCAACAAGGGCACCCCCAACAAGGGCACCCCCAACAAGGGCCTGCGCTGGCTGCGCCGCAACATCGTCACGATCGCGGGCCTGTGCACGCTGGCCTATCTGATCCTGCCCAACCTCGTCGTGCTGGTCTTCTCCTTCAACAAGCCCAACGGCCGCTTCAACTACCAGTGGCAGCGCTTCTCCACGGACGCCTGGACCGATCCGTGCGGCGTCGCCGACCTGTGCGGCTCGCTCGGTCTGAGCCTCCAGCTGGCCGTCTGGGCCACCCTCGGAGCGACCGTCCTCGGCACGATGATCGCCTTCGCGCTGGCCCGCTACCGCTTCCGTGCCCGGTCCGGTGTCAGCACCCTGATCTTCCTGCCGATGGCCATGCCCGAGGTCGTCATGGCCGCCTCCCTGGCCACCCTGTTCCTCAACATGGGCATCAATTTCGGCTTCTGGACGATCCTCATCGCGCACATCATGTTCTGCCTGAGCTTCGTCGTCACCGCCGTCAAGGCACGCGTGATGAGCATGGACCCGCGCCTGGAACAGGCCGCTCAGGACCTCTACGCCTCCCCGGCGCAGACCTTCCTCCGGGTGACGCTGCCGATCGCCGCGCCCGGCATCGCGGCCGGCGCGCTGCTCTCCTTCGCGCTCTCCTTCGACGATTTCATCATCACCAACTTCAACGCCGGCTCCACCGTGACCTTCCCCATGTTCGTCTGGGGATCGGCGCAGCGTGGCACACCCGTTCAGATCAATGTCATCGGAACGGCGATGTTCCTGGTCGCCGTGCTGTGCGTAGTCGTCGGCCAACTGGCCGGCAACCGCCGTAACAGGCGTAAGAGGAGCTAGAGGAGCTGAGAACCATGGCACGAGCTGCCATGCCGTACATCTCGGGGGCGTCCCCCGTCCGCGCGCTCGCGGATGCCGCCCCCACCCCCTTCTGGCTGGAGGACCCGGACCGCCCCGACGCCCTGCCCGCCCTCGTCGGCGACGAGACCTGCGATCTGCTCGTCGTCGGCGGCGGCTACTCGGGGCTGTGGACCGCCCTGATCGCCAAGGAGCGCGACCCGCAGCGCGATGTCGTCCTCATCGAGGGCAACGAGATCGGCTGGGCCGCGTCCGGGCGCAACGGCGGCTTCTGCGCCGCCTCCCTCACCCACGGCCTCGGCAACGGCCTGGCCCGCTGGCCGGGCGAACTCGCCAAGCTCGAAGAGCTCGGCATCCGCAACCTCGACGACATCGAGGACGCCGTCGCCCGCTACGACATCGACTGCGCCTTCGAGCGCACCGGCGAGATCGACATCGCCACCGAGCCGTACCAGGTCGCCGAGCTCAAGGAGGCCGCCGAGGACGCCGCCCGGCTCGGCCTGGACCGGCACCGGTTCCTCGACCAGGACGAACTGCGTGCCGAGGTCGACTCACCGACCTTCCGGGCCGGACTCTGGGACCGCGACGGCGTCGCCATGCTCAACCCGGCCCGCCTCGCCTGGGGCCTGAAGAGGGCCTGCCTCGACCTCGGCGTACGCGTCTACGAACGCACCCGGGCCACCGCCCTCGCCTCCGAGGGCCTGGGCATGGCCGTCCGCACCCCCTACGGCCGGGTGTTCGCCCGCCATATCGCGCTCGGCACCAACGCCTTCCCGTCCCTGGTGCGACGGGTCCGCCCGTACATCGTCCCGGTCTACGACCACGCCCTGATGACCGAGCCGCTGTCCGACGGCCAGCTCGCCGCCATCGGCTGGCGGAACCGCCAGGGCCTGTCCGACAGCAACAACCACTTCCACTACTTCCGCATCACCGCCGACAACCGCATCCTGTGGGGCGGCTACGACATCGTCTACCGCTACGGCGGCGGCGTCCGCGCCGAGTACGACCAGCACCCGGCCACGTACGAGAAGCTCGCCCGGCACTTCTTCCGCTGCTTCCCGCAGCTGGAGGGCCTGCGTTTCAGCCACACCTGGGGCGGCGCGATCGACACCTGTTCCCGCTTCTCCGCGTTCTTCGGCACCGC
The DNA here is from genome assembly GCF_040654775.1 of Streptomyces sp. NPDC050636. Lineage (NCBI taxonomy): Bacteria > Bacillati > Actinomycetota > Actinomycetes > Kitasatosporales > Streptomycetaceae > Streptomyces > Streptomyces sp. NPDC050636. Next base: position 36,617 of record NZ_JBFAIP010000047.1, read on the forward strand.
GCACGCCGGCCGGGTCGCGTACGCCGCCGGATATACGGGCCTCGGCGTGGGCGCCACCCGCTTCGGCGCCGAGGTGATGCTCGACCTGCTCAGCGGCGAGCGCACCGAACGCACCGAGCTGGAGATGGTGCGCAGCAAACCACTGCCGTTCCCGCCCGAGCCGCTGCGCTGGGCCGGTATCGGCATCACCCAGTGGTCGATGACCCGCGCGGATACGCATGGCGGGCGGCGCAATCTGTGGCTGAAGGCCATGGACAAGGTGGGGCTGGGCTTCGACAGCTGACGGGAAGCACGCAGGAAGCACCCGAGCCGCCGGCGGTGTCCGCCGGCTCGTCCCGCCGGATGGCACGGGCATGCTCACCGACCCGGGCGTCCTGGCACTCGCTATGGACGAGGCGGCGGCCCAACTGACGCGGAAGGGCTGACGGGAGGCGGAGCTGCCGCCCACCGGGCGCACACCGCCCACCACACCGACAGGATCACCCCGGCGAGGCACCAGCTGCCGAGTACGTCCAGCGGCCAGTGATAGCCCTGGCGCACCAGGCCGAGGCCGACGCCGGTGTTGAGGACGGTGACTCCGGCGGCGAGGGCGACCGGGACCAGGGCCCCGCCGGCCGGGCGGCCCGTATATCGCCGACCGTGTGTCAGGAGCAGGGCGGCCACGCCGTATGCGACGGCCGCCGTCGCGCCATGGCCCGACGGATAGAAGCCGTCGTGTGTGCCGCCCTGCATCTGCGGCGGGCCCGGCCGGGCGAGCCATAGTTTGAGCGGGACGACCAGCGCCGGCACCGTGGCCAGGGCGAGCGCGGCGGCGAGCGGCGGAAGCCACCAACGTGCCGCAGCGGCACGGTCGTTGGCGTCCCGTTCCCGCCCCGGGCCGCGCCGCCGGCCATGCCACGCGGTCCAGGCGACGGCCGCCAGCAGCACCGGCAGCGCGACGACCGTGTTGCCGAGGTCGGCGAAGAACTCTGCGGCCCAGGAGGGGATGGCCCTTGCCGCAAGGGCGCGGCCGAGCCGCTCGTCGAGTGTGCGCAGCGGGCCGTGGCACGCCACCTGCCAGGTGAGCGTGGCGAAGAGCAGCACGCTCAACAGGCCGACCGCGAGAGCCGGGAACTTCGTAAGTCCTGGGAACTTCGTCAATCCTGGGAACCCCGGAATCCCGGAAACTTCGGAAACTTCAGAAAATGGGTCGGCCGCCTCGGAACAGGGGGGGTGGTTCCGAGGCGGCCGCGCTGACCGGTGTCCCGCGCGCCCCGGGGGGTGTGGGGCGGGCGGACATCCGATCGGTGAGGATTCCCGGAGCCCCGGCCAGGGGTCCCGGTGTTGTGCGCGAGGGCACGGCCTGGCCGGAGCTGGGGAAGCGCCGGCCGGGCGTCGCCCGCAGTCCCCTGCGAGCGGGGTGTTTCTCTCATCTGCAGAAACCGTACGGCACGGGCGGCACCCCCGACAGGCGGATCACCCGGCCGCCATCGCCCCCGCACATCTTCTTCACTCCATGCCGCCAGATACCCGCGAAACGGGCGCCATGGTACGGGCGGATGCGGACAAATGGGAGGCGCGAAGAGTGTGGAAAGGGGCGCGCGGCCCGGGGCACGGACGGATACCGTTCCCCGGGCCGCGCGTGGTCCCCTCGCACGGGCTGTCGCCGGCTCAGCTCATCTCGGCTCAGGTGGAGCTCAGAGCGCGGCGAAAGCCGCCTCGATGATGTCAAGGCCCTCGTTGAGCAGGTCCTCGCCGATGACCAGCGGCGGCAGGAAGCGCAGCACATTGCCGTACGTGCCGGTCGTCAGCACCAGCAGGCCCTCCTGGTGGCACGCCTTGGCGAGCGCCCCGGTGGCCGCCGGGTTGGGCTCCTTGGAGCCGGACTGCACCAGCTCGATGGCGATCATCGCGCCGCGGCCGCGGACCTCGCCGATGATGTCGAACTTCTCCGCCATCGCCTCCAGGCGCGGCTTCATGAGCTCGCCGATCCGGCGGGCCTTGGCGTTCAGGTCCTGCTCGCGCATGGTCTCGATCGAGCCGAGCGCCGCGGCGCAGGCCACGGGGTTACCGCCGTAGGTGCCGCCCAGGCCGCCCGCGTGCGCGGCGTCCATGATCTCGGCGCGGCCGGTGACGGCGGCCAGCGGCAGACCGCCCGCGATGCCCTTGGCCGTGGTGATCAGGTCCGGAACGATGCCCTCGTCCTCGCACGCGAACCACTGCCCCGTACGGCAGAAGCCCGACTGGATCTCATCGGCGACGAAGACGATGCCGTTTTCCTTCGCGAAGTTCGCGATGGCGGGCAGGAAGCCCTTGGCCGGCTCGATGAAGCCGCCCTCGCCGAGCAGCGGCTCGATGATGATCGCCGCGACATTGTCCGCGCCGACCTGCTTGGTGATCTGCTCGATGGCCTGGTCCGCGGCCTCCTTCGCGCAGTTCTCCGGGCCGGTCAGCCAGCGGTAGGCGTAGGCGACCGGTACCCGGTAGACCTCGGGTGCGAACGGGCCGAAGCCGTGCTTGTACGGCATGTTCTTCGACGTGAGCGCCATCGTCAGGTTCGTCCGGCCGTGGTAGCCGTGGTCGAAGACCACGACTGCCTGGCGCTTGGTGTAGGCGCGAGCCACCTTGACGGCGTTCTCCACGGCCTCCGCGCCGGAGTTGAAGAGCGCGGACTTCTTGGCGTGGTCGCCGGGGGTCAGCTCGGCCAGCGCCTCACAGACCTCGACGTACGGCTCGTACGGCGTGACCATCGCACAGGTGTGGGTGAAGTCGTTGAGCTGCGCGGTGGCACGGCGCACCACGGCCTCGGCGCTGTTGCCGACCGAGGTCACCGCGATACCGGAGCCGAAGTCGATGAGGGAGTTGCCGTCCACGTCCTCAAGGACACCGCCGCCCGCGCGCTTGACGAAGACGGGCAGCACGGCCCCGACGCCGTTGGCCACCGTGGCCTGCTTACGGGCCCACAGCTCCTGGGACTTGGGGCCGGGGATCGCGGTGACGACGCGACGCTCCTGGGGGACGGCGGGGCCTCCGGACAGTTCGGTCATGGCAGTCTCCTGGGGGTGGAACACGGACGGACGGAAGTGTTGTTCTCGCAGGCTAGGGGCGGGGCGCCGGGTCTGGCATGTTCCGTTCGGGAGAAGTGCGCGTGTTGCGTTGTCCGCACCGGACATAGCGATGGCGTACGGCCAGTAGATTGAACCCGCGGTACACAGGCCATCGCTGATCGAGGCTGATCCGGGCCGACCCGGATCGATCGAAGTTGATCACGGCTGATCAAGGGGGAGCAGGGGCACAGGATGGACACCGAGGGCACGCACGACGCACCGCACACCGCCGCCCCGCCGTCCGGCGGAGCACACCGACCCGAACCGAGCGTGCCGCGCCAAGCGGCACCGCCCACGCCGCCGGCCGCCGCGCCGGTCTCCCCGCCACCGCCCGCCGCCCCGCCCGCCAAGCCCGCCGCCCCGCCGGCTGTGTCTGTCGGTCCCGTCGGCCCCGCCGGTTCGGGCGCTTCGCCGGAGCCGCCGCTGCTGGGCTGGCTGCGCACCCCGCGCCCGGCCGCCGCGCCCGGCATCTGGACGTTCGGGCACCGGCCCCGGGCGGCCGAGGAGCCGGACCGGGTGCCCGCACGGCAGCTGATCAGCGGTGCGGTGATCTCGTTCCTGTGCGGCTGGCTGCTGTGGTCGCTGCTGTGGAACGGCTACCTCGGCAGCTACTGGCTGTTCCCGCTGCTGCTGCTCACGCCGGACTCCTGGCGGGAGGCGGGCGGCGACCAGATGATCTACGTCTGGGCCACCTACATCTACTACGGACTGTTCGTGGCCCTCCTGGCCGTCGTCTTCGGCCGCCTCGGCCGCTGGCCGGAACTCGCCCGCCGCCTGGTGCTTCCCCTCGTCCGGCGTGTCGGCGACCGCGCGCCCGCCCGTGCGCCCGAGCCCGCCGCCGACCCGGCGCAGTGGCCGGAGCTGCGCGCCCAAGGAGCCCCGGATGCCGCCGACAAGCTCGCGGCGGAGGCCCGCGCGGGCAGGATGAACGATGTGGACGTGGCCAGGATCGAACGCGCCTGGCGCTCCGTACGCTCCGGCAAGAACACCGTTGCCGCCTTCTCCGACACCGTGCTGCGGCACGGCGCGGCGGCCTGCGCGCACCCCTCGGGGCGGCGCGATCTGGCCCACCGGACCGCCGACCACGACATGCTCGCGCACCAGGTCCGGATCGGCACCGCGGCCGACCACCCGCGCAACCCGTATCAGCACCGCGGTGCCGGATGCGCGCTGGAGCCGGGCGTGTTGGGCACCTCGCTGCTGGCCGTCGGGCCCTCGGGGAGCGGCAAGACGACGCGGGTGCTGAAGCCGGTCGTGGAGTCGATGTGCCTGCAGGCGCTCGCCGGGCAGTGCGCGGTCATCGCCGTCGGACCGGCCGGCGCGGACCTCGGCCCGGACGACGCGTTCGACGTGGTGGTCAAGATCGGCCGCCCGGACCCGGAGTGCGATCTCGACCTGTACGGCGGCACCACCGACCCGGACGAGGCGGCCGGCATCCTCGCCGAGGCGCTGGTCGGCGACCTCGCCGGGCAGCTACCCGGCGGCGACAGCCGGCGCGCCGCGACCGCCCTGGCCCAGCTGCTGGGCCCCTTCCGGGCGGCCCACGACCGCTTCCCCTCCGTCCAGGAGCTGCGCGAACTGCTCGACGGCGCGACCGAGCCGATCGCCGCGCTGCGCGCCGTCCTGGAGGGCGCCCGCGAACACACCCTGCTGCGCGAACTGGACGCCCGCGCACGGCAGTCGGAGCGGGCGGGCGATGTGGGCGTGCTGCTCGCCGACCGCATCGCGCTGCTCGACCGGCCCGCCTTCGCGGACTTCTTCGACCCGACGGGACGCACCCGCCAGGTCTCGCTCCGCGCCCTCGACCACCCCCTGCGGGTCCGTATCGAACTGCCCGAGCGCGGTCACGCGGAGGCCTCACGGATCCTCGCCCGGCTCGTGCTCGCCCAGTTCACCGAGTGCGCGGTGGCCCGCAGGGACCGCTCCCTGTTCGCCTGCCTGGTGCTCGACGAGGCCGCGCACACGATCACCGCCGAGGCGCTGCGCGGACTCCAGCGGCTGCGCTCCGCCAACGCCGGCGCGGTGCTGACGCTGCGCGCGCTGGACGACGTCCCCGATGCGCTGCGGAGCGCGCTGCTCGGCGCGGTCGGCTGTCGGATGGCGCTCGCGGGCGTGACGACGTGGGACGGAGCGCGGTTCGCCGAGGTGTGGGGCAAGGAGTGGGTGGAGACCCGTGATGTGACGGATCGTCAAATCATCGCGGAGGGCGCCGCGATGAAGGCCTTCCACGTCTTCCGCCACCTGGTCACGGGCAAGGCGGCCACCGCCAAGGCCGTCACCGTACGCACCGTCGAACGCGAACGGTGGTCCGCCTCCGACCTCGCGAACCAGGTCCCCGCCGGGCACGCCGTGCTGTCGGTGACATCGGTGAAGGGGGAGCACGCGCCGCCGGTGTTGGTGGATCTGCGGGGGTGAGGGGGGTCAGTGGCCGGAGGGTGCCACGATGCGCTGCACCGGCAGGCCTGTCAGGCGGGAGATCGCCTCGTAGTCACGGTCGTCGTGCAGGACGATCAGGCCTTCCCGCTCGGCGGTGGCCGCGACCATCAGGTCCACGGCACCTGCCGAGCGGTGCTGGCCTGACACGGTGAGCTGCTGCTGGAGCTGCTGGGCCCGTTCGAAGACGCTGTCGGGCATGGGGACCCAGGAGAACAGTTCCCGAAGTAGCTCCTGCTTCTCCAGGCGGTCTGCCAACGACTGGGCGGAGTACAGGAATTCCAGCTCAACGGCTGGACAGACGGAAATGATTCCGGCGGCGAGCTGACGGCTCCAGTGCTCGCGGAGCGGTTTGCGGAGAATGCGGGCGAGAGCGGATGTGTCGATGAGGAAGAGCGCGCTGCTCACTGCCGTTAGGCCGCCTTATCGTTGATGGGCGCGTCGACGTCGCCCTTGTTCTCGATGAGCATGTCGAAGTCGCCGCGGTCGGCCATCTCGCCCAGCCGCTCCAGCGCGCGGGCACGCTTGATCTGCTGAGTGACTTCGCGCAGCGCGGTGTTGACGGTGTCCTTCTTCGTCTTCGTGCCGAAGACCTTGGCGGCCTGCTCAAGAGCCTCGTCGTCGATGTCGATCAGCATTTTGGTCATGGCTGACTCCCTCTGTGGATATACCGAAAGGTTAGTCGGAATATCTTTGGCTGTCTAAGGAATCGTTTCGGCACTTCCGGGTGGTCTCCGGCCGCGAGGTCCCCCCGATTCCTCCGCTGAGGCAGAATCGGAAGCGACCGTTCGTACGGGACGGCGAAAACGCCCCGCGCAGCGCCCGCCTCGCCCCCACGCCGCAACCGAAGGTCCCATGCCGCACACCCTCGCCTCCCTGGTCAACCACACCGCGCTCAAGCTGACCGTGCTCGCGGGCGGGGACCGGCTGGACGTCCCGGTGCGCTGGGCGCACGCCAGCGAGCTGATCGACCCGGTGCCCTACATGGAGGGCGGTGAGCTGCTGCTCATCACCGCGCTCAAGCTGGACGCGGAGGACGCGGAGGCGACCCGCAGGTATGTGCGGCGGGTCGCGGAGGCCGGGGTCGTCGGGCTCGGCTTCGCGGTCGGGGTGAATTACGAAGAGGTACCGGAGGCGCTGGTCGAGGCGGCCCGGCAGGCGGATCTGCCGCTGCTCGGGGTGCCCCGCAGGACCCCCTTCATCGCCATCAGCAAGGCCGTCTCGGCCGCCGTCGCCGCCGACCAGTACCGCGCGGTGACCGCCGGCTTCGAGGCGCAGCGGGAGCTGACCCGGGCGGCGCTGAGTGCCGAGGGCCCGGCCGAGCTGCTGTCGCGGCTCGCCGCGCATCTCGACGGCTGGGCCGCGCTGTACGACGCCTCGGGCGCGGTGGTGGCCGCCGCCCCCGACTGGGCGGCCCGGCGTGCCGCCCGGCTGGCCGATGACGTGGGGCGGCTGCGGGAACGCCCCGCCCCCGCCAGCTCCGTCGTCAGCGCGGTCGACGGTGACGATCGGGTGGAATTGCAGTCGCTGGGTACGGGGCGCCGGGCGCGTGGTGTGCTCGCGGTCGGGACCGGCGCGCCGCTCGGTACCGCCGAGCGGTACGCCGTGCACTCCGCCGTCGCGCTGCTCACCCTCACCACCGAACGCTCCCGGGCGCTGCAGGACGCCGAACAGCGGCTCGGCGCGGCGGTCCTGAAAATGCTGCTCGCGGGCGAACCGGACCACGCACGGGCGGTGGCGGGACGGCTCTACGGCGGGCTGCTGGACGCGCCGTTCCGGATGGTGGTGGCCGAGTCCGTCGCGGCAGACGGTGATCCGGCCACACCGCCCACGCCGCCCACGTCTACGGGGGCCGCCGCCTCCGCCGCGTCTTCGGGGACCCCCGCCGTCCTGGACGCGCTCGCCGATGCGATGGAGTCCGCAGCCGCCAGGACCGGCGAGGCGGTGCTCACCGTGCCGGCCGGCGGCCGGCTGGTCGTGCTGGTCGCGGACGGCGGCGCGGCCGCGGCCGCCTGCGCCGAGTACGCCGCCGCGGCCGAGGCCCGCCTCGGGGCGCGGTCGCGGCAGCGCGGCCGGTCCGAGCGCGCCGAGGCGGGGCATGGCGGCGAGGGGCTGGCCGTCGGGCTGTCCGCGCCGACCGGCCCGACGGCCGCCGCGACCGCCCACCGCCAGGCGGAACAGGCGCTGTCCGTCGCCCGCCGACGCGGCCGCACGCTGGTGGAACACGAGGACGTGGCGGCAGGATCCGTCCTCCCGCTGCTCGCCGACGACGCCGTACGCGCCTTCGCCGACGGACTGCTGCGCGCGCTGCGCGAGCACGATGCCACCGGCCGCGGAGACCTGGTCGCCTCGCTGCGCGCCTGGCTGTCCCGGCACGGCCAGTGGGACGCGGCCGCCGCCGACCTGGGCGTACACCGCCACACCCTGCGCTACCGGATGCGGCGGGTGGAGGAGATCCTGGGCCGCTCCCTTGACGACGCGGACGTCCGGATGGAGCTGTGGCTGGCCCTCAAGGCCACCTCGGCGCCGACGGAGGAGTGACCGAGAGCGACGGGGCAGTGGGGGAGAGGGTGACGGGGGAGCGGGGAAGGCCCCGTCGATCCGTACGCCTCTTCCACCACGGAGAGACACGCGGACGGATTACGCCGCTTCGGACAAACGCCACAGGACCCTCGCGCCCCTACGGTGGGGACAGAAAACGCAGCCGCTCCCAGAGCCATGCGCACCACCCACCACTTCGGAAGGGCCGGGATCCACTGTGCCGAACACTGCTGCAGCCCCCACCGCCTTTTGGCTCGCCGGCCGTAAGGCCACCGGTGAGGCCACCTTCGATGTCACCTCCCCCTGGGACGGACGTCTCGTCGGCACGGTGAGCGTCCCCACCGAGGCCCAGGTCGAGGAGGCCATCGCGGCCTCCGTCGCCGTCCAGGACGAGTTCGCCGCGACCCCGGCCCATGTGCGGGCCGCCGCCCTGGACCACGTACAGCGCCGGCTGGTGGAGCGTACGGAGGAGATCGCCCGGCTGATCTCCGCGGAGAACGGCAAGCCCATGAAGTGGGCGCGCGGCGAGGTCGGCCGTGCCGTGTCCGTGTTCCGCTTCGCGGCCGAGGAGGCCCGCCGCTTCAACGGCGGCGAGGCGCAGCGCCTGGACACCGACGCGGGCGGCGCCGGGCGGCTCGCCCTGACCCGCCGCTTCCCGCGTGGCACGGTCCTGGGCATCGCGCCGTTCAACTTCCCGCTGAACCTCTGCGCCCACAAGATCGCCCCGGCCATCGCGGCCGGCGCCCCGATCCTCCTCAAGCCCGCCCCGGCCACCCCGCTCTCCGGCCTGATCCTGGGCGAGCTGCTCGCCGAGACCGAGCTGCCGGCCGGGTCCTGGTCGATCCTTCCGGTGCCCAACGAGCGGATGGAAGCGCTGGTCCAGGACGAGCGGCTGCCGGTCGTCTCCTTCACCGGCTCCGAGAAGGTCGGCTACGCGATCCTCGACTCGGTGCCGCGCAAGCACTGCACCCTGGAGCTCGGCGGCAACGGCGCGGCCGTCGTGCTGCCGGACTTCTGCTCCGAGGCGGACCTGGACTGGGCGGCGCAGCGCATCGCCACCTTCTCCAACTACCAGGGCGGCCAGTCCTGCATCTCGGTGCAGCGCGTGATCGCGGACGCCACCGTGTACGACCGGCTGGTGCCGAAGATCGTCAAGGCGGTCGGCGCGCAGGTCACCGGTGACCCGTCGGACGACGCCACCGAGGTCGGCCCGCTGGTGAGCGAGGACGCCGCCAAGCGCGTCGAATCCTGGGTGGACGAGGCCGTGCAGCGCGGTGCGAAGCTGCTCGCGGGCGGCAAGCGGGACGGCGCCTCGTACGCGCCGACCGTGCTCGCCGATGTGCCCGCCGACACGACGATCGCCTGCGAAGAGGTCTTCGGCCCGGTGCTCACGGTCACGAAGGTCGACGGCGAGGCCGAGGCGTTCGCCGCCGTCAACGACTCCAAGTACGGCCTCCAGGCGGGTGTGTTCACGCATGACCTGCAGACCGCGTTCCGTGCGCACCGCGCGCTGGAGGTCGGTGGCGTGATCATCGGCGATGTGCCGTCCTACCGCGCCGACCAGATGCCGTACGGCGGTGTCAAGCAGTCCGGCGTCGGCCGCGAGGGCGTGCGCTTCGCGATGGACGACTACACGTACGAGCGGGTCATGGTCCTCACCGGCCTCGACCTGTAGGACGACACCCGACCGGCCTGGACCGGTGGACAGCGACGGCCATGCCTTCGGCCGTACCGCCCTCCAGGCCCCGGCCGACGCACCCCCCGGCGCCGGCCCCGGCCGCGGCGCGCTCCGGAACCCTGTCCCGGAGCGCGCCGCGTCGCCCGTTTTCCCCGCCCTGCCGGTTCCGCGCCGACTACCACGCATGGCGGGTATCCGCACCCTCACCCGGACCGCCCCGCGCCACCACTGGTGCAACCCGCGGGGATCGAGGACCCTCACAAGTAGCACTGACCGGTAGCCGACCGGCCTGCCGGTGCAGCACTCCCGATCCGCGGTGAGGTGAGCTCCTGATGACCGCTCCGTCCATCCGAAAGGTTTCCGAGCGCGAGGCACGGCAGGTCGCCGAGGCGGCCCGTGAGCAGGACTGGCGCAAGCCCAGCTTCGCCAAGGAACTGTTCCTGGGGCGCTTCAGGCTCGACCTCATCCATCCGCATCCCACCCCGGCGGCGGACGACGTACGGCGCGGGGAGAAGTTCCTGGCCACGCTGCGCGAGTTCTGCGACACGAAGATCGACGGCGCGCGGATCGAGCGCGAGGGGCAGATCCCGGACGAGACCGTGAACGGGCTCAAGGAGCTCGGCGCGCTCGGCATGAAGATCGACACGAAGTACGGCGGCCTCGGGCTGACCCAGGTCTACTACAACAGGGCGCTCTCGCTGGTCGGTTCCGCCAGCCCCGCGATCGGTGCGCTGCTGTCGGCGCATCAGTCGATCGGAGTACCGCAGCCGCTGAAGATCTTCGGCACCCAGGAGCAGAAGGACGCCTTCCTGCCGCGCTGCGCCCGTACGGACATCTCCGCGTTCCTGCTGACCGAGCCGGATGTCGGCTCCGACCCGGCCCGGCTGGCGACCACCGCCGTCCCGGACGGCGACGGCGAAGGCTACGTACTGGACGGCGTGAAGCTGTGGACCACCAACGGGGTCGTCGCCGATCTGCTGGTGGTGATGGCAAGGGTGCCCGCCTCCGATGGCCACAAGGGCGGCATCACCGCCTTCGTCGTCGAGGCGGACTCGCCCGGCATCACCGTCGAGAACCGCAACGCCTTCATGGGCCTGCGCGGCCTGGAGAACGGCGTGACCCGCTTCCATCAGGTACGGGTCCCCGCCGCGCACCGCATCGGCCCCGAGGGCGCGGGCCTGAAGATCGCCCTGACCACGCTCAACACCGGTCGGCTCTCGCTGCCCGCGATGTGCGTCGGCGCGGGCAAGTGGTCGTTGAAGATCGCCCGTGAGTGGTCCGCGGCCCGCGAGCAGTGGGGCAAGCCGATCGCCCGGCACGAGGCCGTCGGCGCCAAGATCTCCTTCATCGCCGCGACCACCTTCGCCCTCGAAGCCGTCGTCGACCTCTCCTCCCAGATGGCCGACGAGAACCGCAACGACATCCGTATCGAGGCGGCCCTCGCCAAGCTCTTCGGCTCCGAGATGGGCTGCCTGATGGCGGACGAGCTGGTGCAGATCCGCGGCGGCCGCGGCTTCGAGACCGCCGCCTCGCTCGAGGCCCGCGGCGAACGTGCCGTGCCCGCCGAACAGCTGCTGCGCGATCTGCGGATCAACCGGATCTTCGAGGGTTCGACGGAGATCATGCATCTGCTGATCGCCCGGGAGGCGGTCGACGCCCATCTGTCGGTCGCCGGTGACCTCATCGACCCGGACAAGAGCCTCGCCGACAAGGGCCGGGCGGCGGCGAAGGCCGGCGGCTTCTACGCCCGATGGCTGCCCAAGCTCGTCGCGGGACCCGGTCAACTCCCGCGTACCTACCAGGAGTTCGGTGAACTGGCCGGCCATCTGCGGTACGTCGAACGGGCCGCCCGCAAGCTCGCCCGGTCCACCTTCTACGCGATGTCCCGCTGGCAGGGCCGGATGGAGACCAAACAGGGCTTCCTCGGCCGGATCGTCGACATCGGCGCCGAACTCTTCGCGATGAGCGCGGCCTGTGTACGGGCGGAGCAGATGCGGACGACCGGCGGCCACGGACGCGAGGCGCACCAGCTCGCCGATGTCTTCTGCCGCCAGTCGCGGATCCGCGTCGAGGAGCTGTTCGCGCGGCTGTGGACCAACACCGACACCCTCGACCGGAAGCTCGTCGCCGGGGTTCTCGACGGCCGTTACACCTGGCTGGAGGAGGGCGTCGTCGACCCCAGCGGCGACGGCCCCTGGATCGCCGACGCCACCCCCGGCCCGAGCGCGAAGGACAATGTGCGCCGTCCGATCCGCTGAGCGGCCCGGTCCGCACACCCGGGGCCGGTTCCGGGGAAGATCCGCCGGACCGGCCCCGGGTGTCCACCGAAGATCCGCCGGACCGGCCCTAGGTGTCCACGCCGCCCGGCCGACCGGCCACAATGGACCACATGACGGACTCCCTCGCCCACCCGCACCTGCGTTTCGAGCCGGCCCCCGCCCAACCGGGCGGCCCGCGCGAGATCGTGATCCTCGGCTCGACCGGCTCGATCGGCACCCAGGCGATCGACATCGTGCTGCGCAATCCCGGCCGCTTCCGCGTGACCGCGCTCTCCGCGGCCGGCGGCCGGGTGGAGCTGCTCGCCGAGCAGGCGCACCAGCTGCGGGTCCGCACCGTCGCGGTGGCCCGCGAGGACGCGGCGCCCGCGCTGCGTGAGGCACTGACCGCGCGCTACGGGACCGGGGAGCCGCTGCCCGAGATCCTGGCGGGCCCGGACGCGGCCACCGAACTCGCCGCCTCCCCCTGCCACACCGTCCTCAACGGCATCACCGGCTCCATCGGACTCGCCCCCACCCTCGCCGCCCTCACGGCGGGCCGGGTGCTCGCCCTCGCCAACAAGGAGTCGCTGATCGTCGGCGGGCCGCTGGTCAAGGCCGTCGCCAAGCCCGGCCAGATCATCCCCGTCGACTCCGAGCACTCCGCGCTCTTCCAGGCGCTGACCGGCGGTGCCCGCGAAGAGGTCCGCAAGCTCGTCGTCACCGCCTCCGGCGGCCCGTTCCGCGGCCGTACGAAGCGGGAGCTGGCCGACGTCACCCCCGAACAGGCGCTGGCGCACCCCACCTGGTCCATGGGCCCGGTCGTCACCATCAACTCCGCGACCCTGGTCAACAAGGGCCTGGAGGTCATCGAGGCGCATCTGCTGTTCGACGTCCCCTTCGACCGCATCGAGGTCGTCGTCCATCCGCAGTCCTACATCCACTCGATGGTGGAGTTCACCGACGGCTCGACCCTCGCCCAGGCCAGCCCGCCCGACATGCGGATGCCGATCGCACTGGGCCTCGGCTGGCCCGAGCGGGTCCCGGACGCCGCGCCCGGCGTCGACTGGACGAAGGCCCAGACCTGGGAGTTCTTCCCGCTGGACGAGACGGCCTTCCCGTCCGTCCCGCTGGCCTGCCACGTAGGTGATCTGGGCGGCACCGCCCCCGCCGTCTTCAACGCCGCGAACGAGGAATGCGTCGCCGCGTTCCTCAAGGGCGGGCTGCCGTTCACCGGGATTGTGGATACGGTCGCCGAAGTGGTCGCCGAGCACGGAACGCCCGCACAGGGAACTTCTCTGACCGTCGCGGACGTCCTGGAGGCGGAAACCTGGGCGCGCGCCCGCGCCCGCGAACTGGCCGCCCGTGCGGCACGTACACCTTCGGAGGTTCGCGCATGACGACCTGGATGACCATCCTCGGCATAGTCGTCTTCGTCGTCGGCCTGCTGTTCTCCATCGCCTGGCACGAACTCGGCCATCTCTCCACGGCCAAGCTCTTCGGCATCCGGGTGCCGCAGTACATGGTGGGCTTCGGGCCGACGCTCTTCTCCCGTAAGAAGGGCGACACCGAGTACGGCATCAAGGCCATCCCGCTCGGCGGCTACATCCGCATGATCGGCATGTTCCCGCCCGGCGACGACGGGAAGCTCCAGGCCCGCTCCACGTCCCCGTGGCGCGGCATGATCGAGGACGCCCGCTCGGCGGCCTTCGAGGAGCTGGGGCCCGGCGACGAGAAGCGGATGTTCTACACGCGCAAGCCGTGGAAGCGCGTGATCGTCATGTTCGCCGGACCGTTCATGAATCTGATCCTCGCGGTCGTGATCTTCATGAGCGTGCTGATGGGCTTCGGCATCAACACCCAGACGACCCAGGTCGGCTCGGTCTCGGACTGCGTCATCTCGGCCTCCGCCAAGACCGACAAATGCCCGGCCGACGCCAAGGACTCCCCGGCCAAGGCCGCCGGCCTGCGGGCCGGCGACAAGATCGTCTCGTTCAACGGCCGGGCCGTCCCGGACTGGGGCACCCTCCAGCAGCAGATCCGCGACACCACCGGACGCGCGACGATCGTCGTCGAACGGCACGGCGCCCGGCAGACCCTGAACGCCGACCTGATCGAGAACAAGGTCGCCAAGACCGACGGCCACGGCGGCTATGTCCCCGGCGAATACGTCACCGCCGGATTCCTCGGCTTCACCCCGGCCAGCGGCGTCGTCCCGCAGTCCTTCGGCCAGTCCGTGGACCGCATGGGCAACATGGTCCAGCAGGGCGTGGAGTCGCTGGTCAACCTGCCCGCCAAGGTCCCGGACCTGTGGGACGCGGCCTTCAACGGCGGCGAACGCAAGCAGGACTCGCCGATGGGCGTGGTCGGCGCGGCCCGGGTCGGCGGCGAGGTCTTCGCCCTGGACATCCCGCCGGAGCAGCGGGTCGCGACCATGCTCTTCCTGGTCGCCGGCTTCAACCTCTCGCTGTTCCTCTTCAACATGCTGCCGCTGCTGCCCCTGGACGGCGGGCACATCGCCGGCGCCGTCTGGGAGTCGATCCGGCGCGCCTTCGCCAAGATCGTCCGGCGCCCCGACCCCGGCCCCTTCGACGTCGCCAAGCTGATGCCGGTCGCCTACGTCGTCGCCGGGATCTTCATCTGCTTCACGCTGCTGGTGCTGGTCGCCGACGTGGTGAATCCGGTGAAACTGACATAACCGGGCGTCGGGGGGCGGCGCCCCCCCCCCCCCCAGCGGGGGCGGGCCCCCCCCGCCCGGGGGGGGGGAGAGGAC
>NZ_JBFAIP010000048.1:0-50931 GCF_040654775.1 Streptomyces sp. NPDC050636
AGTGTCGCAATCCACACCGAACCCAGAAGGCCCTCACCCGTTCAAGCACCCAGCACGCGTGTCACCAACGTGCCGGGACAGCACAACTAGGGCCTGTCCGACCCTGACCCATCGGACAGCCCCCAGAGCAACCGCACACCTGCACAGACCCAGGCACGCGAGCCCGCACCCCCCACCCACCCACAACGGGAGGGGAGTGCGGGCCGCAGGACGAAGTCCGGAGGCCCGGAACCCCACCCGAAAGCCCGCCGCAGGCGAAACACACCGAAACGGTGCCGCACCCGGCAACGAACGGTCACCCCCATCGGCCGCGGCCCGGCGCAGCGAACCGCGTAATGTGACCCCGCGTGACCACTCTCATCTGGATCGCAGCCGCCATCGTCCTCATCGGCGTCTACCTGAGCTGGACGGCCGGCCGCCTGGACCGCCTGCACACCCGCATCGACGCCGCCCGCGCGGCCCTGGACGCGCAACTCCTGCGGCGCGCTTCCGTCGCGCAGGAGGTCGGCACGTCGGGAGTCCTCGACCCCGCCGCCTCGATCGTCCTCTACCAGGCCGCGCACGAGGCCCGGCAGGCCGAGGAGGACCACCGCGAGGTGGCCGAGAGCGAACTCAGCCAGGCGCTGCGCGCGATCTTCGCCGAGGAGGCACAGCTGGAGGCCGTACGGGAGGCCCCGGGCGGCGAGCAGACGGTCACCGAACTCACCGCCGCGGTCCGCCGCGTCCCGATGGCGCGCCGCTTCCACAACGACTCCGTACGGGCCGCCCGCGCCGTCCGCCGCCACCGGCTGGTGCGCTACCTCCGGCTCGCGGGCCATGCGCCGTTCCCGCTGGCCTTCGAGATGGACGACGAGCCGCCCGCCGTCCTGGACGACCGCTCGGCCGGAAACTGACGGTGGACGCCCCGTCGGCGGGGCCGGACGCCGCCGACCGGCCGTGACGAGGAGCCGCCGCCCGGCTGTAACGAGCCACTGACCTCTAATTGGCCCTTTTCGAGCGTGCCTCACAAACGGTTGTGTGGGCGGCGGAGTAAAGCCACCCGCACTGAGTGAGGTCAACCGTGTCCAGCACGCCCACCACGCCCCAGCACCCCGAGACCGGAACCGCGCGCGTCAAGCGCGGTATGGCCGAGCAGCTCAAGGGCGGCGTGATCATGGACGTCGTCACGCCGGAAGAGGCGAAGATCGCCGAGGACGCGGGCGCCGTCGCCGTCATGGCCCTGGAGCGGGTTCCGGCGGACATCCGCAAGGACGGCGGCGTGGCCCGTATGTCCGACCCCGACATGATCGACGGCATCATCAACGCCGTGTCCATCCCGGTCATGGCCAAGTCCCGCATCGGCCACTTCGTCGAGGCCCAGGTCCTGCAGTCGCTCGGCGTCGACTACATCGACGAGTCCGAGGTCCTCACCCCGGCCGACGAGGTCAACCACTCCGACAAGTGGGCCTTCACCACCCCCTTCGTCTGTGGTGCCACCAACCTGGGCGAGGCCCTGCGCCGGATCGCCGAGGGCGCGGCCATGATCCGCTCGAAGGGCGAGGCCGGCACCGGCAACGTCGTCGAGGCGGTCCGCCACCTCCGCCAGATCAAGGCCGAGATCGCCAAGCTGCGCGGCTGTGACAACAACGAGCTGTTCGCCGCCGCCAAGGAGCTGCGCGCCCCGTACGAGCTGGTCAAGGAGGTCGCCGAGCTCGGCAAGCTGCCGGTCGTGCTGTTCTCCGCCGGCGGTGTCGCCACCCCGGCCGACGCCGCGCTGATGCGCCAGCTCGGCGCCGAGGGCGTCTTCGTCGGCTCCGGCATCTTCAAGTCCGGCGACCCGGCCAAGCGCGCCGCCGCGATCGTGAAGGCCACCACCTTCTACGACGACCCGAAGGTCATCGCGGATGTCTCGCGCAACCTCGGCGAGGCCATGGTCGGCATCAACTGCGACACCCTCCCCGAGGCCGAGCGCTACGCCAACCGCGGCTGGTAAGGACAGGGACACAGACGCACATGAGCACCCCCACCATCGGTGTGCTGGCCCTCCAGGGCGACGTCCGCGAGCACCTCACGGCGCTTGCCGAGGCGGACGCCCTGGCCAGGCCGGTACGCCGCCCCGAGGAGCTGGAGGAGCTCGACGGCCTGGTCATTCCGGGCGGCGAGTCCACCACCATGTCCAAGCTGGCGGTCGCCTTCGGCATGCTGGAGCCGCTGCGCGCGTTCGTCCGGGCGGGCAAGCCGGTCTACGGCACCTGCGCCGGCATGATCATGGTCGCGGACAAGCTGCTGGACGCCCGGGAGGACCAGGAGACGCTCGGCGGCATCGACATGATCGTGCGCCGGAACGCCTTCGGGCGGCAGAACGAGTCCTTCGAGGCGGCCGTCGAGGTCGCGGGCATCCCGGGCGGACCGGTCGAGGGCGTCTTCATCCGGGCGCCCTGGGTGGAGTCGGTCGGCGCGGCGGCGGATGTCCTGGCGACGTACGGCGGCCACACGGTGGCCGTCCGGCAAGGTAACGTCCTCGCCACGTCTTTCCACCCGGAGCTCACCGGCGACCACCGGATCCACGCGTTCTTCGTCGATATGGTGCGTACGGCGGCGTGATCGGATCCCGGTAGGATCTCAGGCGTTCGTTTCTCAATTGGTTACGCGAAGGAGACAGGCGGATGTCCGGCCACTCTAAATGGGC
This sequence comes from Streptomyces sp. NPDC050636, assembly GCF_040654775.1. NCBI lineage: Bacteria > Bacillati > Actinomycetota > Actinomycetes > Kitasatosporales > Streptomycetaceae > Streptomyces > Streptomyces sp. NPDC050636. The sequence goes on from NZ_JBFAIP010000048.1 coordinate 2,669, forward strand.
TACGACGAAGCACAAGAAGGCCGTGATCGATGCCAAGCGCGGCAAGCTCTTCGCGAAGCTGATCAAGAACATTGAGGTCGCGGCCCGTACCGGCGGCGCCGACCCGGACGGCAACCCGACGCTCTTCGACGCCATTCAGAAGGCCAAGAAGAGCTCGGTGCCCAACAAGAACATCGACTCCGCGGTCAAGCGCGGTGCGGGTCTTGAGGCGGGCGGCGCCGACTACGAAACCATCATGTACGAGGGGTACGGCCCCAACGGTGTCGCGGTGCTCATCGAGTGCCTCACCGACAACCGCAACCGCGCCGCCTCGGACGTCCGCGTCGCGATGACCCGCAACGGCGGTTCGATGGCCGACCCGGGCTCGGTGTCCTACCTGTTCAACCGCAAGGGCGTGGTGATCGTCCCCAAGGGCGAGCTGGCCGAGGACGACGTCCTGGGCGCGGTCCTGGACGCGGGCGCCGAAGAGGTCAACGACCTTGGTGAGTCCTTCGAGGTGCTCAGCGAGGCCACCGACCTGGTCGCGGTCCGCACCGCGCTCCAGGAAGCCGGCATCGACTACGACTCGGCCGACGCCAACTTCGTCCCGACCATGCAGGTCGAGCTGGAGGAAGAGGGCGCACGCAAGATCTTCAAGCTGATCGACGCGCTGGAGGACAGCGACGACGTGCAGAACGTCTTCGCCAACTTCGACGTCTCGGACGATGTGATGGCCAAGGTCGACGCCTGAGGGCCGACGACTGAGGCGGGGCCGGCACGGCTGACGCGACGGGCCGACGGGGGAACACGCCCCTGTCGGCCCGTCGCGTTGTCAGTGCCACCGGATACTGTGCTGAGCAGGGGATCTCCGTTCCCCCCATGGGGGAGTGGCGGGCCGAAACGGTACGGCAGCCACCCGGCTGCGGCAGGCAAGGCACGGCAAGGTACGGCATGAGGGGAGGGGCACCGTGAAGGTGCTCGGGGTGGACCCGGGGTTGACGCGTTGCGGCGTCGGCGTGGTCGAGGGGGTGGCCGGACGACCGCTGACGATGGCCGGCGTCGGCGTCGTGCGTACGCCCGCGGACGCGGACATCGCCGACCGCCTCGTCCTCATCGAGCGTGGCATTGAGCAGTGGCTCGATACGCACCGCCCCGAATACGTCGCCGTGGAGCGGGTGTTCAGCCAGCACAACGTCCGTACGGTCATGGGCACCGCCCAGGCCAGTGCGGTCGCGATGCTGTGCGCCGCCCGCCGCGGGCTGCCGGTCGCGCTGCACACCCCCAGCGAGGTCAAGGCCGCCGTGACGGGATCGGGCCGGGCCGACAAGGCCCAGGTCGGCGCGATGGTCACCCGGCTGCTGCGGCTCGACGCGCCCCCCAAACCGGCCGACGCCGCCGACGCCCTCGCGCTCGCCATCTGCCACATCTGGCGCGCCCCCGCGGTCAACCGCCTCCAGCAGGCGCATGCCGCGGCCCGCCGCGCCGCTCCCGTCCGCGCCTCCGGCATCCGCCGTGGCACCCCCCAGAAGGGCACCCGATGATCGCCTTCGTCTCCGGCCCGGTCGCGGCCCTCGCACCGGACACCGCCGTCGTCGAGGTCGGCGGAATCGGCATGGCCGTCCAGTGCACGCCGAACACCCTGTCCGGGCTGCGCATCGGACAGCAGGCCAAGCTCGCCACCTCCCTCGTCGTCCGCGAGGACTCGCTCACCCTCTACGGCTTCGCAGACGACGACGAGCGGCAGACCTTCGAGCTGCTGCAGACCGCCAGCGGCGTCGGCCCACGGCTCGCCCAAGCGATGCTGGCCGTGCACTCCCCGGACACCCTGCGCCTCGCGGTCGCCAACGGGGACGAGAAGACCCTCACCGCCGTGCCCGGCATCGGCAAGAAGGGCGCGCAGAAGCTGCTCCTGGAGCTCAAGGACCGCCTCGGCGCGCCGGTCGGCACCGGCCGCGCGGGCGTCGGCAGCGCGGTGACGGCCGGCTGGCGCGACCAGCTGCACGCCGCGCTGATCGGCCTCGGCTATGCGACGCGGGAGGCGGACGAAGCGCTCGACGCGGTCGCCCCGAAGGCCGAGGCGGCCCTCGCCGAAGGCGCGCAGCCGCAGGTGCCGCAGCTCCTCAAGGCCGCACTGCAGACCCTCAACAGGGCGCGATGACCGCCGCAACCGGGTCCCCGCGCCCCCGACCGTACGACCACGCTGGCGGCCCGGCCGCCCCGACTTCGCGAGGCAATCCGCAGTGAACTGGGACGACACCGCACCGTCCACCGCAGAGGACGCTCCCAACGGCGCGGCCGACCGGCTCGTCGGGGCCGACGCGGACGGCGAGGACTCCGCCGTCGAAGCCGCCCTGCGGCCCAAGGACCTGGAGGAATTCGTCGGCCAGGAGCGGGTGCGCGAGCAGCTCGACCTGGTGCTGCGTGCGGCCCGTGCACGCGGCGCCACCGCCGACCACGTCCTGCTCTCCGGGGCGCCGGGCCTCGGCAAGACGACCCTGTCGATGATCATCGCCGCCGAGATGGGCGCCCCGATCCGCATCACCTCCGGCCCCGCCATCCAGCACGCCGGTGATCTCGCCGCGATCCTCTCCTCCCTCCAGGAGGGCGAGGTCCTCTTCCTCGACGAGATCCACCGGATGTCCCGGCCCGCCGAGGAAATGCTCTACATGGCGATGGAGGACTTCCGCGTCGACGTCATCGTCGGCAAGGGGCCGGGCGCCACCGCCATCCCCCTCGAACTCCCGCCGTTCACCCTGGTCGGCGCCACCACCCGGGCCGGCCTGCTGCCGCCCCCGCTGCGCGACCGCTTCGGCTTCACCGGCCATATGGAGTTCTACACCCCCGCCGAGCTGGAGCGGGTCATCCACCGCTCGGCCGGCCTGCTGGATGTCGACATAGAACCCGAGGGTGCCGCCGAGATCGCCGGCCGCTCCCGCGGCACGCCCCGTATCGCCAACCGCCTGCTGCGCCGCGTCCGTGACTACGCCCAGGTCAAGGCCGACGGCGTGATCACCCGCGAGATCGCCTCGCAGGCCCTGGCGGTCTACGAGGTCGACGGCCGCGGCCTGGACCGCCTGGACCGCGCGGTGCTCACCGCCCTGCTCAAGCTGTTCGGCGGCGGCCCGGTGGGGCTGTCCACCCTCGCCGTCGCGGTGGGGGAGGAGCGCGAGACGGTCGAGGAGGTCGCCGAGCCGTTCCTGGTGCGCGAGGGTCTGCTGGCCCGTACGCCCCGCGGCCGGATCGCGACCCCGGCTGCCTGGACCCATATGGGCCTCGTCCCGCCGCAACAGCAAGCGGGAGGAAACGGGCAGCAGGGCTTGTTCGGGCCGTGACGGCGCGGAGACTCGCCCGGCTAGGAACTACGGTGCGATGCTGGGCGTTGTTCCACTGGTGGGGACTCGCTTAGACTCCGCCGATGCCGTCCGTCTGGGCCGGCATACCCACCCCCGTATATAGACCGTGCATCAGCGGTCGTGCGAAGGATTTCCGTCCCGTGAGTATCGTGACTCTCCTCCCCTTCATCGTCCTCATCGGGGCCATGTTCCTGATGACGCGGTCCGCCAAGAAGAAGCAGCAGGCGGCCCAGCAGATGCGGGATGACATGCAGGCCGGCACCGGCGTCCGGACGATCGGTGGCATGTACGCCACCGTCAAGGAAATCCACGAGGACACCGTCCTCCTGGAGGTCGCCCCCGGCGTGCACGCCATCTACGCCAAGAACGCCATCGGCGCGGTGCTCGCGGACGAGGAGTACAACCGCATTCTGGACGGCGCCGAAGCGGTCGGCCACGACGAGCCGGTCGTCCCGGACGACGCCTCCTCGCTGACCGGTGCCCCGGCCGACGAGGCCGCGGAGACGGGCGACAAGGCCGACAAGATCGACCTGGGCAAGGCCGAGGCCCCGGCCGACGCCGACAAGGACGCCGAGGCCGACGCCGACGATGTGAAGGACGCCGAGGCCAAGACCGAGGCGGACGCCGCCAAGGATGAGAAGAAGGCCGGCGGCGCCGACGCGAAGTAGTCCGCCCACAACGGAACCGCGGCGCGCCCCACGGGCGGTGCACCGCGGTTCCGGGACGGTCTAGGCTCCGGCGGGGGCACGTCCCCACAACACTTCGTGGCCGCTCGGCAGACACCCGAAGCCGAGTGGTTGGACAGGGAGATACGAGAAGGTGGCAGCACCCAAGAAGGGCCGCAGGGCGCCCGCGAGCCAGGGTCATCCGGGGCGGTCCCTGGTTCTGATCCTGATCGCGATGGTGGCGCTGGTCGGAGGAATGTTCTACTCCGGTACCACGACGCCCCGGCTGGGCATCGACCTGGCAGGCGGCACCAGCTTCACGCTGGCGGCCCAGAACCAGCCGGGCAAGCCCAACGCGATCAACGAGACCAATATGAACACCGCCGCCGGCATCATGGAGCGGCGGGTCAACGGTCTCGGTGTGTCCGAGTCCGAGGTCCAGACGCAGGGCAGCAACCACATCGTCGTGAACATCCCCAAGGGGACGGACGCGAAGCAGGCCCGGGAACAGGTCGGCACCACCGCCCAGCTCGGATTCCGCCCGGTGCTGACCACCACCACGGGCGCCAAGATCCCCGAGCCTTCCCCCAACCCCTCCAAGGAGGCGAAGGGCAGGGGCAAGAACGGCACGGATCAGGAAGCCAAGGGCAAGGACGACCAGGGCACGAAGGACGACGGCAAGCCGAACGGCTCGTCGGCGGCCACGCCCACCGCGAGCGCCACGACCCAGGGCCGTGCCGTCACGGACGCCCTGAAGAAGGCGCCCACGGCCAAGCCCACCGCGTCCTCCGGCCCGTCCAAGCCCGCCACGCCGCCGCCCCCGCCCCCGAGCGGCGCCGAGGGCGTCCCGGCCTCGCTGCAGAAGAAGTTCGCCGCGCTGGACTGCACCACGAAGCAGGGCCGCGCCGAGGCCGGTCAGCAGGCGTCGAACGCCAAGCCGTCCGACCCGGTCGTGGCCTGCAGTGACGACGGCACGCAGAAGTACGCGCTCGGCCCGGTCGGCGTCGAGGGCACCGACGTCAAGGACGCCAAGGCGGTCTTCGACAGCCAGCAGGGCCAGGGCTGGATCGTCCAGATGGACTTCACGTCCGACGGCGGCAAGAAGTTCGCGGACATCACCGGCGAGCTCGCCACCAAGGTGCAGCCGCAGAACCAGTTCGCGATCGTCCTGGACGGCGCGGTGGTCTCCGACCCGCGCGTCAGCCAGCGGCTCAACGGTGGAAGCGCCACCATCTCCGGTGGCTTCACCCAGCAGTCCGCCGAGGACCTGGGCAACATGCTGTCGTACGGCGCCCTGCCGCTCTCGTTCAAGATCGATGACGAGACCACGGTCACCGCGGCGCTCGGCAGCGAGCAGCTGGAGGCCGGTCTGATCGCCGGCGCCATCGGCCTGGCACTGGTCGTCATCTACCTGGTCGCCTACTACCGGGGCCTGGCGCTGGTCGCGCTGGCCAGCCTCGGTGTCTCGGCGGTCCTGACGTACACGATCATGACCTTGCTCGGCCCGACCATCGGGTTCGCGCTGAACCTCCCGGCGGTCTGCGGCGCCATCGTCGCCATCGGTATCACCGCCGACTCCTTCATCGTCTACTTCGAACGCATCAGGGACGAGATCCGCGAGGGCCGCACCCTTCGTCCGGCCGTCGAGCGCGGCTGGCCGCGGGCCCGCCGTACGATCCTGGTCTCCGACTTCGTGTCGTTCCTGGCCGCCGCGGTGCTGTTCATCGTCACCGTCGGCAAGGTGAAGGGCTTCGCGTTCACGCTCGGCCTGACCACCGTCCTGGACGTCGTCGTGGTCTTCTTCTTCACCAAGCCGCTGATGACGATGCTCGCCCGGCGGAAGTTCTTCTCCGAGGGCCATCCCTGGTCCGGCCTGGACCCCAAGCGGTTGGGCGCCAAGCCACCGCTGCGCCGACGCCGCAGCGCCCCCACCCAGACGAAGGAGGCGTGAGGTGTCCAAGCTCGGAAACATCGGCGCCCGGCTCTACCGCGGTGAGGTCGGCTACGACTTCATCGGCAAGCGGAAGATCTGGTACGGCATCTCGATCCTCATCACCATCACGGCCATCGTCGGCCTGGCGGTGCGCGGCCTGAACATGGGCATCGAGTTCTCCGGCGGCGCGGTCTTCACCACCCCGAAGACCTCCGTGTCGGCCACGCAGGCGGAGCACATGGCCGAGTCGGCGTCCGGCGGCCACCAGGCCGTCGTGCAGAAGCTCGGCGGCAGCGCGCTGCGCATCCAGATCGGCGGCCTGGACACCCAGCAGGCCGTCCCGGTCCAGGAAGAGCTCGCCAAGGACCTGAAGGTCCCGGTCCAGGACATCAACACCCAGCTGGTCGGCCCGAGTTGGGGCGAGGAGATCGCCAACAAGGCCTGGCTGGGCCTGGCCATCTTCATGCTCCTCGTGGTGATCTACCTGGCCATCGCCTTCGAATGGCGGATGGCACTCGGCGCCCTGATCGCGCTGATCCACGACCTCACGATCACGGTCGGCATCTACGCCCTGGTCGGCTTCGAGGTCACCCCGGGTACGGTCATCGGTCTGCTGACGATCCTCGGTTACTCCCTCTATGACACGGTCGTCGTCTTCGACAGCCTGAAGGAATCCTCCAAGGACATCACCAAGCAGACCCGCTTCACCTACAGCGAGATCGCCAACCGCAGCATCAACGGCACCCTGGTGCGCTCCATCAACACCACCGTCGTGGCGCTGCTCCCGGTCGCCGGTCTGCTGTTCGTCGGCGGTGGTGTGCTGGGCGCGGGCATGCTCAACGACATCTCGCTCGCCCTGTTCGTCGGCCTCGCGGCCGGTGCGTACTCCTCGATCTTCATCGCGACCCCGCTGGTCGCCGACTTCAAGGAGCGCGAGCCGCAGATGAAGGCCCTGGCCAAGCGGGTGCTGGCGAAGCGCGCCGCGGCTGCCGCCAAGGGCGCGGGCCAGGAGGAGCCGCAGGACGCGATCCCCGGTGCCGATGACGCCGACGACGGCGACGATGCCGCCGTCGTGGGCCCGCAGCCCGCTTCCCGCAACCGCGGACGCGGCCGGCCGTCGGGCAAGCGCCGATGAGCGCCGACGCCGAGCTGCGCGAGCTGCTCCTCAGCCGGATCTCGGACGTCCCGGACTACCCGCAGCCGGGCGTGATGTTCAAGGACATCACCCCGCTGCTGGCCGACGCGGCCGCCTTCGGCGCGCTCACCGACGCGTTCGTCGATCTGTGCGCCCGCCATCGCGCGGACAAGGTCGTGGGCCTGGAGGCGCGCGGATTCATCCTCGCCGCCCCGGTAGCGGTCCGCGCCGGCATCGGTTTCGTCCCCGTACGCAAGGCGGGCAAGCTGCCCGGCGCCACGCTCGGGCAGGCGTACGAGCTGGAGTACGGCACCGCCGAGATCGAGATCCACGCCGATGCGCTGGCCCCGGGCGACCGGGTGCTGGTGATCGACGACGTACTGGCCACCGGCGGCACCGCCGATGCGTCGTTGCAGCTCATCCGCCGTGCCGGCGCCGAGGTGGCGGGTCTCGCGGTGCTGCTGGAGCTCGGTTTCCTGGCCGGGCGGCAGCGGCTGGAGTCCGGTCTGAAGGGCGCTCCCCTGGAGGCCCTGATCACGGTCTGAGCCGAGCTCTCCCGTCGCATGAGCACCAGGGGCACCCGGAAGAATCCGGGTGCCCCTGGTGCTGTGTCATGTACGGACCCATGGCCCAGGGAGAGTCCCGACCCGGGGGTCGATACCATGGCACCCCGGCCTGTTCGTGGTCCAGGGGTCCGGAACCGCTTGAGGAGTGCTCTTGCCAGACGAGGCCCAGCCGCTCTCCCCCGGACTGCGTCCGGCGGAATCCCCCGCCGCGCGCCCGGTCGAGCCGACCCCCCACGAAGGGGCTTCCGCGGCTTCCGCGGACGCGCAGAAGCCCGAGCGGCCGAGCGCGCCCAACGGCACCACCAAGCCCGCGTCGCCGGCCGACCGGCCCGCCGCCGCGGCCCCGGCCACCGTGAACGGGTCCGCTCCGGCTGCCGACCCGGCCCCCGAGCCCAAGCCGGGTACTGCCGCGCCCAAGTCCGCGCCGGCCGCCGAGCCGGAGACCGCGTCGAAGCAGGACCCCGCGCCCAAGCCGCCCGCCAAGGCCGACCCGCCCGCCGCGGCCCCGGCGCCCAAGCCCCTGCCGCCCGCCCCCGCGGGCCGCTCTGGTTCCCCCAACCGGGTACGGGCCCGCCTCGCCCGGCTCGGTGTGCAGCGCTCCAGCCCGTACAACCCGGTCCTGGAGCCGCTGCTGCGCGTCGTACGCAGCAACGACCCCAAGATCGAGGCGGCCACGCTGCGCCAGATCGAGCGGGCCTACCAGGTCGCCGAGCGTTGGCACCGCGGTCAGAAGCGCAAGAGCGGCGACCCGTACATCACCCACCCGCTCGCGGTGACCACGATCCTCGCCGAGCTGGGGATGGATCCGGCCACGCTGATGGCGGGCCTGCTGCACGACACCGTCGAGGACACCGAATACGGCCTGGACACCCTGCGCCGCGACTTCGGCGACCAGGTCGCGCTGCTCGTCGACGGCGTCACCAAGCTCGACCGGGTCAAGTTCGGTGAGGCCGCGCAGGCCGAGACCGTCCGCAAGATGGTCGTCGCGATGGCCAAGGACCCGCGCGTCCTGGTCATCAAGCTCGCCGACCGGCTGCACAACATGCGCACCATGCGCTATCTCAAGCGGGAGAAGCAGGAGAAGAAGGCCCGCGAAACCCTTGAGATCTACGCGCCCCTGGCCCACCGCCTGGGCATGAACACCATCAAGTGGGAGCTGGAGGACCTCGCCTTCGCGATCCTCTACCCCAAGATGTACGACGAGATCGTGCGGCTGGTCGCCGAGCGGGCGCCCAAGCGCGACGAGTATCTGGCCATAGTGACCGACGAGGTCCAGACCGATCTGCGTGCCGCCCGCATCAAGGCCACCGTCACCGGCCGGCCGAAGCACTACTACAGCGTCTACCAGAAGATGATCGTCCGCGGCCGGGACTTCGCGGAGATCTACGACCTGGTGGGCATCCGCGTCCTCGTCGACACCGTCCGCGACTGCTATGCGGCGCTGGGCACCGTCCACGCGCGATGGAATCCGGTCCCCGGCCGGTTCAAGGACTACATCGCGATGCCCAAGTTCAACATGTACCAGTCGCTGCACACGACGGTCATCGGCCCCAGCGGCAAGCCCGTCGAGCTGCAGATCCGCACCTTCGACATGCACCGCCGCGCCGAGTACGGCATCGCCGCGCACTGGAAGTACAAGCAGGAGGCGGTGGCCGGCGCCTCCAAGGTGCGTACGGACGCGCCCCGGGGGGTGGGCAAGGACAAGGACGCCGTCAACGACATGGCGTGGCTGCGCCAGTTGCTGGACTGGCAGAAGGAGACCGAGGACCCGGGCGAGTTCCTCGAATCGCTGCGCTTCGACCTCTCCCGCAACGAGGTCTTCGTCTTCACGCCGAAGGGCGACGTGATAGCGCTGCCGGCCGGTGCCACCCCCGTGGACTTCGCGTACGCGGTGCACACCGAGGTCGGCCACCGCACGATAGGAGCGCGGGTCAACGGGCGGCTGGTCCCCCTCGAATCGACCCTGGACAACGGCGACCTGGTGGAGGTCTTCACCTCCAAGGCGCCCGGCGCGGGGCCGTCCCGCGACTGGCTGGGCTTCGTCAAGTCCCCCCGCGCCCGTAACAAGATCCGTGGTTGGTTCTCCAAGGAGCGCCGCGACGAGGCCATCGAGCAGGGCAAGGACGCCATCGCGCGTGCCATGCGGAAGCAGAACCTGCCGATCCAGCGGATCCTGACCGGCGACTCCCTGGTCACCCTCGCGCACGAGATGCGCTACCCCGACATCTCCTCGCTGTACGCGGCCATCGGCGAGGGCCACGTCGCCGCGCAGGGCGTCGTCCAGAAGCTGGTGCAGGCGCTCGGCGGCCAGGACGAGGCCACCGAGGACATCGCCGAGTCGACGCCGATCCGGCCGCGCTCCAAGCGGCGCTCCAGCGCCGACCCGGGCGTCGTCGTCAAGGGCGTCGACGATGTGTGGGTCAAACTCGCCCGCTGTTGTACGCCGGTTCCGGGCGACCCCATCATCGGGTTCGTCACCCGCGGCAGTGGCGTATCGGTTCACCGCGCCGACTGCGTCAACGTGGACTCGCTGTCCAAGCAGCCGGAGCGGATCCTGGAGGTCGAGTGGGCGCCCACCCAGTCCTCGGTCTTCCTGGTCGCCATCCAGGTCGAGGCGCTGGACCGCTCCCGGCTGCTGTCGGACGTCACCCGGGTGCTCTCCGACCAGCACGTCAACATCCTGTCCGCGGCCGTCCAGACCTCCCGCGACCGGGTGGCCACCTCCCGCTTCACGTTCGAGATGGGCGACCCGAAGCACCTGGGGCATGTGCTGAAGGCGGTACGGGGTGTGGAGGGCGTCTACGACGTCTACCGGGTGACTTCGGCCCGCAGACCGTAGCGACACGCAAAGAAGGAGGGCCCCGGTACTCGTACCGGGGCCCTCCTCACATATGCGCTACTTTCAGCCGCCGAACTCCTCCATGCCCTTCAGCGCCTGGTCCAGCAGTGCCTTGCGGCCCTCCAGCTCACGGGAGAGCTTGTCGGCCCTGGCGTTGTTGCCGGCCGCCCGCGCCGTGTCGATCTGCTTCTGCAGCTTGTCGACGGCGTCCTGCAGCTGACCGGTCAGCCCCGCGGCACGCGCCCGCGCCTCAGGGTTCGTCCGCCGCCACTCGGCCTCCTCGGTGTCCTGGATGGCGCGCTCGACGGCGTGCATCCGGCCCTCGATCTTCGGGCGGGCGTCCCGCGGCACATGGCCGATGGCCTCCCACCGCTCATTGATCGAGCGGAACGCGGCCCGCGCCGCCTTCAGGTCCGAGACGGGCAGCAGCTTCTCGGCCTCGACGACCAGCTCCTCCTTGCGGGTGAGGTTCTCCCGCTGCTCGGCGTCCCGCTCGGCGAAGGTCTCGCCGCGCGCCTGGAAGAAAACGTCCTGGGCGCCGCGGAAGCGGTTCCACAGGTCGTCCTCGTGCTCGCGCTGGGCGCGTCCCGCGGCCTTCCACTCCGTCATCAGCTCGCGGTAGCGGGCGGCCGTGGCCCCCCAATCCGTCGAGTTCGACAGCGACACCGCCTCGGCGACCAGCTTCTCCTTCGCCTTACGGGACTCCTCGCGCTGCGCGTCCAGCGATGCGAAGTGCGCCTTGCGCCGCTTGGAGAACGCCGAGCGGGCGTGCGAGAAGCGGTGCCACAGCTCGTCGTCCGCCTTGCGGTCCAGACGCGGCAGGCTCTTCCAGCTGTCGACCAGCGCGCGCAGCCGCTCACCGGCCGCCCGCCACTGCTCACTGGCCGCCAGCTCCTCGGCCTCGGCGACCAGCTTCTCCTTGGCCTGCCGGGCCTCGTCGCTCTGCTTGGCCTTCTGCGCCTTGCGCTCCTCGCGGCGCGACTCGACGGTGCCGACGAGCTTGTCCAGCCGCTTCGTCAGCGCCTCCAGATCACCCACCGCGTGGTGCTCGTCGACCTGCTGGCGCAGATGGCCGATCGCGGTCATGGCGTCCTTCGCCGACAGGTCGGTGGTCTTGACCCGTCGTTCGAGGAGGCCGATCTCGACGACCAGGCCCTCATACTTGCGCTCGAAGTAGGCGAGGGCCTCCTCGGGAGATCCCGCCTGCCACGATCCGACGACCTTCTCGCCATCGGCGGTACGCACGTACACGGTCCCCGTCTCGTCGACGCGGCCCCATGGGTCGCTGCTCACAGCGCCTCCTCCACATGATGCCGACCGAGGCGTGCGGCCCCCCGGCATCGTCCACAGTTTCTGTCCGGCAGAGCCGCGCCCTGGCCGGTCCGACGGGCTGTCTTGCGGGTGCGGGTGCCGCCGTCGGAGCAGGCACCTTACCCACACGCCAATCTAGGCGACCGGCGGTCGGCTGTCCGCATCCATCGCGACCGAAATTCGGCGGTTCGGATGCGGGACGGCGGCGTCCGACCGCCGGCCGGGCGGCGGTCAGGACTTCCTGACCGTTGCCCCATCGATGACGACGGTGGCGTTCGGCGCGGTGTTGCCGGTTTCCGGGTCGAGTGTCGAACCGGCCTTGGCGATCTTGCGCAGGACGTCCATACCGCCGGTGATGGTTCCGAACGGCGTGTAGTTCGGGGGTAGTTGGCTGTCCTGGTAGACGAGGAAGAACTGGCTGCCACCGGAGTCGCGGGTCTTCTCGTTCCGGCCGTCGTAGCGGTTGGCCATGGCGACCGTGCCCGCCGGGTAGATGTTGCCCTTGAGCCGGGGATCCTTGAGGTTCTCGTCCGGGATGGTGTAGCCGGGCGTCCCGCGGCCGGTGCCGGCCGGGTCGCCGCACTGCAGCACGAAGAGGCCCTGGTCGACCAGGCGGTGGCACTTGCTGTGGTCGAAATAGCCCTTCCCGGCGAGGAAGGAGAAGGAGTTCACGGTGTGCGGCGCCTTGCCGGCGTCCAGCTTCAGCTCGATCTGCCCGCAGGTCGTGTCCAGCTTGACGGCGTAGGAGGCGGAGGTGTCGATGGACATCGCCGGCTCCTTCTTCCAGGTCTCCTTGGACGGGGAGCCCTTGGCGGGCCTGCCGCACGGGTCCGGCGCCTTGGACGGCGTCGGGGTCACCGCGGCCTCGTCCGATTCCTGGTCGTTGCCGCCGGCCAGCCCGGCCGAGGCGTACGCGGCGCCGCCGGCGGCCAGGCCCACGGCCAGAACGGACGCCATGATCACGTTGCGGCGCTTGGTCTTGCGCTGGGCCGCCGCCCGGCGCTGCTGCTGGCGCTCGAACTTCTCACGGGCGAGCTGCCGCCGCCGCTGATCGTTGCTGACCACCGGTCTCTCCCTGTCTTGGCCAAGGTCGTCGAATCCCTTGGCCATCGATCGCTCTGGTCTGCCGTGGCCGTACCGTATACGGGTTCGCCCCGGCGGGAGTCCCGCCGGTAGGCTCTGGAGCTGCTGAGATCTTTCCGGGAGCGGTCCCACGGACCGGTCTCCACGACCTTTAAGGACGAACGTGCTGATTGCCGGGTTCCCCGCCGGGGCCTGGGGGACCAACTGCTACCTGGTCGCCCCCGCCGCAGGCGAGGAGTGCGTGATCATCGACCCGGGCCATCAAGCGGCCCAAGGAGTCGAGGACGCGGTCAGAAAGCATCGGCTCAAGCCCGTCGCGGTCGTCCTCACCCACGGCCACATCGACCACGTCGCCTCGGTGGTCCCGGTGTGCGGTGCGCACGACGTCCCGGCCTGGATCCACCCCGAGGACCGCTTCATGATGAGCGACCCGGAGAAGGCCATCGGCCGCTCCATCGGGCAGCAGCTCATGGGCGAACTGACCGTGGGGGAGCCGGACGACGTCAAGGAGCTGACCGACGGTGCCTCCCTGGAGCTCGCCGGGATGGAGTTCTCCGTCGCGCACGCCCCGGGCCATACCAAGGGGTCGGTGACGTTCAGGATGCCCGAGCAGGCCGACATCCCGCCGGTCTTCTTCTCGGGCGACCTGCTGTTCGCCGGCTCCATCGGACGTACCGACATGCCGGGCGGCGACCACGCCGAGATCCTGCAGTCGCTGGCGCGAGTGTGCCTGCCGCTGGAGGACTCGACCGTCGTCCTGTCCGGCCACGGCCCCCAGACCACCATCGGCCGCGAGCGCGCCACCAACCCCTATCTGCGGGAAGTGGCCGCCGGCCTCGGAGACGGCTTCAGCGCCGCTCCACGACGAGGAATGTGACGAGACCTTCCGTGAGCACCTTCAAGGCCCCCAAGGGCACGTACGACCTGCTCCCGCCGAATTCCGCGACCTATCTCGCGGTGCGCGAGGCGATCTCCGCGCCGCTGAGGAACTCCGGCTACGGCTACATCGAGACGCCCGGATTCGAGAGCGTCGAGCTGTTCGCGCGCGGCGTCGGTGAGTCCACCGACATCGTGACCAAGGAGATGTACGCCTTCGAGACCAAGGGCGGCGACCGGCTCGCGCTGCGCCCCGAGGGCACCGCGTCCGTCCTGCGGGCGGCGCTGGAGGCCAACCTCCACAAGGGCGGCAACCTGCCGGTCAAGCTCTGGTACTCCGGCTCGTACTACCGCTACGAGCGCCCGCAGAAGGGCCGCTACCGCCACTTCTCGCAGGTCGGCGCCGAGGCGATCGGCGCGGAGGACCCGGCGCTGGACGCCGAGCTGATCATCCTCGCCGACCAGGCGTACCGCTCGCTGGGGCTGCGCGACTTCCGCATCCTGCTGAACTCGCTCGGCGACACCGCGTGCCGCCCCGTCTACCGGGCCGCGCTGCAGGACTTCCTGCGCGGGCTGGAGCTGGACGAGGACACCCGGCGCCGGATCGACATCAACCCGCTGCGGGTCCTGGACGACAAGCGCGAGTCGGTCCAGGAGCAGCTCATCGGGGCGCCCATGCTCCGCGACTACCTGTGCGAGGAGTGCAAGGCGTACCACGAGCAGGTGCGCGAGCTGCTGACCGCGGCGGGCGTGGCCTTCGAGGACGACGCGAAGCTGGTGCGCGGCCTGGACTACTACACCCGCACCACCTTCGAGTTCGTCCACGACGGCCTGGGCTCGCAGTCCGCGGTGGGCGGCGGCGGCCGCTACGACGGGCTCTCCGAGATGATCGGCGGCCCCGAGCTGCCGTCCGTCGGCTGGGCGCTGGGCGTGGACCGCACGGTGCTCGCGCTGGAGGCGGAGGGCATCACGCTCGACATCCCCGCCGCCACGTCCGTGTACGCGGTACCGCTCGGCGAGGAGGCCCGCCGGGTGCTCTTCGGTACGGTCACCGCGCTGCGCAGGGCCGGTGTCGCCACCGACTTCGCGTACGGCGGCAAGGGCCTGAAGAACGCCATGAAGTCGGCCAACCGCTCCGGCGCGCGGCTGGCGCTGGTGGCCGGCGAGCGGGATCTGGCCGAGGGCCTCGTGCAGGTCAAGGACCTGGAGAGCGGTGAGCAGACCCCGGTCGCGCTGGACGCCGTGGTCGAGGAGATCCGGCGCAGGCTGGGCTGAGGACGCGTACGGCGGCGTCAAGCGCAGCGTCGGCTGCGGTGTCAGGAGCGGTGTCAACCGCGTGCGCGCGACTTCGCCCTCTTTATGCGCAGCGAACGGTGGCCCGTCGTGGAGTTGGGGCAGAATGAAGGGCGTGCCCGCGGTCCTGTGGGCCCGCCCGCCTCAGCTTCCAAGCGACCGACGGAACGGCGATATGACGACGACAGTGGTTGATGACGTGTCCACCGACGACGATCACGACGATCACGCGAGCGACCCGGCCACCATCGGCGCGGGTCGCGGCTTCGCCCTGCTTCTGGTGATCACCGGCGCGCTGGGCATCCTGGCGGCGTGGGTCATCACCCTGGACAAGTTCGAGCTGCTGAAGGACCCGGGCTACGAGCCGGCCTGCAGCCTCAACCCGATCATTTCCTGCAAGAACGTCATGAACAGCCCGCAGGCGGAGGTCTTCGGCTTCCCGAACCCGATGGCCGGGCTGCTCGGCTTCGCCGTCGTCGTCGCGATCGGCATGGCCCTGCTGGCCGGCGCCCGCTTCCGGCCCTGGTACTGGATCGGGCTGAACATCGGCACGCTGCTCGGTACGGTCTTCTGCATGTGGCTGATGGTCCAGTCGCTGTACGACATCAACTCGCTGTGCCTGTGGTGCACGCTGGCCTGGTGCGTCACCATCCTGATGTTCTGGTACACCACCGCGCACAACATCAAGCACGGCATCATCCCGGCCCCCGCGGGGCTGCGGACGGCCGTGGTGGAGTTCCACTGGGTCGTGCCGGTGCTCTGGTACGGAGTGATCGGGCTGCTGATCCTCACCAAGTGGTGGTCGTTCTGGAGCACTCTGATCTAGGCCCCGGATCCAGGACAGAGCCTGGTCCTCGGCGTTCCGGCTTCCCGACGCCCCTGGTCACTGCCGTGGCCGGGGGCGTTGTCAGTGGGGTGGCATAGGCTCATGAGCGTGGAGCCCGACCTGTTCACCGCCGCCGCCGAAGACCGTCAAGAGAAGGACCCCGCGGGGTCTCCGCTCGCCGTGCGGATGCGTCCGCGCACCCTCGACGAAGTCGTCGGGCAGCAGCATCTGCTCAAGCCCGGCTCGCCGCTGCGCCGCCTCGTCGGCGAGGGCAGCGGAGGCCCCGCGGGGCCCTCCTCGGTCTTTCTGTGGGGGCCGCCCGGCGTCGGCAAGACGACCCTCGCCTACGTGGTCAGCCAGGCGACGAACAAGCGCTTCGTCGAGCTCTCCGCGATCACCGCGGGCGTCAAGGAGGTCCGGGCGGTCATCGACGGCGCCCGGCGCGCCTCGGGCGGTTTCGGCAAGGAGACCGTCCTCTTCCTCGACGAGATCCACCGCTTCAGCAAGGCCCAGCAGGACTCCCTGCTGCCCGCGGTCGAGAACCGCTGGGTCACCCTGATCGCCGCGACCACCGAGAACCCGTATTTCTCGGTGATCTCCCCGCTGCTGTCCCGCTCGCTGTTGCTGACCCTCGAACCGCACACCGACGACGATCTGCGCGGGCTGCTGCGCCGCGCGCTGACCGATGCGCGTGGGCTCGCGGGCGCGGTCACCCTCCCCGAGGACACCGAGGGGCATCTGCTGCGTATCGCGGGCGGCGACGCCCGGCGCGCGCTGACGGCTCTGGAGGCCGGGGCCGGTTCCGCGATGGCCAAGGGCGAGAAGGAGGTCACCCTCCAGACGCTGGAGGAGACCGTCGACCGCGCGGCGGTGAAGTACGACCGGGACGGCGACCAGCACTACGACGTCGCCAGCGCCCTGATCAAGTCCATCCGCGGGTCCGACGTCGATGCCGCGCTGCATTATCTGGCGCGGATGATCGAGGCGGGGGAGGACCCGCGGTTCATCGCCCGCCGGCTGATGATCTCGGCGAGCGAGGACATCGGCCTGGCCGATCCGTCCGCCCTGCAGACCGCGGTCGCGGCCGCGCAGGCAGTGGCGATGATCGGCTTCCCGGAGGCCCGGATCACGTTGAGCCAGGCCACCATCGCGCTCGCCCTGGCGCCCAAGTCGAACGCCGCCTATCTGGCGATCGACGCCGCGCTGGCGGACGTCCGCGCCGGTCAGGCCGGTGCGGTGCCGTCCCATCTGCGCGACGGTCACTACAAGGGCGCGCAGAAGCTCGGCCACGGCCAGGGCTATCAGTACCCGCACGACCTGCCGGGCGGCATCGCGGCCCAGCAGTACGCGCCGGACGAGGTGCACGGCAAGCGGTACTACGCGCCGACGCGGCATGGCGCCGAGGCGCGCTATGCCGATGTCGCGGAGCGGGTGCGCGCCCGGCTGCGGGGGGCCTCCGGCGAGGCCGCCGCCGAATAGCCGGGCCGGGCCCGTACGGCCAACTCCCGCTCCGCTGCGGCGGGTTGGGGCTGGCCGGCTCCTGGGCTACTCCGCCGCCGCCTCGAAGAGGACATGCATCGCGCGGCGCAGTTCGGCCACGTCCTGCACCGGCTCCGGGAAGTCGAACCGCGCGTCGAACGACCGCTGCCGGGCGTCTGTGAAGCGGACCCGCAGCCCGAAGCGGTCCAGGCCCACCGGTACGGCCCGGTCGCCCGCTCCGCAGATCTGCGCGCGGTCGCCGAGCAGGGTGCACAGCCCGCGCACCTGATCGTCGTGTGCCGCGTGCAGATGCTGCAGCAGCTCCGCCTCGTGGGCCACCAGCGGATCGGGCGTCGCCTCGGCGAACTCGTCGGGTTCCACGGAGTCGGCGCCCCACAGGTCGTCCACCGCGCCCTCGCCGACCTCCAGGCGCAGCATCATCCAGGCGGTCCGCCCGTACAGCCCCGGCGCCGGGTCCGGCTGCAGCGCCTCCCTGATGCCGAGCAGCTCGCCCACGGGGTGCCGCTCGGCGAGCAGCATCGCGGCCTCGGCGCGCTGCTCATTGCGTACCGGGGTCAGCCAGCCGGC
Source organism: Streptomyces sp. NPDC050636 (assembly GCF_040654775.1). Taxonomy (NCBI): domain Bacteria; kingdom Bacillati; phylum Actinomycetota; class Actinomycetes; order Kitasatosporales; family Streptomycetaceae; genus Streptomyces; species Streptomyces sp. NPDC050636. The sequence continues at coordinate 20,595 of NZ_JBFAIP010000048.1, forward strand.
CACCCAGGCACGTCCGCGGATCCGATGGGGCACGGAAACCGGCGCGACGTCCGTGATCTCCATCACGGCGGTGAGGTCGTCGTCCTGGGCGTGGGCGGCGGCCCGAGCCGCCGCCGAGTCCCCAGGAACCAGCAATAGCACGTCTCCCTCGGGTGTCACCGTCCGGCAGACGGGTGCCGAGAGGCCGGTCTCGTCGGGGGCCTCGACGCCGGGGATGCTCAGGGACGCCATACCATTGGACTCGACGAGGGTTCGTACGCGCTCGGCGGCAGTGGGTTGCTGGGCGTTTTCCACGGGACGCGGCTGACCCGCCTCGGTGCTCTGGGCACTGGGCAGGGGGATCCCAGGTCGAAACATGCGTTCTCCTCGCGCTAAGGTAAGCCTCACCTAACTTACACGGAGGTCCGTTCCACGTGAACCAGTCGCGTCCCAAGGTCAAGAAGTCGCGCGCGCTCGGCATCGCGCTGACGCCCAAGGCCGTCAAGTACTTCGAGGCCCGTCCCTACCCGCCCGGCGAGCACGGCCGTGGCCGCAAGCAGAGCAGTGACTACAAGGTCCGTCTGCTGGAGAAGCAGCGTCTGCGTGCGCAGTACGACATCAGCGAGCGCCAGATGGCGCGTGCCTACGACCGCGCTCGGAAGGTCGACCTCAAGACAGGCGAAGCGCTGATCATCGAGCTTGAGCGCCGTCTGGACGCGCTCGTCCTGCGGTCGGGTATCGCCCGCACGATTTACCAGGCCCGCCAGATGGTGGTCCACGGCCACATCGCGGTCAACGACCGCAAGGTCGACAAGCCGTCCTTCCGCGTCCGCCCCGGCGACGTCGTGATGGTCCGCGAGCGCAGCCGCGAGAAGCACCCCTTCCAGGTTGCGCGTGAGGGTGGCTACGCCCCCGACGGCGAGACCCCCCGCTACCTGGAGGTCAACCTGCAGGCTCTGGCGTTCCGCCTCGACCGGGACCCGAACCGCAAGGAGATCCCGGTGATCTGCGACGAGCAGCTCGTCGTCGAGTACTACGCCCGCTAAGCACCACAGTAGGCGCAGCGCCACGCTCAGCCCGCCGTCTCCCCACCGCTCGCGGAGGGGGAGGCGGCGGACTCGTTTGTGCCGGGTGCATGGAGTACGGAACGTACTCGGCCGCGTGCGGAGCGTACGATCACCGCGGCGAAGCCCGCCCGCCCCTCCCGTCCACCGTCCCGCGAACACCGGGAACGGGGTACGAACGGACAGTCACGGCGCGATAAGGTCAAGGTTGCCGTTCGAGCGGGACAGCCGAGCGGGCCGAGCCCAGCCCCAACCAGTCGGAGAGTGGTGCCAACGTGTCCGGTGGAGAGGTGGCCGGGATTCTCGTGGCCGTCTTCTGGGCGATCCTCGTGTCGTTCCTCGCCCTCGTGCTGGTGAGGCTCGCGCAGACGCTCAAGGCGACCACGAAGATGGTGGCCGAGGTGTCCGGCCAGGCCGTCCCGCTCCTCGCCGACGCGTCCGCCACCGTCCGCTCCGCGCACACCCAGCTGGCCCGCGTCGACGCCATCGCGGCCGACGTCCAAGAGGTCACCGCCAACGCCTCCGCGCTCTCCTCGACCGTCTCCTCCGCCTTCGGCGGACCGCTGGTCAAGGTCGCGGCGTTCGGCTACGGCGTGCGCCGCGCGATCGGCAAGAAGGGCGCAACAGCCCCTGCCGACGGCGCAAAGCGCACCGTCGTCGTCGGCCGAACCCTGCCCGGCGCCCGCCGCGGCGGGCGCCGCAACCGTCGCTCCAAGGACTGATCACAGCGATGTTCCGCCGCGCATTCTGGTTCACCACCGGCGCCGCCGCCGGGGTGTGGGCCACCAACAAGGTCCACCAAAAGCTGCGCAAGCTGCAGCCCGACAGTCTCGCCGCGCAGGCCGCGGACAAGGCCGTCGAGACCGGACAGCGGCTGCGCCAATTTGCATTGGACGTACGCACCGGAATGGCGGACCGTGAAGAGCAGCTGCACGACGCCCTCGGTCTCAGCGAGACGAGCGACGTCCGTGAGCTGCCCGCGCCGCGTAACCCCGCGGTGCTCGAAACGCACTACCGAACCACGAGAACACCCGGACAGACCGGGCTGACCGGACCGACTGGAAATGAGGACCACTGATGGAGTCGGCTGAAATCCGCCGCCGCTGGCTGCGCTTCTTCGAAGAGCGTGGGCACACCGTCGTGCCGTCGGCGTCGCTCATCGCGGACGACCCGACGCTGCTGCTCGTCAACGCGGGCATGGTCCCCTTCAAGCCGTACTTCCTCGGCGAGGTCAAGCCGCCCGCCGCGCGCGCCACCAGCGTCCAGAAGTGCGTCCGCACGCCGGACATCGAAGAGGTCGGCAAGACCACCCGGCACGGCACGTTCTTCCAGATGTGCGGCAACTTCTCCTTCGGCGACTACTTCAAGGAAGGCGCCATCAAGTACGCCTGGGAGCTGCTGACCAGCTCGCAGGCCGACGGCGGCTACGGCCTCGACCCGGAGAAGCTCTGGATCACCGTCTACCTCGATGACGACGAGGCCGAGCGGATCTGGCGCGAGGTCGTCGGTGTCCCCGCCGAGCGGATCCAGCGGCTGGGCAAGAAGGAGAACTACTGGTCCATGGGCGTCCCGGGCCCCTGCGGCCCGTGCTCCGAGATCAACTACGACCGCGGCCCGGAATTCGGCGTCGAGGGCGGCCCGGCCGTCAACGACGAGCGGTATGTGGAGATCTGGAACCTGGTCTTCATGCAGTACGAGCGGGGCGCCGGCACCAGCAAGGAGGACTTCGAGATCCTCGGTGACCTGCCCAGCAAGAACATCGACACCGGCCTCGGTCTTGAGCGCCTGGCGATGATCCTTCAGGACGTCCCGAACATGTACGAGACGGACACCCTGCGCGTCGTCATCGACAAGGCCACCGAGCTGTCCGGCGTCCGCTACGGCACCTCGGCCGCCACCGATGTCTCGCTGCGTGTCGTCGCCGACCACATCCGCACCTCCACGATGCTCATCGGGGACGGCGTCACCCCCGGCAACGAGGGCCGCGGCTACGTCCTGCGCCGCATCATGCGCCGCGCCATCCGCAACATGCGGCTGCTCGGCGCCAAGGACCTGGTCGTCGGCGAGCTGCTGGACGTCGTCATCAAGACGATGGGCCAGCAGTACCCGGAGCTGCTGGAGGACCGTCGGCGCATCGAGACGGTCGCCCTCGCCGAGGAGGCCGCCTTCGTCAAGACGCTGAAGGCCGGCACCAACATCCTCGACAGCGCCGTCACGGACACCAAGTCCGCCGGTGGCACGGTCCTGGCCGGCGACAAGGCGTTCCTGCTCCACGACACCTGGGGCTTCCCGATCGACCTCACCCTCGAAATGGCCGCCGAGCAAGGCCTTTCGGTGGACGAGGACGGCTTCCGCAGGCTGATGAAGGAGCAGCGGGAGCGCGCCAAGGCCGATGCCCAGGCCAAGAAGCACGGCCACGCCGACCTGTCCGCCTACCGCGAGGTCGCCGACAAGTCCGGCGCCACGGAATTCACCGGCTACAGCGCCACCGAGGGCGAGTCCGCCGTCGTCGGCCTGCTGGTCAACGGCGCCCCGGCCCCCGCCGCCCACGAAGGCGACGAGGTCGAGGTCGTCCTGGACCGCACCCCCTTCTACGCCGAGGGCGGCGGCCAGCTCGCCGACACCGGCCGGATCAAGCTGGACTCCGGCGCCGTCGTCGAGGTCCGCGACGTCCAGCAGCCGGTGCCCGGCGTCACGGTGCACAAGGGCGTCGTCCAGGTCGGTGAGGTGGTGCTCGGCGCCGCCGCGTACGCCGCCATCGACGTCACCCGCCGCCGGGCCATCGCCCGCGCCCACAGCGCCACCCACCTCACGCACCAGGCGCTGCGCGACGCCCTCGGCCCGACGGCCGCCCAGGCCGGTTCGGAGAACTCCCCGGGCCGCTTCCGCTTCGACTTCGGCTCGCCGACCGCGGTGCCCGGCTCGGTCCTCACCGACGTCGAGCAGAAGATCAACGATGTGCTCGCCCGTGAGCTCGACGTGCATGCCGAGGTCATGAGCATGGAGGACGCCAAGAAGCAGGGCGCCATCGCCGAGTTCGGCGAGAAGTACGGCGACCGGGTGCGCGTGGTCACCATCGGCGACTTCTCCAAGGAGCTGTGCGGCGGCACGCACGTCCACAACACCGCCCAGCTGGGCCTGGTGAAGCTGCTGGGCGAGTCCTCCATCGGCTCCGGTGTACGCCGCGTCGAGGCGCTGGTCGGCGTGGACGCCTACCGGTTCCTGGCCCGTGAGCACACCGTCGTCTCGCAGCTCACCGAGCTGGTCAAGGGCCGTCCGGAAGAGCTGCCCGAGAAGATCTCCGGTGTCCTGGCCAAGCTGAAGGACGCCGAGAAGGAGATCGAGAAGTTCCGCGCCGAGAAGGTGCTGCAGGCCGCCGCCGGGCTGGCCGCGGGCGCCAAGGACGTGCGGGGCGTGGCGCTGGCCGTCGGCCAGGTCCCGGACGGCACCTCCGCCGACGATCTGCGCAAGCTGGTGCTGGACGTACGCGGCCGCATCGCCGGCGACCGCGCCGCCGTCGTGGCCCTGTTCTCGGTCGCCAACGGCCGCCCGGTGACCGTCATCGCCACCAACGAGGCCGCCCGCGAGCGCGGCATCAAGGCCGGCGAGCTGGTCCGTACGGCCGCCAAGACGCTCGGCGGAGGCGGCGGCGGCAAGCCGGACGTCGCCCAGGGCGGCGGACAGAAGGCCGACGCCGTGCCGGAGGCCATCGAGGCCGTCGAGCGGCTCGTCGCCGAGGTGGCCTGAAGCGCGTGAGTGCCATGCGACGCGGCAGAAGAATCGCCGTTGATGTCGGGGATGCCCGTATCGGGGTCGCCTCGTGCGACCCCGACGGGGTCCTCGCCACCCCCGTCGAGACGGTGCCGGGACGTGATGTCCCGGCGGCGCACCGGCGGTTGAAGGCGATCGTCGACGAGTACGAGCCGCTCGAAGTCGTGGTCGGCCTGCCCCGCTCCCTCAGTGGGGGAGAGGGGCCGGCCGCGGCCAAGGTCCGGGCCTTCGCGCAGGAAATGGCGAAGAACATCACACCCGTCGGGGTCCGCCTCGTCGATGAGCGGATGTCGACGGTCACCGCGACCCAGGGGCTGCGGGCCTCCGGAGTCAGGAGCAAGAAGGGCCGCTCGGTGGTCGACCAGGCCGCCGCGGTGGTCATTCTGCAGAGCGCGCTGGAAACCGAACGGGCCTCGGGGCGGCCTCCGGGCGAGAGCGTCGAAGTGGTCATCTGATCGCGGTACGGTAACGTTCCGCGCGATGTGGCGGCGGTTCGAACAGCCGCGCGTGCAAGTAGAGGCGGATCGGTACAGCAGACGCGCTGCCAGTTCGGAGTGCTCCGCCTCTCGGCTCTAGGGGATCGATGACCGAGTATGGCCGGGGCTACGGCTCCGAACCGTGGCATCCCGAGGACCCGCTCTACGGAGACCAGGGTTCCTACGGAGGCCAGGCGCAGCAGGCCCAGTGGGACGGGCGGCAGGCCCAGTCTGCGCCATACCCTCATCAGCATCCTCAGCAGCAGTACGACGGGGGCTGGGACGGCTCGCAGGGCGGGCAGCTGCCGTACGACCCGTACGACCCCTACGGCCAGCAGCCGGCCGATCCGTACAGCGGGGCGGGCGCCGACTACTACGGTGCCCAGGACGCGTACGCGCCGTACCCCCAGCAGGCGCAGCGGCAGGCGCCGCACCCGCAGCAACACCAGGTGCCGCATCAACAACAGCCGTATCCGTCGCAGGAGTACGAGCAGCACCAGTACGAGCAGCGGGTCGAGCCGCGGTTCGACGACACCGCGGAGGGCGACTGGCGGGGCGAGCCGGAGCCGCGCGAACGGGAGCCGGAGCACGCGTTCTTCGCGGACGACGACGATGACGACCGTCCCGACGACAACCCGCGTGGACGCCGGTCCGACCGCGAGCGCCGCGGCAAGAAGAACAAACGCCGCAGCGGCAGGGCGTGTCTGGTCGTCACCTTGGTGTTCGCCGGAGTTGTCGGAACCGTCGGATACTTCGGCTACGACTTCTTCATGAGCCATTTCGGACCGGCGCCCGATTACGAGGGCCAGGGTTCCGGTGACGTACAGGTCGAAATCGAGCCCGGCTCCTCGATCCTGCAGATGGGCCTGACGCTCAAAAAGGCGGGCGTGGTCAAGAGCGCCGACGCGTTCAGCGAGGCCGCTGTCGACAGCGGGAAGGACAAGAGCCTCCAGCCCGGGACGTATTCGCTGCGCAAGCAGATGTCGGCGGCGGCGGCCATCGAGCTGATGGTGGATCCCAAGAGCCGTAACGGGCTGACGGTCCGCGAGGGGCTGCGGGCGGGGGCGGTGTATGAGCTCATCGACAAGCGGCTCAAGCTCAAGGCGGGCACCACCAAGCAGATCGCCAGGAAAGACTTCAAGAGTCTTGGGCTACCGTCCTGGGCCAACAACTCCACCAAGATCAAGGATCCGCTGGAAGGCTTCCTTTACCCGTCGACGTACAGCGTCGGTGACAAGTCGAAGCCGGAGACGGTCCTGAAGGAGATGGTGGCGCGGGCCAACCAGGTGTACGGGAAGTACGACCTGGAGGGGAACGCGCGAAAGCTCCATCTCGGCTCGCCGATGCAGCTCCTCACCGTTGCCAGCCTCACGCAGGCCGAAGGCAAGTACAAACACGACTTCGTCAAGGTCGCTCGGGTGGTCTACAACCGTCTCAAGCCGGACAACACCGAGACCTACGGTCTGCTCGACTTCGACTCGACCGTGAACTACGCCAAAACGGAAAGCACGCTGGACACCGGATCCGTCGATGATCTGCGGAAGTTCAACGACCCGTACAACACCTACAAGTTCAAGGGTCTGCCGCCGGGGCCCATAGGCAACCCTGGCGAGGTAGCACTCAAATCGGCCATCAACCCGGCCCAGGGAAACTGGTACTACTTCGTCTCGATCAATCCGGAAAAGACGCTGTTCGCCGCGACGAACGAAGAGCACGAGCGCAATCGCCGTATCTACGAAAAGGAACGCGAGAAAGCCAAGCAATGAGCCCCACACGTCGAGCCGCGGTCCTCGGATCCCCGATTGCCCATTCCCTCTCGCCGGAACTGCACCGCGCCGCATACGCGGACCTGGGCCTGAGCGACTGGACGTACGACCGTCACGAGGTCGACGAGGAGAAACTGCCCGCCTTCATGGAGGGGCTGGACGCGACCTGGGCGGGCCTGTCGCTGACCATGCCGCTCAAGCGCGCGGTGATCCCGCTGCTCGACGAGATCAGTGACACCGCCGCCTCGGTCGAGGCGGTGAACACCGTCGTTTTCACCGCCGACGGGCGCCGCCTCGGCGACAACACCGACATCCCGGGCATGCTCGCCGCGCTGCGCGAACGCGGTGTCGGGAACGTCGAGCGGGCGGCCATCCTGGGAGCCGGGGCCACCGCCTCCTCGGCGCTCGCCGCGCTGTCCCGTATCTGCACCGGCGAGGTGACCGCGTACGTCCGCAGCGCGGCGCGCGCCGACGAGATGCGCGGCTGGGGCGAGCGGCTGGGCCTCGCGGTCCGTACCGCGCCCTGGGAGGACGCCGCCGAGGCGCTGCGGGCGCCGCTGACCATCGCCACCACACCGGCAGGGACCACCGACGCGCTCGCCGCCGCCGTGCCCGAACATCCCGGCACGCTCTTCGACGTCCTGTACGAGCCCTGGCCGACGACACTGGCCACGGCCTGGGCCGCGCACGGTGGCGCGGTCGTCGGCGGCCTCGACCTGCTCGTGCACCAGGCGGTGCTCCAGGTGGAGCAGATGACCGGACGGGCGCCGGCGCCGCTGGCCGCGATGCGCAAGGCCGGGCTGGCGGCCCTCGCCGCTCGTTGAGGGGGCGAGCACCGCTCCGGGCGGCCCTCGCTGGTCGTTGAGGGGGCGAGCACTGCTCCGGGCGGCACCCGCCGCTCGCTGATCTTCCTCCGCCACCTCCCGCCATCCCGCCCTCATCTGTCCCCTTCGTCCCGCCCGCGCCCGGTCCGCACCCTGGACTGGGCGCCGCTCGTCCGCTGCGACGTGGGAGGATCGGGAGGAGACCGTACGCGGACGAGCAGTACATGAGGAGCACCGTTGAGCAGGTTGCGCTGGCTGACGGCGGGGGAGTCGCACGGCCCCGCACTCGTGGCGACGCTGGAAGGACTTCCGGCCGGGGTCCCGATCACCACCGAGCTGGTGGCGGACGCGCTGGCCCGGCGTCGGCTGGGCTATGGCCGCGGTGCCCGGATGAAGTTCGAGCAGGACGAGATCACCTTCATCGGCGGGGTGCGGCACGGCCTGTCGCTGGGCTCCCCGGTGGCGATCATGGTCGGCAACACCGAGTGGCCCAAGTGGGAGCAGGTGATGGCGGCCGATCCGGTGGACGAGGAAGAGCTGGCCGCGCTGGCCCGTAACGCGCCGCTGACCCGCCCCCGTCCCGGTCACGCCGACCTGGCCGGTATGCAGAAGTACGGCTTCGACGAGGCCCGTCCGATCCTGGAGCGTGCCTCCGCCCGCGAGACCGCGGCCCGCGTCGCCCTGGGCGCGGTCGCCCGCTCCTTCCTCAAGGAGAGCGCCGGGATCGAGATCGTCTCGCACGTCGTCGAGCTGGCCGCGGCGAAGGCCCCGTACGGCGTCTACCCCAAGCCCTCCGACGTCGAGAAGCTCGACGCGGACCCGGTGCGCTGCCTGGACGCGGACGCGAGCAAGGCGATGGTCGCCGAGATCGACCAGGCCCACAAGGACGGCGACACCCTGGGCGGCGTGGTCGAGGTGCTGGCGTACGGCGTGCCGGTCGGCCTCGGCTCGCATGTTCACTGGGACCGCCGGCTGGACGCCCGGCTGGCCGCCGCCCTCATGGGCATCCAGGCCATCAAGGGCGTCGAGGTCGGCGACGGCTTCGACCTGGCGCGGGTGCCGGGGTCGAAGGCGCACGACGAGATCGTGGCCACCGAGGACGGCATCAAGCGCACGTCGGGCCGCTCCGGCGGCACCGAGGGCGGGCTGACGACCGGCGAACTCCTGCGCGTACGCGCCGCGATGAAGCCGATCGCGACGGTGCCGCGCGCGCTGGCCACCGTCGATGTGGCGACGGGTGAGGCGACCAAGGCGCACCACCAGCGCTCGGACGTCTGCGCGGTCCCGGCCGCCGGCATCGTCGCCGAGGCGATGGTGGCGCTGGTGCTGGCCGACGCGGTGGTGGAGAAGTTCGGCGGCGACAGCGTGCCGGAGACTCGCCGCAACGTGCAGGGCTTCCTCGACAACCTGGCGATCAAATGACGTCCCCGGCCGTCGTACTGATCGGCCCGCCCGGCGCCGGCAAGTCCACGGTGGGCGCGCTGCTCGCCGAGCGGCTGGGCGTGGTCTACCGGGACACCGACGCCGATATCGTCGCCACGGCCGGCCGTCCGATCGCGGAGATCTTCATCGACGAGGGCGAGCCGTACTTCCGTGACCTGGAGCGGGAGGCCGTACGCACGGCCCTCGAAGGCCATGACGGCGTGCTGTCGCTCGGCGGCGGAGCGATCATGGACGCCGGCACCCGCAAACAGCTGACGGGGCTGCCGGTCGTCTTCCTGGACGTCCAACTCGCCGACGCCGTCAAGAGGGTGGGCCTGGACGCGCCCCGCCCGCTGCTCGCCGTCAATCCGCGCAAGCGCTGGCGCGAGCTGATGGAGCACCGCCGTCCGCTGTACACCGAGGTCGCGCGTGCCGTGGTCGCCACCGGGGACCGCACCCCGGCGGAGGTCGTAGACGCGGTCCTGGACGCTTTGGAGCTACGGCAGGCCACGGGAGACGCCCCGCAGGCCGCCAACAGGGAGGAACAGGCATGACGGAGCAGGCCACCCGTATCCAGGTCGGCGGTACGGCGGGCACCGACCCGTACGAGGTGCTCGTCGGGCGGCAGCTGCTCGGTGAGCTCCCCGGCCTGATCGGGGAGGGCGCGAAGCGGGTCGCGGTGCTGCACCCGGAGGCGCTGGCCGCCACGGGTGAGGCGCTGCGCGAGGACCTCGCCGCCCAGGGCTACGAGGCGATCGCGATCCAGCTGCCGAACGCCGAGGAGTCCAAGACCGTCGAGGTCGCCGCGTACTGCTGGAAGGCGCTCGGGCAGACCGGCTTCACCCGGACCGATGTGATCGTCGGTGTCGGCGGCGGCGCCACCACCGACCTGGCCGGTTTCGTGGCCGCGACGTGGCTGCGGGGGGTGCGCTGGATCGCCGTACCGACCACCGTCCTCGGCATGGTGGACGCGGCGGTCGGCGGCAAGACCGGCATCAACACCGCCGAGGGCAAGAACCTCGTCGGGGCCTTCCACCCGCCGGCCGGTGTGCTCTGCGACCTGGCCGCGCTGGACTCGCTGCCGGTCAACGACTACGTCTCCGGGCTGGCCGAGGTCATCAAGGCCGGCTTCATCGCCGACCCGGCGATCCTCGACCTGATCGAGTCCGACCCGGAGGCCGCCAAGCGCCCGGACGGCGTGCACACCGCCGAGCTGATCGAGCGGGCGATCCGGGTCAAGGCCGAGGTGGTCTCCGCGGACCTCAAGGAGTCCGGCCTGCGGGAGATCCTCAACTACGGCCACACCCTGGCGCACGCCATCGAGAAGAACGAGCGCTACAACTGGCGGCACGGCGCGGCCGTTTCCGTCGGCATGGTCTTCGCCGCCGAACTCGGCCGGATCGCGGGCCGCCTGGACGACGCCACCGCCGACCGGCACCGCGCCGTCCTGGAGTCCGTCGGGCTGCCGCTGACCTACCGCGGCGACCAGTGGCCCAAGCTGCTGGAGACCATGAAGGTCGACAAGAAGTCCCGCGGCGACCGGCTGCGCTTCATCGTCCTCGACGGCCTCGCCAAGCCGACCGTCCTGGAGGGCCCGGACCCGGCGATGCTGCTGGCCGCGCACGCCGAGATTGCGGCGTGAGCATCGTGACCCGTCGCGTGCTGGTCCTCAACGGTCCCAACCTCGGCCGGCTGGGCTCCCGGGAGCCGGATGTCTACGGCGCCACGTCCTACGCCGGACTGGTCGAGCAGTGCACCACGCTCGGCAAGGAGCTGGGGTTCGACGCGGAGGTCCGGGAGACCAACGACGAGGGAGAGATGGTCCGTTGGCTGCATGAAGCCGCCGATGGATCGATTCCGGTCATCATCAACCCCGGCGCTTTCACGCACTATTCGTACGCGATGCGGGACGCGGCGGCCCAGCGCACCGCCCCGCTCATCGAGGTGCACATCTCGAACCCCTACGCGCGCGAGGAATTCCGGCATAATTCGGTGATCGCCGCGGTCGCCAGCGGTACGGTCGCCGGCTTCGGCATCGGCTCGTACCGTCTCGCGCTCCGTGCGCTGGCCGAGGAACTGGACGAGTAGGTCCCCTGTCCCTGCCGGCTCGCCGGGCGGACTAGGGCCCGGCCACGACCCATCGGGCAGGCCTAAGGGCCATAGGACTTACTCGTCCGGCCCGCTGACGCACCGAATGGGGCACTCCCCACCGCCCCCGGACGTTCCTTCACCGAGCGCCGGGGGTGGGGACACCACCCGGCGCGGGCAGAGTACCGTTCGCAGGAAGTACCACCCACACCGACAGCTGTGGGGCGCAACGGCCCTTCCGGGCCGGTCGGTTACCGCACGATACGCACCGGGCAGCGCGGCCCGGCGCACCGCACCACGTCGACCGCATGAGACGGAGAGCCACCGGATGCAGCACGCAGTGGGGGCTCCGCTGCCACCGCCCCAGGGGCAGGTGCCAGGCCAACCGGGACGGGCAGGGCACGGCGCCACGATGAACTGGGCCCCCCACCACGGCCGGCCCGTCCCGCCCGGCTCGCCGCCGTCGCCCGCGGCCCCGCCGGCGCCGTCCGCCCCGCCTGCTCCCGCCGCGCCGCCCGCCCAGCCCGCTCCTGCCCCGGGCGCCCCGGGCGGCGGCTGGAACGGCCCCGCGCCGCAGCAGGCCCCGCCCACGCCGCACAGCACGGACATCACCGGCCATATCCAGCTGCCGCCGGGCGCCCCGGTCGCGCTGCCCAGCCCGCCCACCGACACCGCCGCCGCGGACGCCGGACACGCCGCACACGCTTCCGTCGCGGTGCTGCTCATCGGCCCCGCGGGCGCCGGCAAGACCAGCGTCGCCCGCCACTGGGCCGACACCCGTCGGGTGCCCACCGCACACATCAGCCTCGACGACGTCCGCGAATGGGTCCGCTCCGGCTTCGCCGACCCGCAGTCGGGCTGGAACGACCACTCCGAGGCCCAGTACCGCCTCGCCCGCCGCACCTGTGGCTTCGCGGCCCGTAACTTCCTCGCCAATGGCATCTCCTGCATCCTCGACGACGCCGTCTTCCCGGACCGCCCGGTCGTCGGCCTCGGCGGCTGGAAGCGCCATGTGGGCCCCGGCCTGCTGCCGATCGTGCTGCTGCCGGGCCTGGAGATCGTCCTGGAGCGCAACGCCCGGCGCACCGGCAACCGCCGGCTGTCCGACGAAGAGGTGGCCCGGATCCACGGCCGGATGGCCGGCTGGTACGGCTCCGGCCTGCCCATCATCGACAACTCGCAGCACGACGTCGCGACGACCGTGCGGGTGCTGGACGACGTCGTCGCCCGCAGCATCGCCAGCCCGCCCAGCTGGTAGCCCGCCCGGTCCGTGAGCGGGGACCGGCGGCCCGCGTCCCCCGGCCGGGTGCTCTCAACCGGCCGCCTGCCCGGTACGGTCGTACGCTCGGGATATGTCCGAGTTGTACGCGGTCCGACGCACGCGGCTGCGCGACCGCTGCGCCGCAACCGGAAGCGTTGCCGCACTGATCTCGCGCCCCGCCAACGTCCGCTACCTCACCGGCTGCGCGCCGTCCGGCGCCGCGCTGCTGCTGGGCCCCGCCGACGACATCCTGATCTGCGGCCGGCCGCTGAGCGGCGACCCGGCCGAAGGGCGGCCCGTCGACGACGTACGCGTGTCCGTGCTGCCCACCCGTGGCGGTGACCCGTCCGTGGCCGGCGCCGACCTGGCCGCGAAGGCCGGCGCGGACACCCTCGCCGTCGAGGAGCATCACCTCACCGTCGCCCGGCACCGGGCGCTGTCCCAGGTCGCGCCCCGGATGCGGCTCACGGACCTGGCCTGCGCCGTCGAGGCACAGCGGCTGGTCAAGGACGACGACGAGATCGCCTGTCTGCGGATCGCCGCCGAGATCACCGACCAGGCGCTCGGCGAACTCCTCGAATCGATCCTCGTCGGACGCACCGAACGGCATCTCGCGCTCGAACTGGAGCGCCGCCTCGTTGACCACGGAGCGGACGGCCCAGCCTTCCCCACCTCCGTCGCGGCCGGCCAGAACTCCGGCCGCCCCGGCCATCTGCCCACCGACCGGCGGGTGGAGGAGGGCGACTTCCTGTCCGTCGGCCTGGGTGCCAACTACCGCGGCTACCGCTGCGAGATCGGCCGGACCTTTGTCATCGGCACCACGCCGACGGACTGGCAGATCGAACTGTACGACCTCGTCTTCGCAGCCCAGCGGGCCGGCCGTGAGGCGCTCGCACCGGGTGTGGAATGCCGCGAAGTGGACCGGGTGACCCGCCATGTACTGGAATCGGCGGGGTACGGCGAGGGGCTCGGACCGTGGACCGGGCACGGTGTGGGACTCGAAATCGACGAGGACCCTCAGTTGTCACCGGCCGCCATGGGTAAACTGGACGCTTGCGTGCCGGTCACCGTCGAGCCGGGGGTTCACCTCCCGGGCCGCGGAGGTGTCCGGATCGACGACACACTCGTCGTCCGCCCCGAGGCGGACGGCGGGCCCGAGCTACTCACGATCACGACCAAGGAGCTGCTCGCGCTGTGAGCCGCAGGGTTCAGCGCGTACGGCTTTGAGGTACCCACCACCTGCAGTCCAGGAGATTCCGCAACCGTGGCTTCCACGAACGACCTCAAGAACGGCCTGGTGCTCAAGCTCGAAGGGGGCCAGCTCTGGTCCGTCGTCGAGTTCCAGCACGTCAAGCCCGGTAAGGGCCCCGCCTTCGTCCGCACCAAGCTGAAGAACGTGCTCTCCGGCAAGGTCGTCGACAAGACCTTCAACGCCGGTGTGAAGGTCGAGACGGCCACTGTCGACAAGCGCGGGATGCAGTTCTCGTACATGGACGGCGAGTACTTCGTCTTCATGGACATGGACACGTACGACCAGCTGATGGTCGACCGCAAGGCCGTCGGCGACGCCGCGAACTTCCTGCTTGAGGGCTTCGAGGCCGTCGTGGCGCAGCACGAGGGCGAGGTGCTCTATGTCGAGCTGCCGGCCGCCGTCGAGCTCGTCATCGCGCACACCGAGCCCGGCGTCCAGGGCGACCGCTCCACCGGCGGCTCGAAGCCCGCCACCCTGGAGACCGGCTACGAGATCCAGGTGCCGCTCTTCATCACGGAGGGCGAGAAGATCAAGGTCGACACCCGCTCCGGCGAGTACCTCGGTCGGGTGAACAGCTAACCGTGGCTGCCCGCAACAAGGCCCGTAAGCGCGCCTTCCAGATCCTCTTCGAGGCCGATCAGCGCGGCGCCGACGTGCAGTCCGTGCTGGCGGACTGGATGCGACACGCCCGGACCGACCCCCGGCAGCCGCCGGTGAACGAGTACACCCTGGAGCTGGTCGAGGGGTACGCGGACCACGTCAAGCGCATCGACGAACTGATCTCCACGTACTCCGTCGACTGGGAGCTGGACCGGATGCCGGTCGTCGACCGCAACATCCTGCGGCTCGGCGCCTACGAGCTGATCTGGGTCGACGGCACGCCGGATGCGGTGGCGATCGACGAAGCGGTTCAGCTCGCCAAGGAGTTCTCCACGGACGATTCCCCGGCCTTCGTCAACGGCCTCCTCGGCCGGCTCAAGGACCTGAAGCCGAGCCTGCGCCGTGAGGCCGGCTAGGCGGACGCCAGAGCAGACGAAAGGGCCCGGAGCGATAGCGAGATGCTCCGGGCCCTTCGTATGCCCGCAGAAGGGCGTCTGGGGCCTTGGGGCCGGTATGCCCGGCTGCGTGTGCGAGCCGGGCCGGTCGGGTACAAAAACGACCGCCGCCCCGGTGGCCGGGGCGGCGGTACGTTTCTGCATGGTGTGTCGGCGACCGTCACATGTCGTCGTGCGCCACGGCGCGGCGGGCATCCGCGTCCAGCACGCCCCAGCTGATCAGCTGCTCGGTGAGCACCGAGGGCGACTGGTCATAGATCACCGCGAGGGTGCGCAGGTCGTCCTGACGGATCGAGAGGACCTTGCCGTTGTAGTCGCCGCGCTGGCTCTGGATCGTCGCGGCGTAGCGCTGCAGCGGTCCGGCCTTCTCCTGCGGGACATGGGCGAGCCGCTCCAGGTCCAGCACCAGCTTCGGCGGCGGCTCGGCCGCGCCGCCGGGTGTCGTGCCCGGCAGGAGCTCCTGCACCGGCACGCCGTAGAAGTCCGCGAGCTC
Organism: Streptomyces sp. NPDC050636; assembly: GCF_040654775.1. NCBI lineage: Bacteria > Bacillati > Actinomycetota > Actinomycetes > Kitasatosporales > Streptomycetaceae > Streptomyces > Streptomyces sp. NPDC050636. The sequence continues at coordinate 36,046 of NZ_JBFAIP010000048.1, forward strand.
GGCGAGGCGCTGCACGGTCACGGCACGGTCGCCGCGCTCGTAAGACCCGACCACCACGGCCTTCCAACGGCCCTGGGACTTCTCCTCGACACCATGGAGAGAGAGGCCCTGCTGGGTGCGGATGGCGCGGAGCTTGGCCCCGAGCTGTTTGGCGTATTCGCTGGACATAAAGCTCCCCAGACAGCTGATTCGAAATGCGGCTCCGCCGCGGGTTGGTAACTCACTGTGAGGTTACGCAGCGTAATCTGACTTCGTCAAGCCGAATGGGCCAGACCATCGCCCGTCAGGGGTGCGATCCGGTCCTGAGGGGCTCCCTGGTAACCTGGGCCGCGTAATTTCGACGTCCTTTAAAGTCCGTCCCGTGAGGCGGAGAAGGGGGTCCGTTTCGTATGGACGCAAGCAGTTCCGACGCACGAGCTCAGCTCCCCGCGCGCCCGGTGCTCGAAGGCCCGGACATCGCACGGATGCTCACCCGTATCGCCCACGAAATCGTCGAGCGCGCCAAGGGCGCGGACGATGTGGTGCTCCTGGGAATCCCCACCCGCGGAGTGTTCCTCGCCCGGCGGCTGGCCGCCAAGCTGGCGGAGATCACCGGCCGGACGATCCCGGTCGGCTCGCTCGACATCACGATGTACCGCGACGACCTGCGCCTGGGCCCGGCCCGTGCGCTCGCCCGTACGGACATCCCCGCCGACGGCATCGAGGGCCGGGTCGTCCTGCTCGTAGACGACGTCCTGTTCTCGGGTCGCACGATCCGCGCCGCGCTGGACGCGCTGGGCGACATCGGACGGCCGCGCGCCGTGCAGCTGGCGGTCCTCGTCGACCGCGGCCACCGCGAACTTCCGATCCGCGCGGACTATGTAGGCAAGAACCTCCCCACGTCGCTGCGGGAGACGGTCAAGGTCCAGCTCACCGAGGAGGACGGCCGGGACGCCGTGCTGCTCGGTGTCCGAGAGACCGCCCCGGCCGGCGAGCGCTAGCGCACCGCGTACGGACCCGGTGACCCCGGGCCCGCGCCCCTGCCTGCTCGACGGACATTCCCGTACACCTCCCTCACTCACGGAGAAACCGGATGAAGCGCCACCTCATCTCGGCCGCCGACCTCACGCGCGACGACGCCGTTCTGATCCTCGACACCGCCGAGGAGATGGCCCGGGTCGCGGACCGGCCGATCAAGAAGCTCCCCACCCTGCGCGGACGCACCGTCGTCAACCTGTTCTTCGAGGACTCGACCCGCACCCGTATCTCCTTCGAGGCCGCCGCCAAACGGCTCTCGGCGGACGTCATCAACTTCTCCGCGAAGGGCTCGTCGGTCTCCAAGGGCGAGTCGCTCAAGGACACCGCCCTCACCCTGGAGGCGATGGGCGCGGACGCCGTCGTCATCCGGCACCACGACTCCGGCGCCCCGCACCGCCTGGCGACCTCCGGCTGGATCGGCGGCTCCGTGGTCAACGCCGGTGACGGCACCCACGAACACCCCACCCAGGCGCTGTTGGACGCCTTCACGATGCGCCGCCGGCTCGTCGGCGCCGACGCCGGCCTCGGCAAGGACCTGGCCGGCCGCCGTATCACCATCGTCGGCGACATCCTGCACAGCCGCGTCGCCCGCTCCAACGTCCATCTGCTGACCACGCTCGGTGCCGAGGTCACCCTGGTGGCGCCGCCGACCCTGGTGCCCTTCGGCGTCGAGCAGTGGCCCTGCGAGGTCTCGTACGACCTGGACTCCGTGGTCGCCAAGTCCGACGCGGTGATGATGCTGCGCGTCCAGCGCGAGCGGATGAACGCGGCGTTCTTCCCGACCGAGCGCGAGTACGCGCGGCGCTACGGCCTCGACGGTGACCGGATGGCCCGGATGCCGGAACACGCGATCGTGATGCACCCCGGCCCGATGAACCGCGGCATGGAAATCACCGCCGCGGTCGCCGACTCGCCGCGCTGCACCGCCGTCGAACAGGTCGCCAACGGTGTCAGCATCCGTATGGCGGTCCTCTATCTGCTTCTGGGCGGCAATGAGCCCGCCGTCACCGCCACCAGCACGCCCACCGAGGAGAGCAAGTAATCATGACCAAGATCCTTATTCGCGGGGCCAAGGTCCTCGGTGGCGAGCCGCAGGACGTGCTGATCACGGGCGAGACCATCACCGCCGTCGGCACCGACCTGACCGTCTCCAGCGCCGAGGGCGCGCAGATCATCGAGGCGGACGGCCAGATCCTCCTGCCGGGCCTCGTCGACTTGCACACCCACCTGCGCGAGCCGGGCCGAGAGGACTCCGAGACCGTGCTGACCGGCACCAAGGCGGCTGCCGTCGGCGGCTTCACCGCCGTGCACGCCATGGCCAACACCTTCCCCGTCGCCGACACCGCCGGCGTCGTCGAGCAGGTCTGGCGGCTGGGCAAGGAGTCCGGCTACTGCGACGTCCAGCCGGTCGGCGCCGTAACGGTCGGTCTGGAGGGCAAGAAGCTCGCCGAGCTCGGCGCGATGCACGACTCCGCGGCCGGCGTCCGGGTCTTCTCCGACGACGGCAAGTGCGTCGACGACGCCGTCATCATGCGGCGCGCCCTGGAGTACGTGAAGGCCTTCGACGGCGTCGTCGCCCAGCACGCCCAGGAGCCCCGGCTCACCGAAGGCGCCCAGATGAACGAGGGCATCGTCTCCGCCGAGCTGGGCCTCGGCGGCTGGCCCGCGGTCGCCGAGGAGTCGATCATCGCCCGCGATGTGCTGCTCGCCGCGCACGTCGGCTCCCGGGTGCACATCTGCCACCTCTCGACCGCTGGTTCCGTCGAGCTGGTCCGCTGGGCCAAGTCCAAGGGCTGGGACGTCACCGCCGAGGTCACCCCGCACCACCTCCTGCTCACCGACGAGCTCGTCCGCAGCTACAACCCGGTCTACAAGGTGAACCCGCCGCTGCGCACCGAGGCCGATGTCCTGGCGCTGCGCGAGGCGCTGGCCGACGGCACCATCGACTGCGTCGCCACCGACCACGCCCCGCACCCGCACGAGGACAAGGACTGCGAGTGGGGCGCCGCGGCCATGGGCATGGTCGGCCTGGAGACCGCGCTGTCCGTCGTCCAGCACACGATGGTCGACAACGGGCTGCTGGACTGGGCCGGCGTCGCCGACCGGATGTCCTTCCGCCCCGCGCACATCGGCCGCCTCGAAGGCCACGGACGGCCCATCTCGGTCGGTGAGCCCGCCAACCTCACGCTGCTCGATTCCGCTTACCGTGGAGTGGTGGACCCCGCGGGCTTCGCCTCCCGCAGCCGCAACACCCCCTACGAGGGCCGTGAGCTGCCGGGACGCGTCACCCACACCTTCCTGCGGGGCCGGGCAACGGTCGTCGACGGGAAGCTGGCGTGACTCCTCCTCTCATCCAACTGGCCGAAGCGCAGCAGTCCGCGCCGGTCACCGACTGGGCCGGCCGTATCGCCTGGGTCGTCGGACTGCTGGTCTTCGTCGTCTTCGTCTACTGGCTGATGCGCGAGGGCTGGAAGTGGCGCGGCAGGCTCCAGGGCGATCTGCCCGAGCTGCCCGCCGCGCCCGCCGACGCCGCCGAGCCGAAGCTGACGATGAGCGGCCGCTACCACGGCTCCACCACCGCGGGGCAGTGGCTGGACCGGATCGTCGCGCGCGGCCTCGGCACCCGTAGCCGCGCCGAGCTGACCCTGACCGACCAGGGCCTGGACGTCGTACGGCCGGGCGCGCAGGACTTCTTCGTGCCGGCCGCCGCGCTGCGCGGCGCCCGCCTCGACAAGGGCATCGCAGGCAAGGTCCTGCCCGAGGGCGGCCTGCTGATCGTCACCTGGGAGCACGGGGACAGGGAGATCGACTCCGGGTTCCGCTCCGACCGGGCGAGCGAGCACCCGGCCTGGGTCGAGGCCCTCAACCAGCTCAGCACCACCGAGAACACGACCAGCACCACCGAGCACACCGAAACGGAAGGCGCACGATGACGACCTCCACCAGGGGGACCGCCAAGATCCCCGCCGTACTCGTCCTGGAGGACGGCCGCACCTTCCGCGGCCGTGCCTACGGGGCCGTGGGGGAGACCTTCGGCGAGGCGGTGTTCTCCACCGGCATGACCGGCTACCAGGAGACGCTGACCGACCCGTCGTACCACCGCCAGGTCGTCGTCATGACCGCCCCGCACATCGGCAACACCGGTGTGAACGACGAGGACCCCGAGTCGCAGCGGATCTGGGTGTCGGGCTATGTGGTCCGCGACCCCGCCCGTATGCCGTCCAACTGGCGCTCGGTGCGCTCGCTGGACGAGGAACTGGTCGCGCAGCACGTCGTGGGCATCAGCGGGGTCGACACCCGCGCGCTCACCCGCCATCTGCGCGAGCGGGGTGCGATGCGGGTCGGCATCTTCTCCGGCGAGGCGCTGCCCGACGCGGGCACGATGCTGGCCAAGGTGCGCCAGGCCCCCGAGATGCAGGGTGCGAACCTGTCCGCGGAGGTCGCCACCAAGGAGGCGTACGTCGTCCCCGCCATCGGGACGAAGAAGTTCACGGTCGCCGCGATCGACCTGGGCATCAAGGGCATGACCCCGCACCGCATGGCCGAGCGCGGCATCGAGGTGCACGTCCTGCCCGCGACCGCCACCGTCGAGGACGTCTACGCGGTCGAGCCGGACGGCGTGTTCTTCTCCAACGGTCCGGGCGACCCGGCCACCGCCGACCACCCGGTCTCCGTCATGCGCGGCGTCCTGGAGCGCAAGACCCCGCTGTTCGGCATCTGCTTCGGCAACCAGATCCTGGGCCGCGCGCTGGGCTTCGGCACGTACAAGCTCAAGTACGGCCACCGCGGCATCAACCAGCCGGTCCAGGACCGTACGACCGGCAAGGTCGAGGTCACCGCGCACAACCACGGCTTCGCCGTCGACGCGCCGCTCGACAAGGTCTCCGAGACCCCCTTCGGCCGCGCCGAGGTCTCCCACGTCTGCCTCAACGACAACGTGGTGGAGGGCCTCCAGCTGCTCGACCAGCCGGCCTTCAGCGTCCAGTACCACCCCGAAGCCGCCGCGGGTCCGCACGACGCCGCGTACCTCTTCGACCGCTTCGTATCCCTGATGGAGGGCCAGCGTGCCTAAGCGCACCGATATCCAGTCCGTCCTGGTCATCGGCTCCGGCCCGATCGTCATCGGCCAGGCCGCGGAGTTCGACTACTCCGGTACCCAGGCCTGCCGGGTCCTCAAGTCCGAGGGCCTGCGCGTCATCCTGGTCAACTCCAACCCGGCGACGATCATGACCGACCCGGAGATCGCCGACGCCACCTACGTCGAGCCGATCACGCCGGAGTTCGTCGAGAAGATCATCGCCAAGGAGCGCCCCGACGCGCTGCTGCCCACGCTCGGCGGCCAGACCGCGCTGAACACCGCGATCTCCATGCACGAGCAGGGTGTGCTGGAGAAGTACGGTGTCGAGCTGATCGGCGCCAACGTCGAGGCGATCCACAAGGGCGAGGACCGCGACCTCTTCAAGGGCGTGGTCGAAGCCGTCAACGCCAAGATCGGCCACGGCGAGTCCGCCCGCTCGGTGATCTGCCACTCCATGGACGACGTCCTCGACGGCGTCCGCGAGCTGGGCGGCTACCCGGTCGTCGTCCGCCCGTCCTTCACCATGGGCGGCGCCGGCTCCGGCTTCGCCCACGACGAGGAGGAGCTGCGCCGCATCGCCGGCCAGGGCCTCACGCTCTCCCCGACCACCGAGGTGCTCCTGGAGGAGTCCATCCTCGGCTGGAAGGAGTACGAGCTGGAGCTGATGCGCGACAAGAACGACAACGTCGTGGTCGTCTGCTCCATCGAGAACTTCGACCCGATGGGCGTGCACACCGGTGACTCGATCACCGTCGCCCCGGCGATGACCCTGACCGACCGCGAATACCAGCGGCTGCGCGACATCGGTATCGCGATCATCCGCGAGGTCGGCGTCGACACCGGCGGCTGCAACATCCAGTTCGCGGTCAACCCCGTCGACGGCCGCATCATCGTCATCGAGATGAACCCGCGGGTCTCGCGGTCCTCCGCGCTCGCCTCCAAGGCCACCGGCTTCCCGATCGCCAAGATCGCGGCCCGGCTGGCGGTCGGCTACACGCTGGACGAGATCCCGAACGACATCACCCAGGAGACCCCGGCGTCGTTCGAGCCGACCCTCGACTACGTCGTCGTCAAGGTGCCGCGCTTCGCGTTCGAGAAGTTCCCGGCCGCCGACGCCACGCTGACCACGACCATGAAGTCGGTCGGCGAGGCCATGGCGATCGGCCGTAACTTCCCCGAGGCGCTCAACAAGGCACTGCGCTCGCTGGAGAAGAAGGGCAGCCAGTTCGACTTCGTGGTCGAGCCCGGCAACAAGGCGGATCTGCTGAAGATCGCCCAGATCCCGACCGACGGCCGGATCAACACCGTGATGCGGGCGATCCGCGCCGGTGCCACCCGGCAGGAGGTCTTCGACGCCACGAAGATCGACCCGTGGTTCGTCGACCAGCTCTTCCTGATCAAGGAGATCGCGGACGAGATCGCGGAGGCCGCCAAGCTCGGCCCGGAGATCCTTGCGGAAGCAAAGCGCCACGGCTTCTCCGACGCCCAGATCGCCGCTATCCGCGGGCTGCGCGAGGACGTCGTCCGGGAGGTGCGGCATGCCCTCGGCGTCCGCCCGGTCTACAAGACCGTCGACACCTGCGCCGCCGAGTTCGCCGCCAACACGCCGTACTTCTACTCCTCCTACGACGAGGAGACCGAGGTCGCGCCGCGCGAGAAGCCGGCCGTGATCATCCTCGGCTCCGGCCCGAACCGCATCGGCCAGGGCATCGAGTTCGACTACTCCTGCGTCCACGCCTCGTTCGCGCTCAGCGACGCCGGCTACGAGACCGTGATGGTCAACTGCAACCCGGAGACCGTCTCCACCGACTACGACACCTCCGACCGGCTCTACTTCGAGCCGCTCACCCTGGAGGACGTCCTGGAGATCGTGCACGCCGAGACCCAGGCGGGCCCGGTCGCCGGTGTCATCGTCCAGCTCGGCGGCCAGACCCCGCTGGGCCTGGCGCAGGCGCTCAAGGACAACGGCGTGCAGATCGTCGGCACCTCGCCCGAGGCGATCGACCTCGCCGAGGAGCGCGGCGCCTTCGGCCGGGTGCTGACCGAGGCCGGCCTGCCCGCCCCCAAGTACGGCACCGCCTTCTCCTTCGACGAGGCGAAGACCATCGCCACCGAGATCGGCTACCCGGTCATGGTCCGCCCGTCCTACGTGCTGGGCGGCCGCGGCATGGAGATCGTCTACGACGAGCCGTCGCTGGGCGAGTACCTCACCCGCCACGCCGGCCTCATCGACCAGCACCCGGTCCTCATCGACCGGTTCCTCGACGACGCCATCGAGATCGACGTCGACGCCCTCTACGACGGCACCGAGCTCTACCTCGGCGGCGTCATGGAGCACATCGAGGAAGCCGGCATCCACTCCGGTGACTCCGCCTGCGCGCTGCCCCCGATCACGCTCGGCGGCTTCGACATCAAGCGGCTGCGGGCATCGACGGAGGCCATCGCCAAGGGAGTCGGCGTCCGCGGGCTGATCAACATCCAGTTCGCGATGGCCGGGGACATCCTCTACGTCCTGGAGGCGAACCCGCGCGCCTCCCGTACGGTCCCCTTCACCTCGAAGGCGACCGCGGTGCCGCTGGCCAAGGCAGCCGCCCGGATCTCGCTCGGCGCCACCATCGCCGAACTGCGGGCCGAGGGCATGCTGCCCAAGACGGGCGACGGCGGCACCCTGCCGCTGGACGCGCCGATCTCCGTCAAGGAAGCCGTGATGCCCTGGTCGCGCTTCCGCGACGCGTCGGGCCGCGGCGTGGACACCATCCTCGGCCCGGAGATGCGCTCCACCGGCGAGGTCATGGGCATCGACTCCGTCTTCGGCACCGCCTACGCCAAGTCCCAGGCCGGCGCCTACGGAGCGCTGCCCACCAAGGGCCGCGCCTTCGTCTCCGTCGCCAACCGCGACAAGCGCTCGATGATCTTCCCGGCGCGGGAACTGGTCGCGCACGGCTTCGAGCTGCTGGCCACCTCCGGCACCGCCGAGGTGCTGCGCCGCAACGGCATCAACGCCACCGTGGTGCGCAAGCAGTCCGAGGGCGAGGGCCCCGACGGCGAGAAGACCATCGTCCAGCTGATCCACGACGGCCAGGTCGACCTGATCGTCAACACCCCCTACGGCACCGGCGGCCGCCTGGACGGCTACGACATCCGTACCGCCTCCGTGGCCCGCGGCATCCCCTGCCTGACCACGGTCCAGGCGCTCGCCGCCGCCGTACAGGGCATCGAGGCCATGTCCCGCGGCCATGTGGGCGTCAGGTCACTCCAGGAGCACGCGGAACACCTGACCGCGGCCCGCGACTAGCAGCCGGCCAACGAGGGGGACACCGGAAGGTGTCCCCCTCTTCTTGAGGACACCACCATGTACCAGCTCTTCTTCAGCCTGATCTTCAAGCGCATGGACCCCGAGAAGGCCCACCACCTGGCCTTCCGCTGGATCCGCCTGGCCGCCCGTACCCCCGTGCTGCGCACCTTCGTCGCGGCCGCCCTCGCGCCCCGCCACAAGGAGCTGCGCACCGAGGCGCTCGGCCGCCGGATGCACGGCCCCTTCGGGCTGGCCGCCGGCTTCGACAAGAACGCGGTCGCCATCGACGGCATGACCATGCTCGGCTTCGACCATGTCGAGATCGGCACCGTCACCGCCCAGCCCCAGCCCGGCAACCCCAAGAAGCGCCTGTTCCGGCTCGTACCGGACCGCGCGCTGATCAACCGCATGGGCTTCAACAACGACGGCTCGGCATCCGTGGCGGCCCGCCTGGCCGCCCGTAACCCGGTCTTCAGCACGACCGTCGGCGTCAACATCGGCAAGACCAAGATCGTGCCGGAGGACGAGGCGGTGGGCGACTACGTCACCTCCACCGAGCGGCTCGCCACCCATGCCGACTACCTGGTCGTCAATGTCTCCTCGCCGAACACCCCGGGGCTGCGCAACCTCCAGGCCACGGACCACCTCCGGCCGCTGCTGACCGCCGTCCGCGAGGCCGCCGACCGTACGGTCACCGACCGCCGGGTCCCGCTCCTCGTCAAGATCGCCCCGGACCTCGCCGACGCGGACATCGACGCCGTCGCCGACCTCGCCGTCGAACTGGGCCTGGACGGCATCATCGCCACCAACACCACCATCGCCCGCGACGGCCTGGGCCTGACCTCCGACCCGGACCTGGTCAAGGAGACCGGCGGCCTGTCCGGCGCCCCCGTCAAGGCGCGCTCCCTGGAGGTCCTGCGCCGCCTGTACGCCCGCGTGGGCGACCGGATCACCCTCATCGGGGTCGGCGGCATCGAGAACGCCGAGGACGCCTGGCAGCGCATCCTGGCCGGCGCCACCCTCGTCCAGGGCTACAGCGCCTTCATCTACGAGGGCCCGTTCTGGTGCCGCGCCGTCCACAAGGGGCTGGCCGCCCGCCTGCGCAACAGCCCGTACACCACGCTCGCCGAGGCCGTCGGTGCCTCCGTCCGAGAGGAGAAGACCGCAGCATGACTCTCGACTCCGCCCCCTCTGCCCCTTCCGCCCCCTTCGGTGCCCGGCTGCGCCACGCCATGGACACCCGCGGCCCGCTCTGCGTCGGCATCGACCCGCACGCCTCGCTGCTGGCCGACTGGGGCCTGAACGACGACGTCGCGGGCCTGGCGCGGTTCACCCGTACCGTCGTGGAGGCCCTCGGCGACCAGGTCGCGGTCTTCAAGCCGCAGTCCGCGTTCTTCGAGCGCTTCGGCTCCAAGGGCCTGGCCGTCCTGGAGACCGCCCTCACCGAGGCCCGCGAGGCCGGCGCGCTGATCCTCATGGACGCCAAGCGCGGCGACATCGGCTCCACCATGGGCGCGTACGCCGACACCTACCTCAACCCGCGCAGCCCGCTGTTCTCCGACGCCGTCACCCTCAGCCCGTACCTGGGCTTCGGGTCGCTGCGTCCGGCGTTCGACGCAGCTGTGCTGAACGGCTGCGGCGTCTTCGTCCTCGCCCTCACCTCCAACCCGGAGGGCCAGGAGGTGCAGCGCGCCGTACGTGCCGACGGCGGCACCGTCGCCGCGACGATGCTCGGCCACCTCGCGGCCGAGAACGCCGGTGCCGAGCCGCTGGGCTCCTTCGGCGCGGTCGTCGGCGCCACGCTCGGCGATCTCTCCTCGTTCGATCTGGCGATCAACGGCCCGCTGCTCGCGCCCGGCATCGGCGCGCAGGGCGCCACCCCCGCCGACCTCCCCACCGTCTTCGGGGACGCGGTCCGCAATGTCGTGCCGAGCGTCAGCCGGGGAGTGCTGCGGCACGGCCCGGACGCCGCGGCTCTGCGCGCTGCGGCGGCTCGTTTTACCGACGAAGTGCGCTCGGCGGTCGGGACAGGGGCCGCTTAAGGGGCTTCCGGCCGGGACTTTGGTCCCGAAATGTCCTGGTCAGCAGAGTCTGACCAGGACTTTTCGTCTGTTCTCGCTGACTCTGGCGCCCTTGCCCGCTAGTCTCCGACGAGAGCACCGCACGTAAAGGCGTTGCTCGTTGCTCCGCAGGTGCGGGGCGACTAGGTTCCACACCGGTCCGATATCCGACAGTTCTACATCCGAGGTGACGTAGGCGTGGCTCTTCCGCCCCTTACCCCTGAACAGCGCGCAGCCGCGCTCGAGAAGGCCGCCGCGGCTCGCCGGGAGCGCGCCGAGGTCAAGAATCGGCTCAAGCACTCCGGTGCATCCCTCCATGAGGTCATCAAGCAGGGCCAGGAGAACGACGTCATCGGCAAGATGAAGGTCTCCGCCCTCCTGGAGTCCCTGCCCGGCGTCGGCAAGGTCCGCGCCAAGCAGATCATGGAGCGGCTCGGGATCTCCGAGAGCCGCCGCGTACGGGGTCTTGGCTCCAACCAGATTGCGTCGCTGGAGCGCGAGTTCGGCAGCACCGCTTCCTGAATTTCCGGCAATACCGGGAAGCTGGAATAATCGCTGCATGGCTGCAACATCCCGGGGGACGACCCCCGCGCCCCCGGACGTCCGTCCGCGACTGACCGTGCTCTCCGGCCCCTCGGGGGTCGGCAAGAGCACGGTCGTCGCGCATCTGCGCAAAGTCCACCCCGAGGTCTGGCTCTCGGTTTCGGCCACCACCCGCAAGCCGCGCCCCGGGGAGCGGCACGGCGTCCAGTACTTCTTCGTCGAGGACGAGGAATTCGACAAGCTGATCGCCAACGGCGAATTGCTGGAATGGGCCGAATTCGCGGGCAACCGCTACGGCACCCCGCGAAAGGCGGTCCTGGACCGTCTGGAGGCCGGGGAGCCGGTCCTGCTGGAGATCGATCTGCAGGGCGCCCGCCAGGTCCGCGAGTCCATGGAGGAAGCCCATCTGGTCTTCCTGGCCCCGCCGAGCTGGGACGAGCTGGTCCGCCGGCTCACGGGGCGGGGCACCGAGGCCCCCGAGGTCATCGAGCGCCGACTGGCGGCCGCCAAGGTCGAACTGGCCGCGGAGACGGAGTTCGATGTGACGCTTGTCAACACCTCCGTCGAGGACGTCAGCCGTGAGCTGCTAGCCTTGATGCTGCGTCGACCTGGGGACCAGAACATCAGCGGCTGATCCCGCGAATCCCCAGACCGCCGGATTTTTTTGAGTTTCACCCCGGCTTCATCCCCCTTCGGAAGGTAGAGAGTGTCCTCTTCCATCACCGCACCCGAGGGCATCATCAACCCGCCCATTGATGAGCTTCTCGAGGCCACCGACTCGAAGTACAGCCTCGTGATCTACGCCGCCAAGCGCGCGCGCCAGATCAACGCGTACTACTCGCAGCTCGGCGAGGGCCTGCTCGAATACGTCGGCCCCCTCGTCGACACGCACGTCCACGAGAAGCCCCTGTCGATCGCGCTCCGCGAGATCAACGCGGGTCTGCTGACCTCCGAGGCCATTGAGGGCCCGGCTCAGTAAGCACCACGATCACCTCACCACGGGCCCGGCAGCGCAGCTGTCGGGCCCGTGGTGTGTCATGGGGTACGTACGGAAGAAGAGCGTGGGGAGAGGCGATGGACAAGCCCAAGGTCGTCCTGGGGGTCAGTGGCGGGATCGCCGCGTACAAGGCGTGCGAGCTGCTGCGGCGGCTCACCGAGTCCGGGCATGACGTACGGGTCGTGCCGACCGCCGCGGCGCTGCACTTCGTCGGCGAGGCCACCTGGTCGGCGCTGTCCGGCAACCCGGCCTCCACCGAGGTCTGGGAATCCGTCCACGAGGTCCCGCACGTCCGCATCGGCCAGGCCGCCGCCCTCGTCGTGGTCGCCCCCGCCACCGCCGACATGCTGGCCAAGGCCGCCCACGGCCTCGCCGACGACCTGCTGACCAACACCCTCCTCACCGCCCGATGTCCGGTGATCTTCGCGCCCGCGATGCACACCGAGATGTGGGAGAACCCCGCCACCCAGGAGAACGTCGCCACCCTGCGGCGCCGCGGCGCGATCGTCATCGACCCCGCGGTCGGCCGGCTGACCGGCGTCGACACCGGCAAGGGCCGCTTCCCCGACCCGGCCGAGATCTTCGAACTCTGCCGCCACGTTCTGCGGAGAAGCAGCCTGGCCCACGGCGACCGGGCGCTGACGCAGGACCTCGCGGGCCGGCATGTCGTCATCAGCGCCGGCGGCACCCGCGAGCCGCTGGACCCGGTGCGCTACCTGGGCAACCGCTCCTCGGGCAAGCAGGGCTATGCCCTGGCCCGTACGGCGGTCGCCCGCGGCGCCCGCGTCACGCTGGTCGCGGGCAACACCGAGCTGCCCGATCCGGCCGGGGTGGACGTGGTCCGCATCGGTACCGCCGTCCAGCTGCGGGAGGCGGTCCTGAAGGCCGCCGCGGACGCCGACGCGGTCGTCATGGCCGCCGCCGTGGCCGATTTCCGACCGGCCGTCTACGCCACCGGCAAGATCAAGAAGAGGGACGGCAAGGAGCCGGATCCAGTCACCCTGGTCCGTAATCCGGACATCCTCGCCGAGATTTCCACCGATCGGGCCCGTCCCGGTCAGCTTGTCGTCGGTTTCGCCGCCGAAACCGACGACGTCCTCGCCAACGGCCGCGCCAAGCTCGCCCGCAAGGGTTGTGACCTGCTGGTCGTCAACGAGGTCGGGGAACACAAGGCCTTCGGCTCGGCCGAGAACGAGGCGGTGATCCTCGCCACGGACGGCACCGAGACCCCGGTCCCGTACGGTCCCAAGGAAGACCTGGCCGAAACGGTGTGGGACCTCGTCGCGCCCCGCCTCCCGGAGCCCCGCCCCTGATCACGCGGCCATCACCCCGTCGATCCCCGTCATCACCCGGCAATCGCCCTGGTCCGCCTCATCGGCCCCATCGACACCGGCGTGCCCTCTTGACCCGACCGATTCTCAAGGTGATCGTCCTATCGTGCGTCGTGGTGTCCCAGGTCACGTGGGGTCCATAAATCGAGACTGCGTGTCCGAACGTCACATACGACCGATAAACTGGCCGTGGACCGGGCCGAGCGCAGCTCTCGGCCCCTCCGCCAATGATCAGCCAGCAGCCGCTGCAACCCCAGGGAGCGATGTGTCCCGCCGCCTGTTCACCTCGGAGTCTGTCACCGAGGGCCACCCCGACAAGATCGCTGACCAGATCAGCGACACCATCCTCGACGCGCTCCTCAAGGAGGACCCGGCTTCCCGGGTCGCCGTCGAGACGCTGATCACCACCGGCCTGGTGCACGTGGCCGGCGAGGTGACGACCAAGGCGTACGCCGATATCCCCAACCTGGTCAGGAACAAGGTCCTGGACATCGGCTACGACTCGTCCAAGAAGGGCTTCGACGGCGCTTCCTGTGGCGTCTCGGTCTCCATCGGCGCACAGTCCCCGGACATCGCCCAGGGCGTCGACACCGCGTACGAGAACCGTGTCGAGGGCGATGACGACGAGCTGGACAGGCAGGGCGCCGGCGACCAGGGCCTGATGTTCGGCTACGCGTGCGACGAGACGCCGGAGCTGATGCCGCTCCCGATCAATCTCGCGCACCGTCTGTCCAAGCGTCTGTCCGAGGTCCGCAAGAACGGGACCATCCCCTACCTGCGTCCGGACGGCAAGACCCAGGTCACCATCGAGTACGACGGCCACAAGGCGGTCCGGCTCGACACGGTCGTGGTCTCCTCGCAGCACGCCAGCGACATCGACCTGGACTCCCTCCTGGCGCCGGACATCCGCGAGTTCGTCGTGGAGCATGTCCTTAACCAGCTGGTCGAGGACGGCATCAAGCTGGACACGGACGGCTACCGGCTGCTGGTCAACCCGACCGGGCGGTTCGAGATCGGCGGCCCGATGGGTGACGCCGGCCTGACCGGCCGCAAGATCATCATCGACACCTACGGCGGTATGGCCCGCCACGGTGGTGGTGCCTTCTCCGGCAAGGACCCGTCCAAGGTGGACCGCTCGGCCGCGTATGCGATGCGCTGGGTCGCCAAGAACGTGGTGGCGGCGGGCCTGGCGTCGCGCTGCGAGGTCCAGGTGGCCTACGCGATCGGCAAGGCTGAGCCGGTGGGTCTGTTCGTGGAGACCTTCGGCACCGCCACCGTCGACACCGACAAGATCGAGCAGGCCATCGGCGACGTCTTCGACCTCCGCCCGGCCGCGATCATCCGCGACCTCGACCTGCTCCGCCCGATCTACGCCCAGACCGCCGCCTACGGCCACTTCGGCCGCGAGCTGGAGGACTTCACCTGGGAGCGCACGGACCGCGTCGATGCCCTCCGCAAGGCCGCGGGCCTGTAAGGCTTCGTACCGCCGCTGGATGTGATCACGGCCCCGGTCCCCTTGGCGGGCCGGGGCCGGTGGGGGTTACGGGGGGCCGGGGGGCGGTGGG
>NZ_JBFAIP010000049.1:0-49855 GCF_040654775.1 Streptomyces sp. NPDC050636
TCCCTTCTTCACCTCCCGCGGGTTTGGGCCCCCGGGCAAAAACCCCACCCCGTCCCCCCCCCCCTCCCCGGGTTTTTGGGGCATCGGGTTGCCAGGGGGGGCCCGGTTTCCTTCCGGGCCCGCCGCTCGTCGATTCGCCGCCGCCTCAGCCCGCATGCGCATACGGTGTGAACGGCGAACCTGTCGGAAACAGGCGAAGCCCAGTCACGTTTCTGCAAGGGGAGGGACTCACCTTGGAATCCACCGTGTTCACGCGCCGCGCAATGCTGGGGACGGGCGCCGGCCTGGCCGCCGCCGGGCTGCTGATGACCAACGCCTCGCCCGCGTCCGCGGCCTCACCCCAACCCGAACATCAGACGCGGGATGGCGGAGCGACCGCATGCCTGCGCCGCCTGGAACGCGAACACGACGCGTGTGTAGGGGCGTTTGCACACAACCTCGCCACGGGCGCGACCGTGTTACACCGCGCACACGACCGCTTCCCCCTTCTCTCCGTCTTCAAGACCCTCGCCGCGGCCGCCGTCCTGCGCGACCTCGACCACAACGGCGAGACACTGTCCCGCCGCGTCCGCTACACCAATGACGACCTGATCCCGAACTCGCCCATCACCTCCGAGCACCTCGCCACCGGCATGACCATCGGCGAACTGTGCGACGCCGCCATCCGCTACAGCGATAACGCAGCCGCAAACCTGCTCCTCAAGGAACTGGGCGGCCCCACCGCCATCACCCGCTTCTGCCGCTCCACCGGCGATATGACCACCCGCCTGGACCGCCGGGAACCCGAACTCAACTCCTCCGAGCCCTGGCGCATCACGGACACCACCACCCCGTACGCCATCGGACGTACCTACCGAAACCTCGTACTGGGTACGGCACTTGAGCCCTGTGATCGCGCGCGCCTGACCGATTGGCTGCTGCACAACACCACCAGTGGCGAACGATTCCGCGCCGGCCTCCCCAAGGACTGGACCCTGGCTGACAAGACCGGTACAGGCGCGAGCTACGGCACGTGCAATGACGTCGGCATTGCATGGACGGCGGACGGCACACCGATCGTCCTGGCCGTCCTCACCCGCAAGCCCCACCCCTCCCAGACCGGCGACAACCCCCTCATCGCCAAGACGGCGGCCGTACTGGCGTCGGCCGTGGGCTGACCGAGCAAGCGGATCGATCCCCTTCTCAGGAGAGCAGCCTCAGGCCTGCAGAAGGGGTCGGTCTTGTCGGCGGCTTCGCCTGAGACGGCGTCCTATGCGGTGATCGCTTGTTGAGCTGTCCATGGGGGCCTGGTCGACATGTCTCAGGATGCGCTCCTGCGGCGGAGGCGGTGGTAGAGCTCTACCGCCAGGGCGATACAGCGGTTCCAGATCTCGATGCCGTCCTTCAGCGCCATCACGGATGCGATTGTGCTCCTGCGAACGTCCCGCCCCTCAGGCCGTCGACAGCTGGTGCGCGAGTCGGTCCAGCCCTCCCCTGATCAGCTGCCCGTACTCGTCGTCACCGAGTTCACCGACCGCGGCACGTCCGCGCGAGAGGTGATCGCGGGCGCGGTCGAGGTCGCCGAGCCTCCGGTAGACGTCCCCGAGGTTGAGGTGCAGAGACGGATAGAAAACCACGACCGAGCCGGCGACACCGCCCTGCCGAGCCCGCTCGTCCGATATCAGGTCCGCCACCTCCAACGCCCGTAAATCCCAGACCAGTTCCGCACGCGGATCGTCCTGGACATCGGCCATCGAGTGGGCGAGCACGCAGCGATGTAACGCGTCGCCGGTGGCGCCGATCGCGTCCCAGAGACCGGCGAACAAGCTGCGGGCCGCCTCCCGTTCGCCGCTGTGGCTCAGTGCGATACCACGGCTGATCTCGGCCATCATCGGGTCGGGCTCGGTCATACGGGCCCTCCTCGTCAGCACGGAGAGCAGCGCTCACGAGCGTACGGGTTGTGGCAGCCCACCGGGTGATCTTCCTCACGCACCGGCAACTGGGTAAGGAACTCCTCCCGTATGGGGTCTGGGTCGCCCGTGACGGGTGGCTCAGCCGGCGCCATGGCCTGACCTGTGATCACATCCTCGCCGCCGAGGTGGTGCTCGCGGACGGCTCCTCATCGAGGCGTCACAGGACCTGCGCCGAGGCCGGGCGCGCCCCCGACACGCTGCGCCGGATGCTGGTCACCGGGTCGACCACGGGCGAAGTGCTCGCTTCGGCGGCAGCCTTCGAGGACGCCGCAGGGCTTTTCGGTGAAGCCGGCTTCACCGACCTCGTCGTCAACTGGCCGAGGGACTCGCCCCCCGTACAAGGGGCAGCTGGCGGTGCTGGAACGGGTAGCCGAGACGCTCAGCCGCTCTGACCGGTCGACGGCACCCGACCGGGATACCGCGTCCCTTGCTTGGGCCGCACCACCACACACTTCGGCGTGCGTGATCTGATGGGCGCTGATCGCTTTGCCTACGTCCACTCCGTTCGCGATCGAACGGACTACGGTCAGGGACGCATGAAATCCTCATTACGGCAGGGGCAGGGGCAGGGGCAGGGGCAGTTGCGGTGAAGTTGCTGGGGCTGCTCATTGATGTGACCCCGTTACGGCGATATCCGGCGTTCCGCCGGCTGTTCGGCGGGCAGTGCATGACTCTGCTCGGCAGTCAGGTCACACAGGTCGTCGTGCCGTGGCAGGTGTACTCGATCACCCACTCCTCGGTGAGTGTGGGAGCGGTGGGACTGGCCGCTCTGCTGCCCATGGTCGTCTTCGGCCTGTACGGCGGAGCCATCGCCGACGCGATGGACCGGCGGCGGCTGGTGATGCTGGTGGCGTCCGGTTCGGCGCTGGTGAGCGTGGTGCTGGTCGCCCAGGCACTGGCGGGGCTGGACAACGTGTGGGTGCTGTACGGGTGCGTCGCGGCGCAGGCGGGCCTGTTCGCAGTCGACCTGCCGGCCAGACGAGCGCTGGTGCCCCGGCTGGTCGGGCCCGACGACCTGACGGCCGCCAACTCGCTGCTGTTCCTGGTCTTCTCCTTGGGCGTCATCGGTGGCCCGCTGATCGGCAGCGCCATGGTCGCCATGGGCGGTTACGGCATCGCGTATCTCGTGGACATCGTCGCCTTCGCGGTGGCCATCACGCTGCTGCGGGGGCTGCCGAGCGTTCCGCTGCCGGACGGGGGACGTCGCGCGGACTTGAGATCCGTAGTCGAGGGCCTTCGCTTCATCCGTAAGCGTCCGGTGCTGTGGATGTCCTACGGGCTGGACATCGTCGCGACCGTCTTCGCGATGCCGACCGCGCTGTTCCCCGCCCTGGCCGTGGAGCGCTTCCACGGCAGTACCGAGACGGCCGCCTACCTCTCCGCGGCCCTGGCGGCGGGGACCCTGCTGGGAACGGTGTTCAGCGGCTGGCTCGGCTCGGTGCGGCGGGTCGGACTCATGTCGATCGGCGTCGTCATCGCCTGGGGAGCGGTGCTTGGGGCGTTCGGACTGGCCCAGGAGCTGTGGCTGGCGCTGCTGCTACTCGGGGCCGCCGGCGCGGCCGACACTTTCAGCGCGGTGCTCCGGACCTCCGTGATCCAGCGGGAGACCCCGGACGCACTCGTGGGCCGGACGTCGGGGGTGCTGACCATCGTCGGAGCGGGAGGGCCGCGCCTCGGTGACGGCCGGGCGGGATTCGTCGCCGGTGCCATCGGTCCCGGAGCGGCGGCGGTGGTGGGTGGTGTCACCTGCGTCGCGGCGGTGCTGGCGCTCGCCGCCGCGGTGCCGTCCTTCCGGCGCTACCGCATCGCACCGCAAGGGGACGAGCCGACGAGTGACGTGGCGACCGCCGACGCGTCCGAATCGGTGAAGGGGAGCGGCGCCGAGGCTCACTGACTTTCCTCCAACCTGGCGGTGAGGTCTCTGTGTTGAGCGCGACGGCATGTACACACGGGTCGTCTGTCACGGCGACGATCCCGTGCGATGGCTACGCCAATTCCCAAGGTTTTGCCGCTGAAATCCCCGCCATCCGGCCGGACGGCCCGAACGACAAGGGGGGAAGAGTGAGAAACCAGCCATACGGTCTTCGTCACATACTGCCTCGCACCCCTCGCACCCCTCGCCCGCCGTCCCGCTGCCGACCCGGCGGAGCTGCCCCTTCTCGCCGCCCGATCCGCTCGCCGAGTACCGCGAGCAGGAGCCGATCCGCCTCCTGCGCTACCCGGACGGGCACCAGGGCTGGCTGGTGACCAGCCACCGGCCGGCCCGGGAGATCCTTGCCGACGCCCGGTTCAGCGCCCGGTCCGAGCTCAAGCGGGTACCGGTCGCCCGCCCTGGCGCCGACCCGTTCATCGGCCAACCGGCCCTGCCCGGCTGGTTGGTGGACATGGACCCGCCGGATCACACGCGCTTCCGCCGTCTGTTGGCCGGGCAGTTCACCTTCCGCGCCGCGGTGCGAAGGTGAACGGGCGGCCCTCCAGAGTCCGGTGCGTGTCGGGTTCCTTGCCGAGGCGGTGTACGCCTGGGCCGCCGTGCCCGACAGTCGTGCGCGGGCCCACGGGCCGCGCTCTCTGCGGCTGCGGGGACACCGGCGACCGCTGCGATAGGACTAATCACCGCTGCGGGTGATGCCCACACTCACCGCGCTTCCCTGCGACAACACTGGGGAAGGCAGCGCGTGCACTGCCCAACCGCCTTATCCGGAGAACGAATTGAGACGCTCCACCCTCGCTCTCTCCGGCGTCCTCGCGACGCTCGCGCTGACCGCAGCGCCCCCACTTGTTCCCCCGGCTGCGGCCTTGCCCGGGCACGTCTGCTTCTGGCCCGAGCCAGGAGAGACGGGCCCGGGAGGCGGCTGGTGCTACAACCCCGCGCCCGGCGGGTTCGCGGTGCCCGCCGACCACGTGCTCCGGCACGCCAAGTCGTTCGGCTCGCAGGTCGACAAGACCGTGTACGCCCTCCACTTCCCCAGCCAGGGACGCTGCCTGCAGCGCACTATCCGAGGCGGTGACTACTCAGAGAACTGGGAGTGGTGGGACAAGCTCGACGCGGTCGACACCGCGCGGCACGCCGACTGCGAGCCGGGGTGAGCACAACGGGGCGCACGCGCGCCGCCGTGCTCACCGCGGTCTGCCTGCTGGCCGCGCCCACGTGCCTGGCCGGCTGCGGCACGCCGCGCGAACCGGCCGTCTCACTCAGCCCGGCCGACACGCTCAAGGCCGCCCAACTCCTGCTCACCGACCGCTGCCTGACCCGACAGGGGCTTACCCCACCGCGCCCCGGCCACCCGCCCACGAGTGCGGCCGACGCCCGCCGCGTCGACCGCGCGCTGTTCGGCACCGGACGGGCCGAACTCACGCTCACCCTGCCCAGCGGGCACGTCATCGGCCACCACACCGACGGCTGCCTGGCGGCCGCGGAGCGCCTCCTCTACGGGGACCAGCGCCGCTGGTTCCGAGCGGTCACAACCGTCAACAACCTCAAGTCCAAGGCCCCGTCGCGCGACCGCGCCGCCTACCGGGAGCTACGCGCGCACGCGCTCACCGAGGCGAGGGCACTGCTCACCGCTGAACTCGACGAACCGTCCGCAGAGCACAACGAATTCACTGCCGAACGCGACGAAAGGCCCCCCTCATGAAGCAGCCCGTAGCCCTGCTCGCCGCCGCCCTACTCGCTACCGGCGTGGGCCTGGCCACCGCCACACCCGCATCGGCCGCGAACTGCCCGAGCGGCAACTTCTGCGTCTGGACCGATGCCAATTTCGGTGGGCAGCGCATGAATGCCTCGGGCGACGACGAATGGTGGGAGAGCTGGATCGCCGACGAGGACTCCTCCTGGGCGAACCACGGGATCTCCGGCCCCGGCGTCAAGGACCACGTCAAGGTCTACGAGGACTCCATCCAGTGGCCCTCCACCGGCGGCAACATGACGATCTGCCTCCGCCCCGGAGACGAGGTCGGCTACAACGCCACCGCCAACGACCGCGGCGACGCCCATGTGTGGGCCATGGGCTGTTAGGCCCTGTCCGACGGGGTCGTGAAACCGGGAGCGCCCGCACGTTGCTCCGCTCGGTGTGGAGCGGGGTGACGTGTCGGACCAGGAGTGGGCTCGATCAACGGCGCACTCTTCCGGAAGTCGGTCGAACGATCAACACACTCAAGGGCTTCCGGGCCGTAGCCACCAGCTATGACAAGGGAGTGCATGTTTTCCACGGCACCATGACTGTGACTGCCATGAGACTGTGACTCTGCTCGTGACTCGCCGAACAGTGTCTAGTAGCTGAGTGCGGCGAACCAGTCGTCTCGGCCTTGGCGGGTGAGGTCGAGGAGGTGCCATACCGGGCTGAGCAGGTCGATGCCCCGCTGGTCGATGTCGTCGGACATCCGGGGGTGCACCGAGTAGAAGTGGCGTACCGACCCGTTGTCGTCGCGGGTGAACACTGACACCGTCGAGTCCTGGTGGCCCTCGGCGTCCTCGCTGCCCAGGTCGTATTTGAACGTACTGGACCCGGCGCTGAGCAGACGCAGATTCGTCCACTGCCGGCTGCGGGCATGCGCGCGGAGCGTGGGCAGGTCGGCCGCGGCGACGATCGCGAGGTCGACGTTCTGCGCGACGTGGTGGGCCACTCCGTTGAACCCATCGAGCCACATCGTGCACATGGGGCACGGATCGGTCTGCTTCTTGCCATACATGAGGTGGTAGACGACCAGGTCACGCCCGCGCCGGGTGAACAGTTCCCCCAGGCGCACGGTCCGCGTCGGCGCGTCACCGGCCTGCAGATCAGCAGGGCCCTCCTCGAACACGTAGTCATCGACGACAGGGCCCAGCGGCAACCGGCGACGCAGGTCGGCGACGCGTTCACGATGGCGCATCAGGTCGATCTCGGCTTGCCGCAACTCCTCACGGGCGCTGACGTAGTCGGCCGACTCCCCAGTGAGATTGGTCTGACGCATCGCTACCCCCGGCCAAGCGGCTGTCTGGTGGCCACCATCTGCTCTGGCCCACCACCGTATGCCTGCGCACAGGGCTCGCCAGGCAGCGAAACGACAAGGAACTGGTCAGTGCACTCCTATGGATCAACCAAGATCCACCGGCCACGCCTTGGTCGCGTTGGCCTGGACGGCCAGAGCCCAGGCCAGCCAGCACCGTGCAACAACCTGAGCCGGGCGGGACTCTGTCGCCGAAAGCACTTCAGGTCAGCGCCAGGGGGGATGTCCGTGCCTCGTGCTATGCAGGCTTGCATGACGGACACGACGTACTCCGAATTGCTGGAAACCATCGATGAGTTCGCTGGAAAGCTGGACCTGCATGAGCAGGCGGCCTGCCTCTACGGCCTGATCGCTCCCCTGCTCGACCGCGTTGAGCAGGAGGACGAGGAGTTGAGCGATGAGCCCGTGCTGTCGACCGCGGATGCGGTGCAGGGGATCCGCAAAGCTGCTGCTGGGGAGCCGACCGACGTCGATGCGGTCCATGAGCAGCTGACCGAAGTGGGTCTGTGCTACTCCGAAGACCAGGACCCGGAGCGACACATTGTGTCCCAGTCAGCCTACGCGTCGGCGGCCTGGCTGCGCCTGCGGACAGGGCGGACACTGCGTACCACGAGATACCTTGAGGGTGACGACGAGGATCTGATCCCGCCGTTCGCTCCGTCGACGTTCACGCAGATTGTCGACCTTCTGGCTTGGACTCGATCGGGCCAGGTGTATTGCCACTGGGAGGACGCCACAACCGCTCCCGAGGACGATCTTCCGGCCGCGACGCGCGAGCTCCAGGTGATGCACCTGGAGATCACCACCTGAGGTAGTCATCAGGGGCGGATCACGGCTTCGATACCAACGCGCCAGTTCCGCATCCTGCGGAAAACGCGCGGCTCCGTTCACCTTCCCGACGGGCCTTGCCGAGTGTCCCCCTGCGCTGCTGGGCACCGCCCCCACTCGGCTCCGGCCTCGGCGGGTACCCACTCGCGGCCGGGCACACCACGAGGGCGTTCATCTCGTAGGCGTCCTCACGGGAGAGCTTCGGGCAGGGCCGGAGGCTCTCGCTGATGTGATCAGGAATGTGCGGCTATCAGGGCAGCGGCTCTCAGCCGCCGCGGCGCACCCGGGCCGCCTTGCGGGCCTCGGCGAGCTTACGGGCCTCGTTGGCCTTGCGGGACTTGCCGCCGGTGCCGCGGGAGGCGTCCTTGCTGGTGCCCAGGCCGCGGAAGGGGGCGTTGGTGTTCTTGGCCCGGGGCGCCGCGGGCCCACCGTCGAGCGGGGTGCCGGAGGGGGCCTTGGCCCCGGTGATCCGGCTCAGCTCCGCCTCACCCGAGCGCACCTTGGTGATCGTCGGCTCGATGCCGGCCCCGGCTATCAGCCGGCTCATCTCGCGGCGCTGGCTCGACAGCACCAGCGTGACGACGCTGCCGGACTCACCGGCCCGAGCAGTGCGGCCCGCGCGGTGCAAGTAGTCCTTAGGGTCGGTGGGCGGGTCGACGTTGACCACGAGATCGAGGTCGTCGACGTGCAGACCACGGGCCGCGACATTGGTCGCCACCAGGACGGTGAGCTGGCCGTTCTTGAACTGTGCGAGGGTCCGGGTGCGCTGCGGCTGGGACTTGCCGCTGTGCAGGGCCGCGGCGTGCACTCCGCTGGCCCGCAGATGCCGGGTGAGCTGGTCGACCGCGTGCTTGGTGTCCAGGAACAGCAGTACGCGGCCGTCGCGGGCGGCGATCTCCGTGGTGACGGCGTACCGGTCGGGGCCGTGGACGACCAGCACATGGTGGTCCATCGTCGTGACCGCGCCCGCGGACGGGTCGACCTCGTGGACGGTCGGGTCGTGGAGGTAGCTGCGGACCAAGTGGTCGACGTCGCGGTCCAGTGTGGCCGAGAACAGCATCCGCTGGCCGTCGGGGTGTACCTGGTCGAGTGCCTCGGTGACCTGCGGCAGGAACCCCATGTCGCACATCTGGTCGGCCTCGTCGAGGACGGTGATCCGTACCCGTTTCAGGCTGCAGGCCTTCCGCTCGATGAGGTCGTGCAGGCGGCCAGGGGTGGCGACGACGACCTCGGCCCCGTCCCGCAGCACAGCGGCCTGCCGGCCGATCGACATGCCGCCGACCACCGTGACCATCCGCAGCCGGAGCGCGTCGGCATAGGGCGCGAGCGCCTCGGTTACCTGCTGGGCCAGCTCCCGGGTAGGCACCAGGATCAGGGCGAGGGGCTGCTTCGGCTCCGCGCGCCGCCCGGCCGTCCGTGCGAGCAGCGGCAGGCCGAAGGCGAGCGTCTTGCCCGATCCCGTGCGCCCGCGCCCTAGGACGTCGCGTCCCGCGAGGGCGTTGGGCAGCGTGGCTGCCTGGATCGGGAAGGGCTCGCGCACGCCGAGCTCGGTGAGCGTTCGCAGCACCTCGGCGGGCAGTTCCAGGTCGGCGAAGGAGGCGACCGGGGACACCGTAGAGGTGAGGGGTACTGGCCGGGCGAGGTCGCCGTGCGAGGTGCCGAGACGGTCCGGGTGGTTCATGAAGAGCCTTCCGCATGGGGAACGTACCGAGGAAGGCCCGGCAGGAATGAGCAGTCGACGAACAGTGGGAACCGCACGGACGGAGAATCGCCAGCCGTCACGGCCGTCCAAACATTTGAGGGTAACACAAAGTGACAGTTCAACCCGGGGCTGTGGTGCTGATCGCTCCGCCTGCGTAGGTGACGCGACACAGACCGAGAGCCATTTCCGACGTGCCTAGATCTAAAACTGACGGACTCAGACGCCGGGCGGGCGAAGCCCGGCCACCGCCCATTTCGCCCGCGTGGACAGCTGGCTGAGCGCCTTCGCCGACTCCTTGCCGATCGTGTCCAGCAACAGCTTGCCGTGCGCCATCGTCGTACGCGCGAGTTCGGCGTCACCCGCCTCGACCGCGGCGAGCGCCAGCTCCAGATGCTGCTCCGTGATCAGTCGGCCGAGTCCACGGCGGTGCCACTCGGCAACCGCCCCGTCCGGCGGGGCGCCGTCGGCGCCGACCGCCGCCCGTGCCCGTTGCAGTGCCCGCCCCGCTGCGGCGAGGTCGCCCTTGCCGCGCTCAAGTCGGGCCAGTACGTACGCCTCCGAGGCCCGCTCCCATCCCGTGTCCTGAAGCGAGAGGAGGTTGAACTGGGCGCGAGCCGCCTGTGCGTGGTCGCCGATGCGCTCCAGTGCGCGGCTCAGCTCGCGCAGCCGGGTCGCGTCCGGGCCCGTGTCGTCCAGCATGCGGATGAGCGCGACCCGGGCGTTCTCGATACGACCCTGCCGGTGGGCCAGCTCGATCCAGGTGAACTCGCTCTCCGTGGCCACCTCCCTCCCGTACCGCTCGGCGTCCTCGGCGCGGGCCCACTCCACGGCTCCGGCGCTGTCGGTGACTTGCCCGGCAGTGGCCGGACGCAGCAGCGAAACGTCCTCCTCCTGTCCGTGCAGCGCCACCAGCATCGCGGCCAGCCGCCGTTCCTCGAACCTCTCGGTCCGGGCGGCATTCTCGCTTTCCAGCAGGAAACGCAGCAGCGGCAGGTCGCCGCCACGGCGGTCGTACTGCGCCGCCCGCAGCACTCCCGTCCGCAGCACCGGGTCCTCCGCCGCTTCCTCCCGCGCGCCGAGGTCGCCGGTGCGTATCCGCTCCAGCGTCTCCCGCCCCGGACCGAGGACCACGTCGGGCAGGGACTGGCGGAAGGGTTCCTCCAGTTGGTAGGCGCAGAGTTCGTCCGAGTTGAGCAGGAGGTAGTCCGGCTCGGTGCGCCGGGTGGCCGACTCCGACAGGGCGTTGAGTTCGACCAGTGACCGGACCGGCAGACCGAGACCCCTGATCAACGCCGCTCGCTGTGCGTCCAGTTCGGGAGCGAACTCCTCCCGCGCCTCGTCGTCCCCCTCACGTACCGCGGCGAGCAGGCCCTCCTCGTCCAGCTCGGGGGAGACGTTCTCGCACCACGCGGGCAGCCGCACGAGGATTTCGAGGGCCTCGCCGACACTGTCGGCGAGCAGCGAGGCATACCCGTCGGAGGACGCGTGGAGTACGGCTGTTCCCTCGCACAGGAAGTACGTGCCGCCGGTGTCGTCACCGGCGATGGGCTCCAGCGACGCACCGGAAGCCAGGTGTACCTCCTCGACGTGGTACGCCCGGCTCACATCGAAGTCGAAAGGGAAAGCAGCCAGTTCGGCGAGATCGGGGCGGGTGCGCAAGAGATCCAGAACGCGGTCGGTCATACGACCGAACCCTAAAGGCTGTCTCGTGGCGCCGTGATCAGCCTCCGTTGAGGCCGAGGTTGTGCATGTGGGCGACGCCGCCGGTCGCCCAGAAGGCGCCGTCGCCCTTGAGGCGGCAGTCCCGGAGGATCTTCCAGTTCTTCATGCGGGCGAAGGTGTGCTTCACACGGGCGGAAGTGTGCTTCACGCGGGCCCGGACCTGCCGGTGCGAGGTGTTGTGCGCTCTTTCCCGTCGGGCAGCCGGTTCTGTCCGGCCCGGCGCCGGTGGGGCATGAGGACGCCGGTGCCCTGGTCGCCGCCGCCAGCGCGGACGGTCGCGTCCTCCATGCCCCTCTCAGCCCGCCGTCTCCCCGGCGTCCGGGGCCAGTACGCCCGCTGCGATCAGGGCGAAGAGGACGATGCCCAGCAGGATGCGGTAGATGACGAAGGGCATGAAGCTCTTCGTGGAGATGAACTTCATGAACCAGGCGATCACGGCATAGCCGACGACGAAGGCGATCAGCGTGGCGAAGATGGTGGGGCCCCAGGAGACATGGCCCTCGCCGGCATCCTTGAGCTCGAAGACGCCCGATGCCACCACCGCCGGGATGGCCAGGAGGAAGGAGTAACGGGCGGCGGATTCACGGGTGTAGCCCATCAGCAGACCGCCGCTGATCGTCGCGCCGGAGCGGGAGACGCCGGGGACCAGCGCCATGGCCTGGCAGACGCCGTACAGCAGACCGTCCCTGACCGTGAGGTCGTCGAGCGACTTGCGCTGCTTGGCGGCACGGTGCCGGCCGCCGAGCTCGTCGCGGGCGGCCAACCGGTCGGCGATACCGAGTACCACACCCATCACGATCAAGGTCGTCGCGATCAGCCGGAGGTCGCGGAACGGCCCCTCGATCGCGTCCTTGAGGGTGAGGCCCAGCACACCGATCGGGATCGAGCCGACGATGACCAGCCAGCCCATCTGGGCATCGTGGTTGTGCCGCAGCTCCCGGTTGAACAGCGAGCGGGCCCACGTGGAGATGATCCGCCCGATGTCCTTGCGGAAGTAGATGATGACGGCGGCCTCGGTGCCGATCTGCGTGATCGCGGTGAAGGCCGCGCCGGGGTCGTGCCAGCCGGCGAACGCCGCGGTCAGGCGGAGATGTGCGCTGGAGGAGATGGGCAGGAACTCGGTCAACCCTTGGACGAGTCCGAGGACGAACGATTCAAACCAAGTCATGGAAACTACGCTATCCAGGGGTGATCAAGCGCTTACCGGCGCGGGCGGGGAGAAAGCGGACGGTGGCGGCGGACGCGGATCAGATCATCGACCGACTGGGGCAGCGTAGCGCCCGTAGATGTCCGGCCGCCCAAAGGGCCCTGGAGATACGACGGATTCCAGGCGGGGGGCCTGCCATGTGGGGTGCTGTGCCTGCCCCGCCCCGTACGCCGCACTCTCCTCGATGAGCGCGCCCGCCTCCCTCGATGGGCGCGCCCGCTCGTGTCCTCGCCCCCGCTCGTCCGCGCCCCGCCCGTCCACGTCCGCGCCCCGCTCGTTCAGCGCCCGCGCAGCGCCTTGCGTTTGCGCCACGCCACGACCATCGCGCCCAGACCGCTGAGCGCGATGAAGCCCATGGAGAGCAGGAACGCCGGAGAAGTGGGCGTCGAGGCCCGCGCTCCTGCGATGACGTACGCCGCGGTGTTCGGGATGCTGCCGAGCGCCGTCGCGACAAGAAAAGGGAGCCAGCCCATACGGGAGACCGCGGCGCAATAGTTCGAGGCGCAGAACGGCAGCCCGGGGAAGAGGCGGATCGCCAGCATCGACCGGAAACCGTGCTCGCTCAGCTGCCGGTCCGCGGCCGTCAGCCACCGGGCGCGCAGCAACGGGCGCAGCGCGTCCTGCCCGAGCAGCCGCCCGAGCCCGAAGGCCAGGCCGGCGCCCAGCACCGTACCGGCGAGCGCAGCGGCCAGCCCGGCCTGGCTGCCGAAGAGGGCACCCGCGCCAAGGTTCAGGATCGGGCGCGGCACAAAGGCGGTGGTACACACGCCGTACGCCGCCGCGAAGCCGACCACGGCCGCCGGGCCGGACAGCTGTGTGGGCCAGCCCTCGGCCAGCAGCCGCTGTGGCTGCCACAACAGCATCGCGGCCGCTGCACAGGCCAGCAGGACGAGCAGCAGACTCAGCCGGGACCAGGGGGAGAACAGCACACGCGTGTAGCGCGCGGCGAGGCCGTCGGGCGTCGCGGCGGGTTCGAGCATCCCGGGAGCGTAACCGACGAGCGTGCCCGAGGAGCTGTGATATTGCCCGCATTGCCCCGAAACCGGCTCGGTCGAAGGTGCACCCGGCCGCCGGGCCAGGCGCGGGGGTAGGCCAGGGCGGGGCGGCCAGCCGAGGGAGCACCGCCTACCGTCCAGCAAAGAGGAGCCGGCTGCGGCGGATTCGCCGCCCAATTCGCACCCTGATCCGGCCGGCTACATCGCGGCTGCATCGCGGATAAATCGTTCGACGCCGCAGCCCCCACCCGGCACCATATGACGTATGTCCCGGCACGCCTTCCTTCCGCTCCCGTCCGCAGTCGCGGACGAGCCGAAGGCTGCCGTCGACTTCCTCGCGGCCATCGCCGCAGCCGACTGCGCGCCCGCAGGCGCCGCCATGGTGGCAGCTGCCACCACCGTCGCAGCAGCAGCCGTCCCGGCAGCCGCCGCGGCAGACGGCGCGCGAAGCTGACCCTCTCCGGATTGTCCGGCGGACCCCGCAGGGGGAGGGTCGGACCGGCCCAGGGGTCCCCACGGCGCCAAGTCGCCGTCCTCACCGCATTGTTGCGAGGAAGAACACCATGCCCAAGACGGCATACGTACGCACCAAGCCGCACCTGAACATCGGCACCATGGGCCACGTCGACCACGGAAAAACGACACTGACCGCCGCCATCACCAAGGTCCTCAGCGACCGGGGGAGCGGCACCTTCGTACCGTTCGACCGGATCGACCGGGCCCCGGAGGAAGCCGCCCGCGGCATCACCATCAACATCTCGCATGTCGAGTACGAGACCGGCACCCGGCACTACGCCCATGTCGACATGCCAGGACACGCCGACTTCATCAAGAACATGGTCACCGGCGCGGCGCAGCTCGACGGCGCGATCCTCGTCGTCTCCGCGCTCGACGGGATCATGCCCCAGACCGCCGAGCACGTCCTGCTCGCCAAGCAGGTCGGCGTACGGCACATCGTCGTCGCCCTGAACAAGGCCGACGCCGGCGACCCGGAGCTCACCGACCTGGTCGAGCTGGAGGTACGCGAACTGCTGGGCGCGCACGGCTACGACGGGGAGCACGTACCCGTCGTACGGGTCTCCGGCCTGCGCGCGCTGGAGGGCGCACCGCGGTGGACGGCGGCGATCGACGCCCTGCTGGACGCCGTGGACACCTACGTACCCATGCCCGAGCGCTACGTCGACGCACCATTCCTCCTCCCGGTGGAGAACGTGCTGACCATCACCGGGCGCGGCACCGTCGTCACCGGCGCCGTCGAGCGCGGCACGGTACGGGTCGGCGACCGGGTCGCGGTGCTGGGCGCGGAGACCGAGACCACGGTCACCGGGCTGGAGACGTTCGGCAAGCCGATGGAGTCCGCCGAAGCCGGCGACAATGTCGCGCTGCTGCTGCGCGGCCTGCACCGCGACCAGGTGCGCCGCGGACATGTCGTCGCGGCGCCGGGCAGCGTCACACCGCGCCGCCGCTTCACCGCCGAGGTCTATGTGCTGTCCACGGAGGAGGGCGGGCGCCGTACGCCGCTGTCGACCGGCTACCGGCCGCAGTTCTACATCCGCACCGCGGACGTGGTCGGCGACCTCGACCTCGGCGAGCGCGCCGTCGCCCGCCCCGGCGAGACCGTGACCGTCGCCGTCGAGCTGGGCCGGGACGTGCCGCTGGAGCCGGGCCTCGGCTTCGCCATCCGCGAGGGCGGCAGGACCGTCGGCGCGGGCACGGTACGTACCGTCGAAGGCTGACGAGGCGGAGCGCACCGCAGAATCCCGGAGGCGCCATCCGCGCGCCAACCCTGGAGCTCCCCCTGCTCCGGAGCTCCCCCTGCGCCCCGTACCTTCCCAGGTACGGGGCGCAGCCGCGCGCCCTGGACAGGTGCTGTCCGCCTGGCGGGCGGGGTGCGACACTGCTTGCCCATCGGTCGGGCGAGCCGCGTGATCCGGGCGGACGGCCAGGGCGGGAAGGGGAGGGCGCATGACGGGTAGGGCACTGGTCCTGGGCGGCGGAGGGCTCACCGGAATCGGCTGGGAGATCGGCTTCCTCGCCGGTCTCGCCGAGGCGGGCATCGACCTCGCCGACGCCGATGTCGTCATCGGCACCTCCGCGGGCTCGATCGTCGGCGCCCACTTCACGTCGGGCCACTTCACCCTGGAAGAGATGTACACACGGCAGCTGGCCACGCCCGAGGGCCGGCCGGGCGAGGGCCGTTCATCCGAAGGCCGTTCATCCGAAGGCCGTTCATCCGGAGGCCGGTCGGACGATGGCCGGTCGGACGAAGGCCGGTCGTCCGGGCGCCGGACTGCCGCCAGGATGGGCCCGGCCGCCATGGCACGCTTCGCGGCGATCGCACTGCGCTCCCGGGACGCGGTGTCGTTCGGCGCGCGGATGGGCCGGCTGGCGCTGGCGGCCCGTACGGCCCCGGAGGCGGAACAGCGCGCGGCAATCGCCCGGACCCTGACCTTCGACGACTGGCCCGCGCGCCGACTGGTCATCACCGCGGTGGACGCGGCGACGGGGCAGCGAACCGGCTTCGACGACACCAGCGGTGTGGGGCTGGTCGACGCGGTGACCGCGAGCTGCGCCGTACCGGGCGTCTTTCCTCCGGTCACCATCGACGGCAGCCGCTGGATCGACGGCGGCGTGCACTCCAGCGCCAATGTCGATCTGGCCGCCGGATACGGCCGGGTGGTGGTCATCGCACCCATGGCCGTGAGCGGCGGGCCCATCGCCGCCCCGCGCACCCAGGGCGCCAGGCTGGCGAGCCAGGGCGCGCGGGTGTGCGTGATCACCCCCGACCGGGCGGCCAGGTCGGCATTCGGCCGCAATGTCCTGGACCCCGCCAAGCGCGCTGACGCGGCCCGCGCGGGACGCCGGCAGTCGGCCGCCCATGCCGAGGAGATCCGCGAAGTCTGGTCGAACTGATCGAAGTCCGGTCGAAGTCCGGTCGAAGTCCGGTCGAAGTCCGGTCGAAGTCCGGTCGAACTGATCGCAGACTCCCGTCCCGGAGCCGCACCTTCGACACCCCAGGTCCCAGGGCGCGCCGCACCGGACCGTCCCCCCCGACTGGCCGCGCCGCACCGGACCGTCCTCCCCGACTGGCCGTGCCGCACTGGCCCCCCCCGACCGGCCGCGCCGCACTGGACCACCCCCCCGACTGGCGCAGGGGGTGCCTCCGTCCCCCCCGACTGGCCGAGGGCATCCTCCCCGACCGGCACAATGGCACGGTGGACGAAGCACCTGAGCCGATACCCGTCACCCGGACCGTGGACTACGGCACCGCCAAGCTGATGCCGGACGTCGACCGCCCCCGCGCGTGGCTGCTGACGGTGGACGGTGCACCGCAGTCGTACGTCGACCTCGATGCGCCCACGCACCTGGAATTCGAGTACGTCCGCAGGCTCGCCTACGTCCTCGACGAGGCGGCGGCCCCCGGCCACCCGCTCGACGTGCTGCACCTGGGCGGCGGAGCGCTGACCCTGCCGCGCTATCTCGCCGCCACCCGCCCGCACTCCCGGCAGGACGTCATCGACGCCGACCGCGGGCTGCTCTCCCTGGTGACGGAACACCTTCCGCTGCCCGACGGTTCCGGCATCGGGGTACGTGCGCAGGACGCCCGTGCGGCGCTCGAAGCGGCACCGGAGGACAGCGCCGATGTGATCGTCGCGGACGTCTTCGGCGGCTCGCGGGTGCCCGCCCACCTCACCTCGGTCGAGTACGCGCAAGCCGCCGCCCGGGTGCTGCGCCCGGACGGCGTCTACGCCGCGAACCTCGCCGACAGCGCGCCGTTCGGCTTTCTGCGCAGCCAACTCGCCAATTTCGCCACGGTTTTCGCCCACCTCGCGCTGATCGCCGAACCCTCGGTGCTACGCGGCCGCCGCTTCGGCAACGCCGTGCTGCTCGCCTCGCGCGCGGAGCTTCCGGTTGCCGGGCTGGCCCGGCGGGTGGCCGGTGACGCGTTCCCGGCCCGGGTCGAGCACGGCACGTCGCTGCGGCGGCTGATCGCGGGCGCTGCTCCTGTACGAGATGCGGAGGCGGTGGCATCCCCGGTGCCGCCGGACGGTGCCTTCAGTATTGGCTGACCCTTCTGCGCTGGCTCGCCTTTTTGGATCTCTGGCCCTTTTGGATCTGTCGCCCTGTTGGATCTGTCGGCTGCCCCTTCTGGATCGGCTCAGCATCTGCTGACGTGGGCGTTGGCCTTGGCCTCGTCATCGACTTCGGATCCGCTGACGTGAGCCTTGCGCGCCGCCTCCTCCTCTTACCCCGGCAACGATTACAGAGTGTAATAAGTTCCCCTCATTGTATTACCTTGAGTGATCTGGTGAGGGGTTGCTCGGGGGTGAGGGGTTGCTGGAAGGGGTGGGTGACGTGCCACACGAACGAGTGGTCGACTGGCTGCTCGTTGTCGTGTCCTGGCGCACCAGCCGGCGTACGTCCCGCACGCACAGCACCCCTGCCGTCAGTACGGCGATCAGCGCGGAACAGCCCCACAGTGCGGCCGTCCGGCCGATGAGGTCCTGTACCGGGCCGGCCAGCGCGGTGGCCACCGGGACCACGGCCAGCGAGCCGAACCAGTCATAGGAGGAGACCCGGGAGAACTTCTCCTCCGGGATCTCCTGGTGCAGCGCCATCATCCACGTCACGGCGAAGATCTCGATCGCGATACCGGTGCCGAACATGATCGCGGTGAGCCACGCCGCCGACAGCGGAACCGCCAACGCGGCCGAGGGCAGGGCCAGCGGGAAGACGCAGAGCACACCGGTCAGCAGCAGGCGCTGCGGTTTGAAGCGGGTCATCAGCAGCGCGCCGCCCACCGTGCCCGCACCGAACGCGGCGAGTGCCAGTCCCCACGGCTTCGCGCCGCCCAGATGCTCATCGGCGACCATCGGACCGTAGACCGCCTCGGCCGCCACCACCACCGCATTGACGATGGCGAACTGCGCCACCACCGCCCACAGCCACGGCCGGGAGGCGACCTCGCGCCAGCCGTCCCGCAGATCGTGCAGCATTCCACCGCCCGGAGCGCGCTCCGGGACACCGCTGACGTCGAGAAACGCGCGCAGTGCCCCCGCGAGGGCGAACGCGGCGGCGTCGATCGCCAGCACCCAGCCGGGGCCGACGGCGGCGATCAGTGCGCCGCCGAGCGCCGCGCCGCCGATGTTCGCGCCGTTCATGCCCATGCGGAAGACGGCGAAGGCGCGGCCGGAATGCTCGCCGGCGACGCTGGCGAGCACCATGCCCTCGGAGGCGGGCGCGAAGAACGCCTGCCCGGTGCCGCCCAGTGCGGCCAGCAGTGCCATCTGCCACAGCTGCGGTTCCCCGGCCAGGACGAGCAGGGCGAACAGTCCCTGGGAGACGCAGTTGAGGGCGTTGGCGGCGACCATGACGCGATGCCGGGGGAGTCGGTCCGCGAGCGCGCCGCCGATCAGCAGGAAGAGGACGAGGGGGACCGTACGGGCGGTCGCGACAAGACCGACGTCGGTGGCGGAGCCGCCGGAGCCGAGCACCGCGAAGGCGGCCGCGATCAGCGCCCCGGAGCTGCCGAGGCCGGCGATCACCGTGGCGCCGGTGAGCAGGGTGAAGTTGCGCCCCGCCCAGGCGGGGCGGGACATCACCAAGACCGCACCGGGCGGGAGGGTGTCGTGACGGGTTGGGAAGTCTTCATGGCCGTCAACGATAAGAGGGGTGGGATAGGGGCGGGATAGGGGTGGATAGGGGTGGGATGACGCCGGCATCCGGGTTTCGTGCGGGGGCGCCGTCGTCCCGGGACGGCACCGATCACCTCGCCACACTCACCTGAGAGCTGCACCCAAAGCCGTACCTATGGCTGCACCTGGGAGCCGTGTCTGCGAGTCGCGTCTGAGGAACGCGCCTGCGAGCCGTACCTGTGAGGGGCACCTGCGAGAGGCGCCTGCGAAAGGTGGCTGTGCCTTCGCTCTTCCCAGCACAAGCTACTGGCAGGTAACATGCCTGCCATGTCCTCCGAGACCCTGCCGTCGATCGGCGAGATGATGTCGGCATCCGTGCCGATGGTGCGCACCCTGAACCTCGAGTTCACCGAGACCACCGCCGAGCGCGCCGTGGTCCGCATGCCCGACCAGCCCGATTACCACAACCACGTCGGCGGACCGCACGCCGGAGCGATGTTCACCCTCGCCGAGTCTGCGAGCGGCGCGATCGTGATGACGGCCTTCGGCAGCCAGCTCAGCCGCGCGGTGCCGCTGGCCGTCCGCGCCGAGATCGGCTACAAGAAGCTCGCCATGGGGCCGGTCACCGCCACCGCGGAGCTCGGTCGGCCAGTGGCCGAGGTGATAGCCGAGCTCGACGCCGGAGAGCGCCCCGAGTTCCCCGTGAACGTCGAGATCACCCGTGAGGACGGCGCGGTCACCGGCGAGATGACCATCGTCTGGACCCTGCGCCCCAACAAGTGAGCCGACCCGCATAGCCGATCGCATAGCCGACGCTCCGGTCGGCTG
Source organism: Streptomyces sp. NPDC050636 (assembly GCF_040654775.1). Lineage (NCBI taxonomy): Bacteria > Bacillati > Actinomycetota > Actinomycetes > Kitasatosporales > Streptomycetaceae > Streptomyces > Streptomyces sp. NPDC050636. Next base: position 19,857 of record NZ_JBFAIP010000049.1, read on the forward strand.
GATTTCCGGCCCGTCCTGCCGGCTTTCCTCGGCTCGTCCTGCTGGGCTTCCCCAGCCCGTCCGGCTGGGTTCCCTCGGCCCGTCGTGTACCGCGCGGCGGGCCGTTGCCGTGCCGCGCCGTCGTGCCGACCGGGCCCCGCGCCCGACCTCGCAGAGCATGTTCCCCGGGGCGTGCGTGGGACGGCTGCCGGCCACGGCGATCGAGTACGCTGCCCTGGCGCGCTGTCCGGCGCGCCAGGGAAATGACGGCACCGGCGTCACGGACCGGGCAACGGCCCACGGGGGCCCCACATCATGCGGAGGAAGCGGCGTTGCATATCCAGGAGTGGCTCGAGACCGTACCGGCCGTGAGCGTCTACCTCCTGGTGGGGGTGGTCATCGGACTGGAGAGCCTGGGCATTCCGCTGCCCGGCGAAATCGTTCTCGTCAGTGCGGCGATTCTCGCCGCGACCACGGACCACATCGATCCGGTCGTGCTGGGTGCCTGCGCGTCCACCGGCGCGATTCTCGGTGACTCCATCGGGTACCTGATCGGACGCAAGGGAGGCCAGCCACTGCTCAACTGGGCCGGCCGCAAGTTCCCCAAGCACTTTGGTCCCGATCATGTCGCGATGGCGGAGTCGAAGTTCGACAAGTGGGGTATGTGGGCGGTCTTCTTCGGCCGCTTCGTCGCTCTGCTGCGTATCTTCGCCGGGCCGCTCGCCGGCGTGCTGAAGATGCCGTACTGGAAGTTCCTGATCGCCAACGTTCTCGGCGGCATCGTCTGGGCCGGCGGTACCACCGCGCTGATCTACAGCGTCGGCATCGTCGCCGAGCCGTGGCTCAAGCGTTTCTCGTGGCTCGGCCTGGTCGCCGCCCTGGTGTTCGGCGTCGGCTCGTTCATCGTCATGAAGCGCCGCGCGGCGAAGGCCGCCGCCGAGCGCGAGGTGGCGGAGGTGCCGGTCGCCGCCACGGTCGACTGACGAGGCATCAGATCGCACTCCATAGGGCCTGACCCAGCGGGTCGGGCCCTATGTCTATGCCCGTACCCATACCTGTGCCTGTGCCTTTGGCTGTCCCGTGCCGTCGGGCTATGCCACGTCCGCATAGCTCGTGCCGACCTTCAGCCCGTCGATCCAGTTGATGACCCGCTTGTTCGTGACCTCGGCGCCGTATGTGCCCCACCGGGTGTCATTGCCCAGGTCGTCCCAGGTGCGGCCGGAGAACGACGTCACCTCGGCGCCGTTGTAGTACGCCTTCACCCAGCCGGTCGACGCGTCGTCCGAGGTGTGGATCCCCAGCACGATGCGCTTGTACGTGCCGGTCGCCACGGGGGTGCTCCACTTCAGCGTCCACTTCTCCCCGGCCTCGATGTGGAACAGCTTGAGGACCCCGCCCTCGACCTTCAACAGCACGGGGTAGTTCTGCTGCTGTTGATCACCGGTGCCGTACGACTTCCACTGGAAGATGGTCGCCGCGTCCGGGGTGTTGGTGGAGGTGTCCCAGCCGAGGTAGTAGGTCTGATCGTTGCGGAAGGCGTAGCGCGAGCCGCCGACCGAGAGGCCGTACGTGGTACGGCCTCGTCAGGATGTCGACCAGATGTCGGGTCCGCCGTCGCGCCACTCGAAGACGCCTGTGTCGTCCCAGACGAACTTCGAGGTGGCGAAACCGGCCCGGCGCAGGAACGCGGCCACGTCGCCGGTGCGCCGAGCGCGGCCCAGGTCCTGTCCATAGAGGGTGACGCGACGGCCGCCGGTGCACGGCGGATGCACGATCACGGGCGCACGATTCATACGGCCAGCATGGGGCGGAACCGGCGCGCCCGCATCCCGAGCGCAGTTGTTCGATTACGTTGTGTAGCCATCTGGCTGAGGTCACTGGCGCGCGCCTTCAGGGCCCCGCCCGAAGACGCGAGAAGAACGGTGCAGCCTGTAGGTCGGGGCCGCCGCGCTGCCACCACCGAACCTCGTTGCCGGTGTCCGGCGCCGACGGCCCGTCGCGGATCTCGCGCCGCAGTCCGGCCAGCATGTTGCGCGCCCCCGCGATGAACAGCGGATCACCGATGAGTTTCTTCGCGGCCAGCGCCTTACGGCAGGCGCGCAGCGCCGCCTCCGGTCGCCCGTGGGCCCGTTCGGTGAGGGCGCGCGCGTACAGGACGGTCGAGTAGAGCCAGAAGTCCCCGTCGGAGTGCCGGAATTCCCAGGCCCTGCGGGTGGCCGCCTCCGCACGGCCGGCGTCGACCGCGGCGAGGGCGATGGCCAGCAGCGCCCAACTGTGGGCGGGCCCGGGGCCGAACCACGGATCCTTGGATTCGTGTCGGGCCGCTTCCTCCAGGCACGCCACCGCCGTCCCGGTGTCCTCGCGATACAGCGCCAGCACGCCGTGCGCGTGCGCGATCCGGGCCAGCCCGTCGGAGTCCGCATGCATCACGGCCGCCGCCCACGCCTCGTCCAGCAGCGCCTCCGCGGTGGCGGGCGAGTGCTCCTGTGCTGCGAGCCAGCCCGCCAGCCACAGTGCCCGGGCCCGCAGCGCCGTGTCGTCCCGGGAGAGCAGCAGTAGCCGGTCCAGGTGCGCTCGCCCCTCGTGGCGGAAGCCGCACGCCGCCCACCGGAACCACAGGGAGACCGCGATCTCCAGCGCGCTGAGCGCATCGTCCGCGTCCTGCGGCGGCCGGGTCAGTGCCGCGTCGAGGTTGTGCTGCTCGTCCTCGACCAGACGCACCGCGACCTCTTGGTCCGTGTCCTGCCAGGCGATCTGTGCCTCGGCCGCGAGTGCCGCACAGGCCTGCCGGAACCGGCGCAGTGCGGAGGATTCCTCGCCCGCCTCGCTCAGTCGCGTCCGCCCGAAGTCCCGGGCGCCGCGCGGGAGCCGGTAGCGCGGTGGCAGCGCGGCCCCGGTGTACTGCGGGGCGCCGCCCGCCTCCCGTACGCGTTCCAGGACGGACGCCAGCCGGAGCCGTTCCAGCGCGGCGTCGACCTCCGCTGCAGGAACGTCACTGCTGGCACATACGCAGCCCGCGAGCCAGGGATCGAAGTCCCCGGGAAGCACCGAGAGCCTCGCCCACACCCGGCGGTCGACGGGTGAGCAGAGGGCGTAGCCCGCGGCGTGCGCCGCATAGAGCGAGGTGTGCCGGGCGGTCGGGGCAGGACCCGACCAGAACAGCGGACCGTCCGCGCCCACCTGCGCCGCGAGCTGCGGCAGCGACAGCCGGTCCAACTGCTGGGCGGCCAGCTCGATCGCCAGCGGCGAGCCCTCCAGCGCCGCGCAGACGGCGACGAGCAACTCCGGTGCCGCGGGCCCGGTCCGCGCCGCCAGCAGTTCCACGGCCGGTCCGGCGATCCCCTCGCCCAAGGTCACCGGTAGCGGCGCGATCTCGATGACGCGCTCCACGGCCGGCCCCAGAGAACGGCGTGCCGTCGCCACGATCCGCAGCGCCGGCTCGGCCCGCAGCAGCCGCCGCGCCAGCCGCGCGCACGCGTCGAGCAGCGGGTCGCAGTCGTCCAGCAGCAGCGTGGCCCGGAGCCGTACACAATGCGCGGCGAGCGCCGCGACGGCCGTATCGTCCGCGTCCGGCGGCTGGGCGCCATCGCCGGTGGGGGCGTCCGCCTCGCAGCGCACCGCGTCGTACGCACAGGGGCGAACGGTGCGCCTGGCGACGGCCCGCGCGGTGTCCCGGCATACGGTGTCCAGGCCCGCCGCCCGTGCCAGAGCGTCGGTCAGACCGCTCTCCGTCAGGCCGTCCCAGCAGCCGACCCGGATGACCGTGCCGCCGTGCTGTGCGGTGTGTCCGTCCAGGACGGCACGGGCCAGGACGCTCTTGCCCACCCCGGCGGCTCCGGTGAGCGTGACCAGCGGGGAGCCGCTCAGCAACCCGGATACCCGCTCGTGCTCAACGGCCCGTCCCACCAGGTCGGGCAGTGGCCCGCGATCGGCCCACGCGCTCATCGGTCATTCCCGTCCGCGGCACGGCGCCGCGTCCTTCCCTATGGAGGACCCACGATGCCAGAACCGACCGCCGGGTAAACAGCGGGTGGACTCATCGATGGAGGGAAACCTGCCCGGTGCGTTTGACCCCATCGGTTGTTCCATGGCGGCCCGCGCGCGGGATCATCGGATCGCCGCAGGCCGGGGCCGGTGCAGGGCATTGTTCGCATGATCTTATGGTGGTGTCTTTCGTCCGGTATCCGGCGGGCAGCGTGGGCTGCCCGCCGGACACCGGCCAGAGGACCCGAGGAGAACGTCCCGATGAAGTGCCTGCGCGTCGGTGCCGCGATGAGTGTGATCGCTGTGGGACTCCTGGCCGGTTGCGGGAGCCAGGGCACGGACACCGTCGACGCGTCACGCGTGCCGCGGCTGCGGACCAGGTCGCGGACGCCGCCAATGGCGCGCCCCGGGTGGTGCTGCCCCGTGGCCCGCGTTCCTCCTTCACTCCGTACCGGACGACCGGGGACGACGGCACCCGGGTCGCCAAGGCCACCTGGCACGGCCGCAAGTCCGGCTTCACCGGCGACATCTGGGCCTGGGTGCCGCCGCAGTACAACCAGCCGGAGTACGCCAAGAGCGGCTTCCCCGTGCTGATCGCGCTCCCGGGTGCCTACGGCTACCCGTTCAACTACTGGGCCGGTGCGCCGTTCGCGCTGGAGGAGCGGATAGCCGAGTGGTCGCAGCAGGGCAAGACGCTGCCGTTCATCGTGGTGATGCCGGTGCTCAATCCGCGCAAGACGTACTACGACGGCAGCGACATACCGGGGCAGCCGAAGATGGGCAGCTGGCTGACCGAGGACGTGCCGGCTTTCGCGCGCGCCAATTTCCGTACGTACGACAGCCGGGACGGCTGGGCCTTCATGGGCTCCTCCTCCGGTGGCTTCGCCGGGCTGAAGGCGGTGCTCAAGCACCCGCGGAAGTTCAAGGCCGTCATCGCCAACGGGCCCGATACGGCGCCGGATTCGCCGCTCTGGAAGGGGCACCCGGCCGAGATGCGGGCCAATGACCCGCGGTGGCTGGCGCGGCAACTGGCCGCGCGCAAGGGGCCGGAGGTCTATCTGGCCTTCGAGCTCGGGGCCGAGGAGGCCGCGGTGCCCGATGTGAAGAACTTCATCCGGGACCACACGGGCGGGCCGATCCACTCCACGCTCTTCGAAATACCCGGCGGTGTGCACAGCGGCCACACGTACATCCAGCGGATGGCCGACTCGCTGCACTGGATCAGTGAACAGATGCAGGGCCCGGTACCCGTTCCGTCCGTGTGACGGTCCGTTGGCATACGGCTCCGGCGGCACCGGTGGGCCCGGACCGTCCCGGCGGCCCCATGGTGCACCGGGCCTCCTATTGCCGTGGCCCGGCCACCGGCAACAATTGTCATTCCTCCGGTCAGTGGGCGCGGCCAGAGGTTCCGTGTGCCCGGTGGAAGGAGTGCTGTGCGGTATCTGCAAGCCGTCGGCCTGGTGTTGGCGGGGCTGGCGCTGCTGGCGGGCAGCTTCACGGCGGGCAGCCACTGGCTGCTGGACCGGGACGCGACCAGCGCCGTGGACGATGCGACCGGAGCCGTGCCGCGCGCCGAGGTCGCTCGGTCGATCTCGGGTCATCTGTCGCTGCCGGTGATTCCCAGGGGCCCGCGGTTTGTCGACTGCGCCAAGGACCTGCGCGCGGTCGAGGGGGCGCGGATCCGGTGCACGGCCCACTACTTGCGGGGGATCGGCCGCGATATGACCGTACGGGTCGTCCGGGTCAGCGGCGGCGAGATCACCTACGTTCACGACGCACCGCGCGGATGACCCGGACGCCGGTCCGCATGGCGCTCGCCGTTGCGTTCGGCACGGCACCGGAGATCACGTTGCGGGCGGAGCGATCAGGACGCCTCGGCCGGATCCCGCCGCAACGTCCAATGTTCCTAAATGGGGCCATTGTTGAATCTCCGTCAGAGCCGTATCAGAACTCGATCGGCATAGACACACGGCGTCACCTTGATGCTAAGATCATCCCACTTGCCAACCGCGGTAAACACCTGCTATGGCAAGACGGAAATTCCGCGTATTGGCCTGAGAAACCGCCACTTGGGGAGAGGTATGCCATTAGCCGGGCCTTCGCTGGCTCCTGGCGGGCGACCCTGCGCGGCCGTACACGCATGTCTGGAATCGCGAGTGACGTGGAACGCGCCACCCAGGCATTCGATACCCGGTGGCACCGTCGTCCGAAGAGAGTCCTATGACGCCATACTTCCAGGATCCAGCGCTCTGGGGTTTGATCGCTGGTACCCCTGTCGCCGCAGCCGCGATTATTCAGGGCAGAAAGAAGATCACCGAGCTACGAAAAGAAAAGGGCGAGCTCAAGCAACGCTACGCCACCCTGGAGGAGCACTACGCGGAGGCTGTGGAGGAGGCCAAGGACCGAGCTGAAGAGGCCACGAAGAACACGCTGAAGGCCGCCATGCGGACCCTTCAGGGCCTCGCGAGTGAGCAGCAGCTGGCGATCTCCAAGATGCAGGAAAAGTACGGCGAACGCCAATTCCTGCAGGACCTCCTCGACATCGATCACATGAACTCGCAGTTCGCGCGGCGGGCCCAGTCCATCGCCGTACTCTGCGACGGATGGCTCGGCCGGCGGCGCACCGCGGCCTCGCTCTACGACGTGGTCCGCAGCGCGAAGGGCCGTATCCGCCACTTCACGCGCGTCGAGATCCGTTCCCAGAGCAATTTCGCCATCGTGAGCCGTGCCGTTGAACCGGTCGCACTCACCCTTGCCGAGCTGCTGGACAATGCCACCAGCTATTCGGCGCCGGAAACGATGATCGAGATCAATATCCGTCCGGTGCCCAAGGGCGTCTGCATCGTTGTCGACGACGCGGGTGTCGGCATGAACGAGGAAGAGAAGGCCAAGGCCGCCGAGCTACTGTCGGGCGGAGGCTCACGCGGTGTTTCCAGCCTCGGCAATCCGCCGCAGTTCGGATTCACCGTCATCGGTGTGCTCGCCGCCCGCTACGGCTTCAACGTGTCCGTGGATTCCACGTCGCCCTATGGCGGAGTGCGCGCGGTCGTCCTGCTCCCCGACGATCTTCTGACGTCCCTGCATGAGCCCGAGGAGGGTCCTGCCGTGGCCGCGTCCGCCCCGATGCCGCCCGAGGAGAACAATTCCGGTTCCCCGGTGCCCGCGACGTCCCCGGCTCCCGCGACCACGGCCGGCGGGTTGCCCAAGCGCCGCCGGCGCGGCGCCATTTCCATCGTGCCGGCCGAAGCCGAGAGCACGAAAGACCCGGGCCGCGACAGCGCGAAGACCGCGTCCGTCATGGGCGCATTCCAGCGGGGGACGCAGTCGGGCCGTCGTTCCACCAATGCAAGCAGTGAAGGGCATGAGGCTCAGTGAACTACGATCTGTCGTGGATGCTTGACAGTGCTCTGGAAGTGCCCGAGGCACAACACGCCATTCTCGTCTCCGCCGACGGGCTCCTTATGGCCCGTTCGAAGGACGTCGGCCGGGATCACGCCGATACCGTCGCCGCCGCGATGAGCGGAATGCAGTCGTTGAGCCGTACGGTCTCCGACTTCTGCCGGGGCAGCGGCCATCGGCCGCAGTGGCGTCAGACGCTGGTTGAGTTCGACCACGGTTGGGTCTTTCTCATATCGGCCGGCGAAGGCGCCTATCTCGCTGTATCGGCGTCGCCCGACGTCGACATGGCAGAGATCACGTTCCGGATGCAGCAGCTCGTCGGACAGCTCGGCAAGGCGCTGACCAGCCCGCCTCGTGAGAGGGCTGATATCCAACCATGACGCCCTCGGACGAACCGGAGCTGGAACACGAAGCCGCGGAATTAGTACGGCCGTATGTCATCACGAACGGCCGTGGACTTCCAGACGACAGTGATTTCTCACTGATCACGCTGGTCACAGTGCACCAGGACCCCCCCAGGACCAAACCTCTCGACCCGGAGAAGCTCCGCGTTATCGAGCTGTGTTCGGGAGGTTTTCTTTCGGTCGCCGAGATCGCCGGACACACACGGCTGCCCGTGGGTGTCGTCAAGATTCTGGTGTCCGATCTCACCGAGGAAGGACACCTCTGTACTCGTGCGCCCATACCGAGTGCCCAGCTCGTCGACAGGCAAATCCTTGAGGAGGTGCTGAATGGGCTCCAGGCTCGCTTTGGATGACGGAGTGTACCTGCGCAATTCGGTGCAGACCGCGGCGAAGATTCTCGTGGTCGGACATTTTGCCGTGGGCAAGACGACGTTCATCGGGACCATGTCCGAGATTCCCCCACTGCGTACCGAAGAGGTCATGACGCAGGCCGGCGAGGGAATTGACGACCTGAAGGGCGTTCCCGGCAAGACCACGACAACGGTCGCCATGGACTTCGGCCGCCTCACGCTCAGTGAGAAGCTGGTCCTGTACCTGTTCGGAACGCCCGGCCAGCAGCGCTTCGTTCAGGTGTGGGAAGACATGACCCGCGGGGCACTCGGCGCACTGGTGCTGGTCGATCCCGAGCGCCTTGAGGACTCCTTTCCTGTCATGGACCTGGTGGAGCAGTACGGAATCCCGTACGCCATCGCCGTCAACCGGTTCGACGGGACCCCCGCCCACTCGATCGAAGAGATCCGCGAGGCCCTGGACTTGCTCCAGGAGACGCCCGTCGTCAACTGTGATGTGCGTGACCAGCGGTCATCGGCGGATTCACTGATGGTGCTCGTCCGTTATCTACAGTCTCGCCTCAACTAGGAGTTCAGGCATGCAATCTCACTCGGAATTCCAGGGCCCGCCACCGGGCTGCCCCGCACACAACGGCGGTGAACGGTTGCCGATGTACGGTCCCGAATTCGCTGCTGCCCCGGATGCCTTCTACCAGCGCTTGCGAGAGCACGGCCCCAGCGCGCCCGTCGAGCTGGCTCCTGGTGTGGAGGCCGAACTCGTCACGGACTACACAGCGGCGCTGCATATCCTCCAGAATCCGGACACCTTCGCGCGGGACTCCCGCCGTTGGCGGGCTCTGAACGAGGGGCAGGTGCCTCTGGACAGCCCTGTGCTGCCCATGATGATGTACCGGCCGAACAGCATGTTCTCCGACGGCGCTGAACATCTGAGGCTACGCCAGGCAGTGACGGAGAGTCTGGGCCGGTTGGACATGCACCGGGTGAGCCGGCACGTCGACCGTGTCGCCGCGTATCTCATCGACCAGTTCAGTGTCCGGGGCAAGGCCGATCTGATCACCGATTACTCACAGCTTCTGCCTCTGCTGGTCTTTAACGATCTCTTCGGGTGCCCGGCAGAGCTAGGGGACCAGCTGATCCTCGCCATTTCCAACCTCTTCGACGGTATCGACGCGGAGCGGGCCAACGAGGCCATGGCGGCATCCCTGTTCGAGCTTGTCGCGCTCAAGCGGACCAGTCCGGGCGACGACGTCACTTCGTGGTTGATGCAGCATCAGTCACAGCTGTCCGATGAGGAGATGGTTCACCAGCTGGCCCTTCTCATTGGTGCGGGCACCGAGCCAGTGCAGAACATCATCGCCAACGCGTTGCTTCTGTTGCTTTCAGACGAGCAGTATGGCGGCGGCCAGCACGGTGCCGGAGTTCTGGTCGAGGATGCCATCAATGAGGTGCTGTGGAATAGCCCGCCGATCGCCAACTACGCCACGCACTACCCCGTGCATGACGTGGAACTCTCGGGGGCCAAGCTGGCGGCCGGAACGCCGGTGCTCATCAGCTTCGCGGCCGCCAACACGGATCCGAGTCTGTCCGCGAGCCGGCAGACGGTCAGTAAGCGCGCGCATCTCGCTTGGGGCGCGGGACCGCATGCCTGCCCGGCCAAGGATCCGGCTCTGCTGATCTCCATCAGGGCCATCGAGAAGCTCCTCAACGTGCTGCCCGACATTGAATTGGGTGTGCCTGCGCGCACTCTGACCTGGCGTCCTGGTCCGTTCCACCGGGCGCTCAACGCGCTGCCCGCTCGCTTCACGCCGGTACGGGAGAAGCGAACGTCCGCACCTGACCGGACAAATGGGCATACCGCGGGAGATACACCTACCCAGAATCGCGAGGGCAAGCCGCGGAAGGGCAGCTGGTGGAGTGGATTCCTGACCTGGTGGAAGGTGTGACGCTTGTAACAGTGCAACCGTTCCAAGATCGCATGAACGTTCAAGCGCGGGGGTATGCAAGGTTGGCGATTATTGTGTGATCTTCTGAATGAGGGAGTCGCCGTGGAGCCCGCCCTGGCTGCCGCACCCGGTGATCGGCGTACTGTGGTTTCGCTTTTCTCGCGTCTGCGCACGGCCGACGGGCAGTCGAATCCACTGCCGTTCTACGCGAAACTCAGGACAATGGGGGAAGTGGTTCCGGCTCCATGGGGCGGGCACCTGGCGACCTCCTACAGGCTGTGCCACCAGGTGCTGAGGAGTAGATCCTGGCGCGTGCCCGACAGTGGCTGGCGCACGTGTCAGGATGACGCGGCACGATGGAGTGCCGCAGCCTCGCGTCAGATGGGCGATACCTTGCCCATGCTCAACCCGCCGCATCACACCCGCATGCGGCGACCGTTGGGAAACATATTCGACCGGAAGTCTCTGGAAATAATAAAGCCTTCGGTCGAGAAGGTAATCGAGCGGCTCCTTGATCGGCTCGCAGAAGAATTGCGGGAAGGTCCGGCCGACTTCTGTGCGCTAGTCGGCGAAGAACTTCCCGTGATAACCATCGGTGAATGGCTGGGGATACCGTCTGCCGATTACCCTCTCCTGCGGTCGCTCACTCACGACCAGGTTTACACACAGGAATTGTTTCCGACGCCGAGCCATCTCGCGCTCTCCGACGCAGCGACGCACCGTCTGCGGCAGTACTTCACCGAGCTGGTGCAGGAACGCCGGAAGGCGCCCGGGGGCGACCCGATTTCGTCATGGATCCGGACCTGGGACGCACTCGAATCCGACCGGCATGCCGCGGACGAGGCCGTCTACTCCCTTGCGCTCTTCATGGTCCTGGCAGCGCTGGAGACAACGGCTCATGTGTTGTCCAGCATGGTGTGGCTGCTAATGAAGCACCCACGCCAACTGGAGTGGCTGCGGATCCATCCGGAGCACATACCGGGCGCGATCGACGAGGTGCTGCGGTACGACGCCCCGATACACATGATCAGCCGGGTGGCGGCTGAGGATACCGAACTCGCCGGGGTGCGAGTGCGCAAGAACGAGATGGTGCAGCTCATGATCGGCGCCGCGCATCACGACCCGAACCAGTATGCCGATCCTGGTGTGTTCGACATTCGACGCAAGGCCACCTACCTCAGCTTCGGTGGGGGCATCCACTACTGCCTAGGCAACACACTGGCCCGTCTGGAAGCAACGTGCCTGCTGACCTCGCTGCTCAAGCGCCTGCCGAGCTTGCGTATCAGTGCCGCTCCCGTCTGGGCGCCACGCGTGGCCTTCCGCCGCCTCACGGCACTTCAGGTGGTCCATACCTGATGTGCCGAACTCGTAAGAAGCGCCGAACGAAGAACAAGGAAGACCATGGTGCAAGACTTCAAGACCCTTCTCGTGACATGCGAAGGGCCGGTCCTCAAGGTGCAGTTGAACAGTCCTGAGACGGGTAACGCCATATCCGGGCTGATCCTCGACGAACTGCTCACCGTGCTCGGCGCCCTGGATGACGAGCCGGCCATCCGCGTGTTGATCCTCTCTGGTGCAGGGGACAACTTCTGCCTGGGCGGGGACCGCAGCGAGTTCCCCGCGTTGCTCACCGAGGACCCCAGCGGAGCGACGCTTCGCGGCCTCGGCAACAAGGCGCGCCGGGTTTGCGATGCACTCGCGACCACCGAGGTGGTGACCATCGCGCGGCTGCACGGTGGGGTGGTCGGGGCCGGAGTGGGGCTCGCGGTGTTCTGTGATCTGCGGGTCGGCGCGGACAACTGCCGCTTCCGGCTGCCGGAACTAGGCCTTGGAGTGCCCCCGGCCTGGGGAGGAATCCTGCCGCGGCTGCTGAACGAGGCGGGCACCGCCAAGGTCCGTGAGTTGATACTGACCGCCGACAACTTCGACGCCAAGAGGGCGCAAGAGCTGTCCATCCTGCACAAGGCCGTCCCGGAAGACGAGCTGGACACGACGGTTACCCGGTGGACCAAACCACTGACCCGCAGGTCTCCCTCGGCTCTGAGGACCGCCAAACTCATGATGAACGCGTACGCGAACGCCAACCGCCTCGCGGATGCCGCCCTGTTCGACGCGGAGCTGCTGACGTCTGCGTTGACCGTCGCCGAACACTCCCGCCACCGCTGAGGTCCTGGGCAATGGTGCGGTCGGCGCGGTCCTGCATGGGGGCCACACGCGGCGCTTCAGCGGTCAGGGGCTCAGCGGCGGCCGGGCTCAGCTATCGGCGTCCTTCACCGCATCCCGATGCCGTGCCGCCAACTCCAGGTACATCGCGGCATTCAGCTTGATGGTCTCGCGTTCCTCATCGGTCAGCTCCCGCTTGACCTTCGCGGGCACCCCGGCGACCAGCGAGCCGGGCGGCACCCGCATGCCCTGCGGGACCAGGGCCTGCGCGGCGACCAGCGACCCGGCGCCGATATGCGCACCGTTCAGGACCGTGGCGCCCATACCGACCAGGACATCGTCCTCGACGGTGCAGCCGTGCAGCACCGCGTTGTGGCCGACGGATACCCGCTCGCCCACGGTCACCGGGAAACCCGGGTCCACATGAACCGTGCAATTGTCCTGAATGTTGCTGTCGGCGCCGAGCACGATCGGGCCGCAGTCCGCACGCAGGACGGTGTGGTACCAGATGCTCGAACCCGCAGCCATGGTGACGTCACCGAGCACAACGGACGTCGGCGCGGTGAACGCCGCCGGATCGATCTTCGGTTCCTCGCCGCCCACCTCTGAAATCAACGCCCGTCCCGCCATTGTTCGCTCTCCTCGTCAGGTCTGTGCCGCGCCCACAGCACCGTAGACGACGGAGGCGCGGCCGGCGGGCGGTTGGGGTGGCCGAGGGTGGGGCGAAGATCACAGCGCACCGTGCGGCCGGTCGCCCGGGACGCTGAGTACGGTGTGCGAGTGCCGATAAACCAGAACGTGTTCTCATCTGTCGCGGCCTGGCGGCGCCGGGCGGTGTCCCGCGCCGTCCACCGCGGCGCACGCTGGGTGCGGCAGGCCGCGGCCGTCACGGCCGAGCGCCCCGGCCCTTACCGTTTCCGCCGTATCGGCCACGGCGCCCGGCTCGCCTACCCGCAGGGCACGGTTTTCGGCGACCCGTGGATCGAGATCGGCGACTACTGCATCATCGCCCAGGACGTGACCCTGACCGCCGGCATGATGCCGGACCTCGATCTTGGCTCGGAACCGATCCTCACGCTGGGCAACGGCGTGGTCCTGGGGCGCGGCAGCCATGTGATCGCCGATGTCCGGCTGACGATCGGTGACGACTGCTTCTTCGGCCCCGGTGTCTACATCACCACCACTAACCACAGCTACGACGACCCGGAGGTGCCGGTCGGGAAGCAGTGGCCGCGCACCGACCCGGTCACCATCGGCCCCGGCAGCTGGATCGGTACCGGGGCGGTCATCCTGCCCGGTGCGCGGCTGGGCAGGAACGTGGTGGTCGCGGCCGGCGCCGTCGTCCGCGGCGAGGTCCCCGACCATGCGGTCGTCGCCGGCGCACCCGCCAAGGTCGTCCGCAGCTGGGACCCGGAGGAGGGCTGGCAGCCACCGCTGCGTACGCCGGCGCCGGTGCCGATTCCGGAGGGTGTCAGCCCGGAACAGCTGCTCGCGCTGGCGGAGTGGAAGGACGGGGCAGGGGAGACGGCGGAGACGAGCGCGACGACGGGAGAGATGGGGGATACGACGGAGACGGGGGAGTGTGACGAGGCCGGTGCGGCGGGTGTGGCCGCCCCGGGCCGGTCGTCGGTGGACGCCTCGTAAGGCGCACGGTGTTGGTAAGGCGCACGGTGAGTGGGCGTCAGCCGCCGGAGGCGAGCAGGACCGTGCCGACCAGGGCGAGCGAGGCGCCCGCCGTCTGGATCGCGCGCATCCGCTCCTTGAGGACGCCGAGCGCGGCGACAGCGGTGACGACGGGGTAGAGCGAGGCGAGCACCGCCGCGATGGTGACCGGGCCGTTCTGGGCGGCGATGGCGTAGGTGCCGTTGGCGGCGACATCGGCGATACCGATGAAGCCGAGCGCCGGCAGCGAGCCGCGCAGCGCCGCGAAGCCGCCCTCGGGCAGCGCCGGAGTGCCGCGCCGCACCGTCGCGTACAGGGCGGCGCCGCCGACCGCGACATTGCACACCCGCTGTACGAACAGGGCGAGAAAGAGCCCGGTGACGGTCGTGGACGCGCTCGCGATCAGCGCCATCACCGCGCCGAAGCCGAGTGCCGAAATCATGGTGAGCACGATCGTCTGGCGGGCCACGGACGCGCCGCCGATCCGCGGTCCGGCGGCCAGCAGGACGCCGAACACGGCCACGACCATCCCCGTGGCCTGGACGAGTCCGGGCCGTTCGCCCGCGACGATGCCGACGCCCAGCGGTACGAGGACGGTGCCGATCGCGCCGAGCGGTGAGACCACGCCCATCGGGCCGAGCGCCAGGGCGCGATAGAAGCAGAGCATCGCGGCGGGTCCCACGACGCCGGCCGCGACCGCGAACCACAGCTGCGGACCGGCCTCCCGCCAGCCGCCGGTGAGCACCACGATGCCGCCCAGCACCACGGCGGCCAGCGTCTGTGACACGACCACCACGGTGAGTGCGTGCAGACGCCGGGTGAGCAGTCCGCCGCCGAAGTCGGCAAGCCCCCACAGAAGGCTGGTGGCCAGGGCGAAGACCGCTGTCATGGTGAAACCTCGCAGTACAGTGAGCTGGACGCTGAAGTGCACCACACCGTAGTACAACAAACTCGACTACGGAATTGAATATATTTAACTCCGACGTGCAACTTGGACGTGGATGGACCGTGACGGACCTCGACCAGCTCACCCAGTCGCTCGCGCGCAACCTCAAACGCTGGCGCACCGAGCGCGGCTACACCCTCGACGCCCTGGCGGCCCGCGCCGGTGTCAGCCGCGGCATGATCATCCAGATCGAGCAGGCCCGTACGAACCCGAGCGTGGGCACCACCGTCAAGATCGCCGACGCGCTCGGCGTCAGCATCACCACGCTGCTGGACTATGAACAGGGCCCGCAGGTGCGGATCGTGGCGCCGGGCGAGGCCGTCCGGATGTGGTCCACCGACGCCGGCAGCCATACCTCGCTCCTGGTGGGGGCCGAGGCGCCCGGGCCCTTCGAGCTGTGGGACTGGCGGCTGATGCCCGGTGACGAAAGCCGCTCCGATCCGCATCCGCCCGGCACCGTGGAGCTGCTCCATGTGCGCGCCGGCACACTGACGCTGCTCGTCGACGGTGAGGAGCACACGGTGGCCGCGGGTGCCTCGGCGACCTTCGAGGCCAAGGTCGCCCATGGCTACCGCAACGACGGTACGGAGCCGGTGGAGATGACCATGTCGGTGATCATCCCGCTCGGCCGCTGAGCCACCACGCCTGTTAACTTGGCGCCATGCCCGTGCCGATGGATGCCTTCGACGATGTCCGGCCTGCCGCCGAGTGCCTGGACCTGCTGACCGAGCCCGTCGCCGCCGCGATCCGCGGCTGGCGCGGACCCGTACCGGTCGAGGAACTCCGCTATGTCGATACGGACCCGGCGATCGCGGACACCGAACGCCTCGTCGAGCACTACGGCGCCTGGCTGCTCCAGCAGTCGGCGAACTGTGTCGTGGTGGCCGGCAAGCGCGGCGGCGAGATCACCCTGGCCGCATGCCTCGTGCTCTCGCATACCCGGGTCGACGTCAACGGCGTGGTCCGCCGCCAACTCGGCGCCCGCAAGGCCTCGTTCGCGCCGATGGACACCGCGGTCGGCGACAGCGGCATGGAGTACGGCGGCATCACCCCGATCGGCCTGCCCGCCGCCTGGCCGATTCTTGTGGACTCCGCCGTCGCCGATATGCCGTACGCGCTGATCGGCAGCGGCGGGCGCCGCGGCAAGCTCATCGTGCCGGGCAAGGCGCTGGCCCAACTGCCGGGCGCCACGGTCCTGGACGGGCTCGGTGTCGCTTAGAGCTCCCTCGGGAGCTCCCTCACTGCGGGGCCGTTGACTGCGTTCGGCTTGGTGTCGTGAGTCAGAGGTGAGGGTCGTAAGTCAGAAGTTCAGTGATGACCTCCCCCGTTTGGCTACGGCTACGGCTATGGCTAAGTTGAGTGACTTCCTGTGCCGGGGCGCAGATCGAGTGACAGTGCTGTGGAGTGCTCGGTGAAGCCCAGGCTCCGGTACAGCGGCTCGGCGCCTTCCGTGGCATGCAGATCGACCCGGGTGACGCCACGCTCGGCGAACCAGGCCAGCAGCGCCTCCGTCGTGGCGCGCGCATAGCCGCGGCCCCGATAGCGCGGATCCGTACAGACGTTGAAGACGAACGCGAAGCGCCCCGAGGGGTGTCCGGGCGCCGGCAGTCGCTCCTCTATCCGTCCGATCGCGCACGCCGCCAGATGCGGTGCGCCGGCCTCCTCGCCGTCCACCACGAACCCGCCCAGCGGTGCGTCCGGCCCGGCCAGCTGGCGACGCGCCACCGCCTCCGCGTCCCGCTCCCAACTCCCGGGCTCATCACGCCCGTTCATCGCGAAGAACATCAGGCGGCGCAGCCGGACGAGCTCGGCGGCGTCCGCGGGGCGAGCGGCGCGTGGCGTGATCATGCACGGACGCTAACGCAGCCGGCGCTCAGCCCAAACGCGGTATCTCAATGGCCGGACAGCGGTCCATCACCATGTCGAGACCGGACCCACGCACCCGGTCCCACGCCCCCTCGTCGATCACTCCGAGCTGGAACCACACGGCCTTCGCCCCGGCCGCCACGGCCTCGTCGGCGATGCCTCCCGCCAGATCGCTGTTGACGAACACATCGACCACATCGACCGGGAACGGGATCTCCGCCAGCGAGGCATAGCCCTGCTCGCCATGCACCGTCTCGGCCTTCGGGTGCACCGGCACGATCCGCTTGCCGTACCGCTGCAGCACCTCGGCGACGCCGTACGCCGCGCGCCGCTCGTTCGCGGACAGGCCCACCACGGCCCAGGTGTCGCCGAGCTCGGTGAGGATCCTGCGGATCGTCCTGGGGTCGCCGTACACGCACTGCCTCCCGCGGCTGGAGAACGGTCCTGAAGAAGGGCCCTGAGGAAAGGTCCTGGATGGAGAAGGGCCCTGTGTGGATCACCGGCCCTGTGTGGATCAACGGACGCGGCCGGCCAGAGATTCCCGGCGCGAGCAACAATCACGAACAGAAATCACGAACAGAATCACGAACAGGAATTGTGAGAAGGCATCGTGAGCCGGAGTCGCGCGCAAGAGCCGTGGCAGGAGTCGCGAACAGGAATCTGCGTGCGTAGGCAGACGCCCCGCCCGAAGGGGAAGACGGGCGGGGCGGGTCCGAGCGTCGACGGGTCAGTTCGCGCCGCCGACCACCCCGCTGCCTGCCATCCCGGCGCCGACGACGGTGCTGCTGCCCGTGGTGCGGGCCGGCTTGCCGATGGGCACCGGCTCGATTCCGGCGGCCCCGGTGCCGGGGCGCAGCGTCTCCGTAGCGGCCGGTGGGAGGTCCTCGTCCGGCTGCTCCGAGGTCCCGGCGCCGACGGCGGCCAGCGCCGCACGCAGCGGCTTGGTCTCCACCAGCATGCTCACCGGGCCGGTCGGGTTCAGATACAGGGCATGGCCCGGCGGCAGCTGCTCGACGAGTTCGGCCACCGGCCGCCGGTCGTACAGCAGACGCCCCACGGATTCGAGGTAGGCCGGGGAGGTGTAGACGGGGATCACCGGGGTGCCCTCGGGTGAGGCCGCGGCCAGCGGTGTCCCGGTCGTGGTGACCAGAACGGAGACCTCCGCGCGCGCCAGCGCCTCGTGTACGTCCTGCGCCGGGCCGTAGCCGGTCGCGGCCAGCTGCACGGCCTTGTCGACCGGGTCGGCCGGGTCCGCCCAGTCCAGCATCTGCGGGGACGGCCGGTACTCCGGGTTGTCCCGCCACTCCTCGATCTCGCCGGTCGGCCCCGACCGCCATTGGCCGATCAGTGCCCAGAGCGGTGGTGGCCCGTCGCCCGACCAGGTCAGATCCACCATCGCCAGCCAGTGATCGGGCGCGTTCCGCGCCGCCTCGATGACCTCCGGGGGCGGCTCGGGCATATCTGAACCCGTCACGGGGACGCCCGCCGTCATCGCCGACTGTGTGCTGTTGTCCATGAAGCCTCCGCCAACCCGCCGTTCCGTTCCTGAGTGCACGAGTCGGCCCCGGAAACACGAGGCCCTCGCCCGTGGGCTCACAGTGCCCACGGGCGGCCCGGACGTCTTCCCGACGCACCGTGCGGGCCTCGCGAGTACGCCGCCTGGCCGTGTGGGCTGCGCCCGTACGGCGGACACCGCAGCGCGGCGCGGAGTTCCGGGACCGGCGGTGTCCGCGCGTCACAGGGCCGCATAGGCTGGTGCGATGCAGGACCAGTACCGGACTCTCGCGCGCGAGGGAGTCCACGAGATCGAGATCAACAAGTCCCGCTTCATCTGCGCGCTCGCGCCCGTCGCGACCGAGACCGAGGCTCAGGACTTCATCGCGCGCATCCGCAAGGAGCACCCCACCGCCCGCCACCACTGCTTCGCGTACGTCATCGGTGCCGACGGCGGCGTCCAGAAGGCGAGCGACGACGGCGAGCCGGGCGGCACCGCCGGAGTGCCGATGCTCCAGATGCTGGTGCGCCGCGAGGTGCGCTATGTCGTCGCCGTCGTCACGCGGTACTTCGGCGGCGTCAAGCTCGGCGCCGGCGGTCTGATCCGCGCCTACGGAGGAGTCGTCGGCGAGGCGCTGGACGCGCTGGGCACCATCACCCGGCAGCGCTTCCGGCTGGTGACGGTCACCGTCGACCACCAGCGGGCGGGCCGGGTGGAGAACGACCTGCGTACGACGGGTCGCGCGGTGCGCGAGGTGACGTACGGGGCCGACGTACGCATCGAGGTCGGGCTGCCGGAGGCCGACCTGGACGCCTTCCGGGCCTGGCTGGCCGACGCGACAGCCGGGACCGCGGTGCTGGAGCTGGGTGGCGAGGCATACGGGGACGTGTGACAACCGGGACCGGCGGGGCGGTACGGGGACGGGACGCGTCAGGGGCGTTCGGCGGAGGAGGGGCGCGAGGGGCCCGGCTGACGGGGCGTCGGTCGCACACAGAATGACGGAGACCGGCCGAGAATTTCGGGGACATTGCGCACCCATGCAATCGCCTCAACCGGCCTGGAAAAAGAGTGCCTCGGTGGCCAGCCATTCTGTGCAATCGGGGTCGTCGTCGTGCCGTGTGCCGGTGTGGACGGCGAATGCCGCGTCGATCTGACGTGCGGTGGCTTCTGCGTCGCCGTGCAGCGCGCTGGCCATGGAGCGGGTGATCGCGATGGTCGCTGACATGCGGCGGCTGGGGCGCGCGAACGCACACAGACGCTCGGCTGCGTCGAGGAGCGCATGCGTGCCGGCGAGGTCCCGCAGGTGGGCGTTACGGCGACGGTGGACGCGTCTGAGCACGATGGCGAGTAGGTCGCGCAAAAGATACTCACGGAGTAGCTCGCCGGGGCATCGCGCTCCTACTCCCGCCGGGCAAAGCCCTGCGGGAGTAGAAGCGTTTCACCCATCCCGGCGAGCCTTATGGCCTGTGTGGCGGGTCATCGGCGGAGCGCCCCCTTCTCCCTGCCCCTCCTCATACCTGCGCGCCGACGCGTCCACATGCGCCATCCGCCGCATCGCCATGAGGACGGTGTCCCCCAGTACGGTCCCCACCACGACGCTCTCCACCATGCCGTCGACCTCCGCGTTGCGGCCCACCCACGCGAGATCGGCGGCGGCCACCCCTTCGCAGGCGTCGGCGTAGTCGTCCAAGATCTCCTCGAACTCGCCGTGGCCGATGCCTCGGAAGGTGGCGAGCGCGACGGCCAGCGCTTCGACGGCCGGATTCTCCAACTCGACCCGCCAGCCGCGCCGGTGGATCAGCTCCGTGACCCTGCTCCGTGCCTCCTCCATGCCGTCCGGGGTGACGGCCGGCGGCGCGGTGATCGCGAACTGCGCCGCGCCGAGCACCTTGTGCACGGACTCGTCGGGTGAGTCGACGGCGGCCAGCACCTCTCGGACGGCCGAGACCGAGAGTCCTCCGACGTCCATCAGCCCGCGGATCAGCCGCAGCCTGCGGACGTGGCTGTCGTCGTAGCTGGCCTGGTTCGGGCTGGTCAGCCGGCCCGCGGGCAGTAGCCCCTCGCGGACGTAGTACTTGATCGTCGGGACCGCGACGCCCGTCTCGCGACTCAATTCCCCGATGCGCATCTGCCGCCCTTTCCCACGCCGGGCCGCTGCCCGACGCTCCTTGCCTCCCGGGCGCCCCGCCCGTGCCCGGCCTTGCCGATCCGGCCCCATCATAGATAGTCCAGCTAACAGATAACGAAAAGCGCTACTATCCGGTCTGGCTGTGCAGCGGACGGCGCAGCCACTTCGACATCGAAACTCCCCTGGACTCCGCGGGCTCCGCCTGAAGAGCACGAGCCGGGCATGAGGTCCGTGACGGATCGGGTGCTGACAGGCGTTAGCGTGGTGGGTGCTGACTGCGAGCCTGTGCTGGTTCGTGCTGGTCTTATAGGTGCAGTAGGGGGAAGCGTGCAGGTCGGAGCGGTTTCTTGAGACTTCTGCACACCTCCGACTGGCATCTGGGGCGGTCGTTCCACCGCGTGAGCCTGCTCGCCGCCCAACGCGCGTTCCTCGATCATCTCGTCGAGACGGTCCGTAGCCGGGAGGTCGACGCGGTGCTCGTCGCCGGGGACGTCTACGACCGTGCCGTGCCGCCGCTCGCCGCCGTGGAGCTCTTCGACGACGCCCTGCACCGCCTTGCCGGGCTCG
Source organism: Streptomyces sp. NPDC050636 (assembly GCF_040654775.1). Lineage (NCBI taxonomy): Bacteria > Bacillati > Actinomycetota > Actinomycetes > Kitasatosporales > Streptomycetaceae > Streptomyces > Streptomyces sp. NPDC050636. The sequence goes on from NZ_JBFAIP010000049.1 coordinate 40,743, forward strand.
GCGTTCCCACCGTCATGATCTCCGGCAACCATGACTCCGCCCGCCGCCTGGGCGTCGGCTCCGGACTGATGCAGCGTGCCGGAATCCATCTGCGCACCGACCCGGCGGCCTGCGGAACCCCGGTGCTGCTCGCCGATGAGCACGGCCCGGTGGCGCTCTACGGGCTGCCGTACCTGGAACCGGCCATGGTGCGCGACGAACTGGGCGCCCCGCGGGCCGGGCACGCCGAGGTGCTGGGCGCGGCGATGGACCGGGTCCGGGCCGACCTGGCCGGGCGGCCCCCGGGGACGCGGTCCGTGGTGCTCGCGCACGCCTTCGTCACCGGCGGCGCAGCCAGCGACAGCGAGCGGGATATCACCGTCGGCGGGGTCGCTTCCGTCCCGGCGGCCGTGTTCGACGGCGTCGACTACGCCGCCCTCGGCCATCTGCACGGCTGCCAGACGCTCACCGAACGGGTCCGCTACTCCGGATCGCCGCTCGCCTACTCCTTCTCCGAGGCCGAGCACCGCAAGTCGTCATGGATCGTCGACCTCGACGCGGCGGGCGCGGTGCGGGCGGAGCGGGTGGACTGCCCGGTGCCGCGGCCGCTGGCCCGTATCCGGGGGCCGCTGGAGCGGCTGCTCGACGACCCGGCGCTGGCCCGTCACGAAGCGGCGTGGATCGAGGCGACGCTCACCGACGCGTCCCGCCCGCACGAGCCCATGGCCCGGCTCGGCAAGCGCTTCCCGCATGTCGTCAGCCTCGTCTTCGATCCCGACGAGGGGCCCGCCCGTTCGTCGGCCTCGTACGCGCAGCGGCTGCGCGGGCGCAGTGACCAGGAGATCGCCGAGGACTTCGTGGCACACGTACGGGCCGGACGCGCGGCCGACGAGGACGAGCGGGCCGAACTGCGGTCGGCGATCGACGAGGTACGCGTCGACGACACACTGCACGAGGTGGCGCGATGAGGCTGCACCGGCTGGCCGTCACGGCCTTCGGCCCGTTCGGCCGCACCCAGACCATCGACTTCGACCGGCTGTCGAGGGACGGGCTGTTCCTGCTGCACGGGCCGACGGGCGCCGGCAAGACCTCGGTCCTGGACGCGGTGTGCTTCGCGCTCTACGGGTCGGTGCCCGGGGCGCGGCAGAACGGGCAGGCGCTGCGCAGCGATCTCGCGGACCCGCTGACCCTCACCGAGGTCGTCCTCGAACTCACCGTGGGCGAACGGCGGTTGGAGATCACCAGGCTGCCCGAGCAGAGCCGTCCCAAGAAGCGGGGCAGTGGCACGACGAAGGAGAAGGCGCAGAGCCGGCTGCGGGAGTATGTGCCCACGGGGACGGCCGGTGCCGGGGACGGGCCGCCCGGCGACGGTACGGGCGACGGGTCCGGCGGCCACTGGAAGGCGCTGAGCCGCTCGCACCAGGAGATCGGCGAGGAGATCGGCCAGCTGCTCGGTATGAGCAAGGAGCAGTTCTGCCAGGTGGTGCTGCTGCCGCAGGGCGACTTCGCGCGTTTTCTGCGTGCCGACGCCGAGGCCAGGGGCCGGCTGCTCGGGCGGCTCTTCGACACCCGCAGGTTCGCCGCCCTCGAAGAGCAGCTGAACGCGCGCCGCAAGGCCGCGGCGGACAGTGTGGCGGCGGGCGACGAACGGCTGTTGGCGCTGGCCCACCGGATGGCGCAGGCCGCCGGGGACGGTGCCGATCTCGCCGATCCGTCGGTCCCCGCGCCGGGGCGGGCAGTGCCGGGCACACCGACTCGGGCGCGGGGCCGGGCGAAGGCGACCGTTCCCGCGCAGGCCGGGCCCGCCGAGGGCGGAGACCGGGGCGCGGCGGCACACACCGTCACCGGCCACCCCGACGCCCCCGTCCTCGGCCCCGGGGAGCCGGGATTCGCCGAGGCCGTGCTGGTCAGGGCCGCCGTGGCCCGGGTGGGCGCGCGGGAGCGGCTGGAGATCACGCAGGCCGCGGTGCACTCGGCCGAGACGGCGGAACGGGCGGCGGCCCGGCGGCTGGAGGAGGCCCATGAGCGGGACCGGCTCCAGCAGCGGCACGCCGACGCCCGCCGGCGGGCCGCCCGGCTCGATGCCCACGCCGAGCAGCGGGACCGTACGCGGAGCAGGCTGGAGCGGGCGCGCGCGGCCTCGGACGTCGCCCCCGCCCTCGCGCTGCGTGACGCGGCCTGGCGCGAGCTGGACGCCGCGCAGCGCGCCGAGCGGCAGCGCAGGACCGTTCTGCCGCCCGACCTCGCCGACTCCGGGAGTGACCAACTCGCCTCACTGGAACGCCGGTTGAGGGAAGACCTGGGTTCCCTCGCGGCGGCGCGGCGGGCCGAGCGGCGGGCCGCCGACATCGGTCTGGAGCGTGCCGCACTCGACCGTGAGGCGCGCGCCGACGAGCAGACGCTGCTGGACGCCGCGGAGTGGCTCGCAGCATGGGACACCGCCCGCCGGGCCCACCAGCGGCGTATCGAGACGGCCCAGGAAGCCGCGACCAGGGCGGAGCAGCTCGGCACCCTGATCGAGCCGGCCGCCGCGCGCCTGGAAGCGGCCCGCCGCCGCGACCGGCTGGCCGGCGAACTCGGGTCGGCCGAGGGGGAGTCGCTCACGGCCAGGGAGCGATCACTGGCCGCCCACGAGCACTGGCTCGACCTCAAGGACCGGCGGCTGCGCGGTATCGCCGCCGAACTCGCGGACGGTCTGCGGGACGGCGAGGCATGTGCGGTGTGCGGCGGGACCGAGCACCCCGACCCGGCCCGCGCCGGCGCCGGACACATCGACCGGGCGACCGAGGAAGCTGCGCTGGCGGCCTACCGCCGGACCGAGGACGTCCGCCAGGAGGCGGAGAACCGCTGCCAGACGGTCAAGGAGGCGCTGGCCGGTGCGGCCGCCGCGGCGGGGGACACGCCGACCGCCGAACTCGCCGCCCAGGTCGAGGAGTTGCGAGCGGGATTCGCTCGCGACCACGCGGCCGGAGCGGATCTGCACGCCGCGCGCGAGGCGCTGGGACGCGCCGAGCGCGAGTACGAACGACGCCGCGCCGAGCAGCAGAGTGCCGAGCGCCGGGTCGCCGCCCGTACCTCGCACCGTGAGGCTCTGGACCGTGAACGGGCCGTACTGGAAGCCGAGTTGAGCCAGGCGCGGGGCGACTGTGCGAGCGTGGCCGAGCGGGCCGCGCGGCTGGAACGCCAGGTCGCCCAGCTCGCCGCCGCCGCGGAGGCGGCGCGTACCGCGAACTCCTGCGCGGAGCGGCTCAAGGAAACCGACGCCGGACTCTCGGACGCCGCCTACCGCGCCGGATTCGACACCCCCAAGGCCGCCGCCGAGGCACTGCTGCGCGACGACGAATGGCGTACGCTCCAGCGCCGGCTCGATGACTGGCAGGCCGAATCTGCCGCAGTGGACGCGGAGTTGGCCGACCCCGACAACGTCGCCGCCGCGGCCCTGCCGCCGGCGGACCCGGACGGCGCGCGAACCGCGCTGGACGCCGCGGGACACCGGCTGCGCGCCGCCTCCGCGCACCACGCCGCGGCTCGCGAACGCTGCGCCGAACTCGACCGGCTCTCCGCCCGCGCCGACGCCGACGCCCGCGAACTGGCCCCGCTGCGCGCCGCCTACGACCGCATCGCCCGCCTCGCTTCGCTCGCCTCCGGCACCTCCACCGAGAACGAGCGGCGGATGCGCCTGGAGTCGTACGTCCTCGCCGCCCGGCTCGAACAGGTCGCAGCCGCCGCCAGCGCACGGCTGCACCGGATGTCCTCCGGGCGCTACACCCTCGTGCACTCCGACGAGCGGGCGGGCAGCGCCCGGCGCTCCGGCCTCGGCCTGCACGTCATCGACGCCTGGACCGGCCATGAGCGGGACACCTCCAGCCTTTCGGGCGGTGAGACGTTCTTCGCGTCGCTCGCGCTGGCACTCGGGCTCGCCGATGTCGTCACCGATGAGGCGGGCGGCACCCGCCTGGACACCCTCTTCATCGACGAAGGCTTCGGCAGCCTCGACGAACAGACCCTCGACGAGGTCCTCGACGTCCTCGACTCCCTCCGCGAACGCGACCGCAGCGTCGGCATCGTCAGCCATGTCGCGGACCTCAGGGCGCGCATCCCGGCCCAACTGGAGGTCGTCAAGGACCGGTTGGGCTCTACGGTGCGGCATCGGGTGCAGAGCTGAGGTCGTGTGGTGCGGGTCCGAGGGGCCGGTCAGTGGCCGACCGGGCGGCGGGCGGGGGCGAGTTCGTGCGGGGGCGCCGCTTGGGAACGGCGTAGGTTCTTGCCTGTTCGTGCCTGGTTTTTCCTGGCCCTTCCTTGATCATCTTTGCCCTTCTGTCCCCCGCTTGTCCCCCGACGGGTCCCTCTTCGTCAGTGGCTCGTCGGAGTGAGCCGACCGCATCGCATCGCTGCAGATGAGGAGGCGTGGGGTAATCGGATGACCACCGTTTAGAGTTCGCGGTTCTGAGCTTGGAGAGGTGTCCTGCCCGATCGGGGGCTGCTCGCGTGGGGTGGGGGAGGCCACGTGTCGGGCTGGAGGATCACGCGCTGCGTTGCAGGATCCCAACGACATTCGCGGTACAGCCGGTTGAAGTCGTGCATGGCCTCGGGGTCGTCATCAATGCAGGGCTCGTAGCCGCCTGGTCTGGGGCGGCAGTAGCCGTACTCGATGCATTCGGCTTGGCCGGGGCGGGTGCCGGTCCAGACGGTGTTGCAGGTCTCGGGTGGGTGGCAGGCGGTGCGCTGGAGTCCGGTGAGTGTGCAGCGGGCTATGCCGCGGTGGTCGAGGTGGAGGTTCCGGGGCGTGCGGAGCAGTCGGGGCAGGGGTTGTGGGGGGCCAGTGGCGGGTGGGCTCGTGGGTGAGGTTGCCGATCCAGAGGTTGCGCAGGTCGTGGTCGAGCTGGTGCGTGTCGGCGACGGCGTGGAAGGCGAGGGTGCGGTGGAGGAGTTCGCGGAGTTGGGGTGTGGGGAGTTGCGCGGTTGCCCAGTGGAGGGTGAGGCCGCCGGCGGGGTGGTGGGCGGCCCACGTGGTGCGTAGGCGGGTGGAGGCGGTGAGTGGCATGTCGGGTTTGCTGGTGAGTCTGGTGATGTGTGAACCGTTCTCTTCCAGCCATCCTTGGGCGATTCTGGCGTAGAAGCGGACGAGGGATTGCCTTGCTTTGCCCAGATCTATGGCTGTGCTGCGCTGCATGTGGATCTCGTCGCGGCCTCCTTTGCCTTGGTGGTGCTCGATGGGCAGTTCCAGGTCGGTGCCGGGGGCGATCCGGAGCTGGTGCGGGCGGCGAGGACGGTGAAGGTTTCTCCGGTGGAGATGTGGCGCGGCGGGTCGAGGGGGGCTCGTGCCGCGAGGCGGGTGAGCTTGCGGTAGATCCAGTGGCGGCGGCGTTCGGCGAGGTCTGCGGCCTGGCTGTCGGTGGTGCTGTGGGGGCCGCGGACGACGATCTTGCCGGTGGTGGTGACGTCGAGGTCGAGGGTGGTGCGGTTGCTGGTTTTGAGGGTGATGGTGGTGCCGCCGACGGGGATGGGTTCGCTCGGTCTTATAGGTCACTGCGTTGGTCCTTCGTGTGTAGGGAGGGCCCTGCCTGCTTGGTGAAATTCTGCTATCCATGCGGGCAGGGGTTGGGGCGTGAGGGTGGTCAACAGGTCAGTCGGCTGGCCCGGGGATTGCGGCGCGTCGAGCGGCCGCGATGTCGGCCCTCAGCTGTGCGCGGGCTTTGCGGAGCTTGGATGTCGCGATGCGCAGGGACTGCTGTGCCTGTACGAGCCGTGCTGCGTGCTTCGCTTCCCGTTCGGTGAGGCGTTCCACCTGGCGCTGGTAGTGCTCGACCCTTTCGGCGTGGATCTCGGCGGACGGGCGTCTGGGCGCGGTCTGGGTGGGGGCCTTGCGTTGCTTGGCGAGTTGGGTGCGGGCGAAGGTCAGGAACTCCTCGCGGGGCACGTACTTGTTGCGTCGCTTGCCGATGCCGGTCAGCAGGGCGATCTTGGGGAAGTTGGCATGCCGGGCAGCCCAGTTGCTGACCGCGCTGCGGGAGACGCCGACGAGGTCCGCGCCGGCGGCGAGGTTGATCAGCTCGTCTTCCCTGTCGACGAACTCCGGGCGCAGCCAGGTGACTGAGCTGATGTTGGCGGAGGGGGTGGTGCGGTGCATGGTGTGGTGATCTCCGTGTGAGGCTCTGGGTGCAGCCCGTCGTGGGCCGCACCCGGTGGGCCGTCGTCAGGCGGCGTCCTTGGCCTTTTGTTCGCGGGCCTTGGCCAGCTGCTCGCGGCCGGTGGTGAGGACTTCGTTCTCGATGTCGCTGAGGACGTAGCCCTGGTTTTCGAGGAAGGTCAGCCAGTCGACGGTGTTCACGTGGATGGAGTCGCGCCAGGCGTGATCGTCCATGGCCTCGTACTCATACATGGCGGCGACTTGGGCGAGCAGCAGGCGCCAGCGCCGGGTCTTACCGGTGCGTGCGATCAGCTTGGTGAAGGGGGCGGTGACGCGCTGCCACACGCTGGGGCTGTCGTGGTTGGGGTCCTTGACCTTCAAGAACGCGGCGACCAGATCCGTGCGGTGCCGTGACACGTACTGGGAGTACGTGTGGGAGGTGCCGGTGATGGTGTTGAGGATGAGTTCCCAGACCTCGTTGGACGCTTCACCAAGGGCGTCGCACATCTTGGTGATGAACTCCTGGCGGACCAGCCGTACGGAGCGCCACGCCTTGTTGTAGCGGATGGTCTTGCGCCGGGCTTCCTTCTCGGCCTCCGTGGTGGTAGAGGATGCGGCGGACTTGGCTGCCTCGGGGGTCAGCTCGTGGTGGTTCTTCTTCCAGTCGGCGCACAGCCACGTCACCTCTGCTTCCCAGTGGTGGACGGAGGCTGCGTGCCCGGGGCAGCAGGCGTGGGCATCGGGCGTCATGGGCTTGCCCAGTTGGGTCAGCAGGTCTTCCAGTGGCCGGCTGCGGGTCTCGTGCCAGGTGCGCCTCCAGTCGATCATCGTGATGCCCGCGTTGGTGAGTTCGGCGATCAGTCGTGCCCGCTTGGCTTGGTCGGCATTCTTCTCGCGGAGTTCGTTCATGGCGTGTGCCCAGTGGCCGCGGTTGCCGGTGCCCTCGGCGAGGTCGCGTTCCTTTGCCCGCTGCAGCTTGTTCCGGGCGTAGTCGATGCTTTCGACTTCCTGGAAGTCGGCCAGTTCGACCAGGTCGAAGTCGGCGTCGAGTCCGGCTTGGAGGGAGGCGTTGGAGAGGTTGGATGCCTGCTGGGCGGCGTCCATCTCCTCGCGGGTCAGGCCGATGGTTCTGGCGTGCCGGTCCTTGACGGCCGAGGGGACGTCCATGAGGGAGAGCTGCTGGGCGGCTTCGATGTAGTCGCGGGCGTGGGTGTCCTTGCGGTGCTTGTTCTCGATCACTGACAGGGCCAGGGCCTCGTCGTCGACGCCCTGGAGGTCGTCGCGGATGAGGGCGGGCACGAGCATGTACGGGCGGCCTTCGTCCTTGGCCTTCTGGGCGGCTATGAGGGCTGCCTTGTTGCGGCGCTGGCCGAAGATGATGCCGAGGCGTCCTTCGTTGTCGCCGGTCTGCGGGCGCAGCAGGAGGAGGCTTTGGACGCCGACTTCCTGGACCGAGGTGATCAGGTCAGGGTCGGGCTCGGTGGTGTCTTCTTCGTTGTGCTCGCGGTGGCGGCGGTGGTTGTAGGGGTCGATGACGAGGTCGTGTGGGTCGACCCAGGCGAAGTGACCGGTAAAGGCAGGCAGGGCTTCAGGGTTCTCGGTGGTCTGCTCGGTGTCGATGACGGCGACGGACATGGGCTCGTTCCTTGGGTGGTGCGGGGTGTGGGGTGCGGGCAGCAGGAGCTGCCCACACCGTGGTCGGGCTCGTGTGATCAGGCGGAGGCCGCAGCGACCTTCTTGGGCTTGCGCTTAGCCGGGGCGGTCTTGCGACGCGCGGCGGGTGGGGTCGTCTTCCTCGCGGTGCGCTTGCGCGCGGGCTTTGTCTTGGCTGCCGGGGCCGGGGCCGGGGCCGTGGCCGTGTCCGGTGCGGGGGCGGCGGTCGGCTCTGCGGGCCGTGGTACGGGCTGTTCGTTCCGCTCCGGCTGGGGTTCGGGAGCCGGGATGCGGGTGCCGTTGGCGCGGAGCGTGCCGCGCTCGCTGCTATGGCGGCGCGGGTCGGCCAGGCCGGGAAACAGCCGCAGGTGGAGGGTGGAGATGAGGGTGTCGAGCGGTGCTTCGCTGTCGGTGAAGTGGGCGGCTGCGTTGTAGCGCGGGCCGGGCTGGGCGGGGTCGTGGGCGAAGGTCTGGGCGGCCATGCCGTCCCACAGCCGGCGGAGGCCGAAGGTGCGGCCGTCTGTGTGGGCGAAGCGGATGGTCTGCTCGTCGCCAGGTGTGTCGTCGTCCTTGCTCCAGCCCTCGCCGACGGCGTCAAGGATCGGATCGGCCAGGAGGTAGAGGTCGATCAGGGATAGGCGGGGGGTTTCAGTACTGGTCATGAGCGGGCTCCAAGAGGTGTCAGTGCGGGTGGTTCAGAAGGAGATGCAGATGACCGCGTCGTGGAGCAGGTCGCGGATCGTGTCGGCGTCGTCGTCGGGGATGGCGGTGAGATCGCCCGTGGCGGTGTATCCGGCGAAGACGACGGGGCCCTGGACGATGTGGGGGAGAGGGTGGGCCAGGGCGTGGACGGCGAGAGCTGCGTACAGGTTGGGGAGTTTGTGGGAGCGGTGGGCGCGTGCGAGGGCCACGATGGAGGTGCCGCCGGGCCGGTGGATGTAGTCGATGGCTTCGGCGTGGTCTAGGAGGGCGCGGCCGATGACCTTGCTCTGCTCGCTGAGGGTGGAGCCGATGTTGAGTTCGCGGACCGTGCCGTCGATGCCGACGTACAGGGCGGTGGCGGGAGTGATGTCCGAGGTGGTCATTGCGGGTCCTTCGGGTCGCTGACTGGTGGGTTTCCCCTTAGCTCTTAACTAAATTCTACTATCTATAGAGGGGGCGTCAACTGCGTTAGTGCAGGTCAGGAGGGTGGCGGCTAGGTCACACACCAGCCCGTGTCCCGTCTCAGATGATCTGGTCCCTGGTGATGCATGTGTCCTACAGCGATCAGAAGAACTGAGGCCCTGTGACCCTGGAAATCTCAGTGGATCTGGTCTCGGACGCGCGGTTGCCCGGTGCCGTGTCAGTTGAT
>NZ_JBFAIP010000050.1:0-49201 GCF_040654775.1 Streptomyces sp. NPDC050636
CGCCCGGTTACATTCCGAACCCGGAAGCTAAGCCTTTCAGCGCCGATGGTACTGCAGGGGGGACCCTGTGGGAGAGTAGGACGCCGCCGAACAATCATTGCGAAAGCCCCGTTGGGAACTTGGTTCCTGGCGGGGCTTTTCTGCGTTCCCGGACAGAAACGGATGATCTCGGACCCGGGGCACGGCACGGCCGGCGGGGCAGGTAAGGTCAGGGGGCATCATTGGCACATTTCCCACAGGAGGCCCCCGCGTGGAGGTCCAGGAGACGCGGGTCCAGACGGATCGCGTCCTCACCATCCCGAACATTCTGAGCATGGCGCGCCTGGTCGGCGTGCCGGTGTTCCTGTGGTTGGTCCTGTGGCCGGAATTCGGCGGCCCCAACGCTGATGGGTGGGCGCTGCTCGTGCTCGCCCTGAGCGGCGTCAGCGACTACCTGGACGGCAAGCTCGCCCGGCGCTGGAACCAGGTCAGCAGCCTGGGCCGGATCCTCGATCCTGCCGCCGATCGGCTGTACATTCTCTCCACCCTCGTCGGCCTGACGTGGCGTGAGGTTCTGCCGCTCTGGCTCACCGCGGCCCTGTTGGCGCGTGAACTGATGCTGCTCATCGCGGTCGGATTCCTCGCACGCCACGGTTACGGCCCTCCCCAGGTGAACTTCCTGGGCAAAGCGGCTACGTTCAACTTGATGTATGCCTTCCCGTTGCTCCTGCTGAGTGACGGCGAGGACTGGCTTCACATGCTCGCTGCTGTTTTCGGATGGGCGTTCGCCGGATGGGGTACCGCGCTCTACTGGTGGGCAGGGATCCTCTACGTGGTCCAGGTCCGCCGGCTCATCAGGGCGGACCCCACGGCCGACTGAACTCGCCGAACCGGCAGATTGTGCCAAGGCCCGGCGCCCGTACGCGCGAACAGGTGGGCGTTCTGGACAGGTGAAGTCGGCAAGACCGTCGTCTCTTCGAGGAGGACGCTTCCGACATGAAGGCCGTTGTGATGGCCGGTGGCGAAGGAACACGCCTTCGCCCCATGACGTCCAGTATGCCCAAGCCCCTGCTGCCAGTGGCCAATAGGCCGATCATGGAGCATGTGCTCAGGTTGCTGAAACGGCATGGTCTCAGTGAGACCGTCGTGACTGTGCAATTCCTTGCCTCGCTCGTCCGGAACTACTTCGGCGACGGGGAAGAGCTCGGAATGGAGCTCACATACGCCAACGAGGAAAAGCCGCTGGGCACCGCCGGCAGCGTGAAGAATGCTGAGGAAGCCCTCAAGGACGATGCCTTCCTCGTCATCTCCGGTGATGCTCTCACCGACTTCGATCTCACCGACCTGATCCGGTTCCACAAGGAAAAGCGTGCCCTCGTCACCGTCTGTCTCACGAGGGTGCCCAATCCGCTCGAATTCGGCATCACCATCGTCGATGAAGCCGGCAAGGTCGAACGGTTCCTGGAGAAGCCCACCTGGGGCCAGGTTTTCTCGGACACCGTCAACACCGGTATCTACGTCATGGAGCCGGAGGTCTTCGACTATTTCGAGCCCGACGTCTCGGTGGACTGGTCCGGGGATGTCTTTCCGCAGCTCATGAAGGAAGGCAAGCCGATCTACGGCTATGTCGCCGAGGGCTACTGGGAGGACGTCGGTACCCATGAGAGCTATGTGAAGGCCCAGGCCGATGTGCTGGAGGGCAAGGTCGATGTCGAAATCGACGGCTTCGAGATCTCTCCGGGCGTGTGGGTCGCCGAGGGCGCCGACGTACACCCGGACGCCGTACTGCGCGGTCCGCTGTACATCGGTGACTACGCCAAGATTGAAGCGGGTGCGGAGATCCGTGAGCACACCGTCGTCGGCTCCAACGTCGTCGTGAAGAGCGGTGCGTTCCTCCACAAGGCCGTGGTGCACGACAACGTCTACATCGGGCAGCACAGCAATCTGCGAGGCTGCGTGATCGGCAAGAACACCGACATCATGCGGGCCGCACGGATCGAGGACGGCGCAGTCATCGGCGATGAATGCCTCGTCGGCGAGGAATCGATCGTCCAGGGCAATGTACGGGTCTATCCGTTCAAGACCATCGAGGCCGGCGCTTTCGTCAATACCTCGGTGATCTGGGAATCCCGGGGCCAGGCGCACCTGTTCGGAGCACGCGGTGTGTCCGGGATCCTCAATGTCGAGATCACCCCGGAGCTCGCCGTACGGCTTGCAGGCGCCTACGCCACCACGCTCAAGAAGGGCTCCACGGTCACCACGGCCCGGGACCACTCCCGCGGCGCGCGGGCGCTCAAGCGGGCGGTGATCTCCGCGTTGCAGGCCAGCGCCATCGACGTACGCGACCTGGAGAACGTCCCGCTGCCCGTGGCCCGCCAGCAGACCGCCCGCGGCAGCGCCGGCGGGATCATGGTGCGTACGACACCGGGGGTGCCGGACTCCGTCGACATCATGTTCTTCGACGAGCGGGGCGCCGATCTCTCCCAGGGCGGGCAGCGCAAGCTCGACCGGGTCTATGCCCGCCAGGAGTATCGCCGCGCCTTCCCGGGCGAGATCGGCGATCTGCGTTTCCCGGCCAGTGTGTTCGACGCCTATACCGGGTCCCTTCTGCGGGCCGTGGACACCACGGGCATCAGCGAGTCCGGGCTGAAGGTCGTCGTGGATGCCTCGAACGGCAGCGCCGGCCTGGTCCTGCCCAGTCTCCTAGGGCGGCTCGGCGTCGACGCGCTGACCATCAACCCCGGCCTCGACGAATCCCGGCCGACCGAGTCCGCCGATACCCGGCGCGCTGGGCTCGTCCGGCTCGGCGAGATCGTGGCCTCCGCCCGGGCTGCCTTCGGTGTGCGTTTCGACCCCGTGGGGGAGCGGCTGTCCCTGGTGGACGAACGCGGCCGGATCATCGAGGACGACCGCGCTCTGCTCGTCCTGCTGGATCTGGTGGCGGCCGAACGCCGCAGTGGCCGGGTGGCGCTGCCGGTGACCACGACCCGGATCGCCGAGCAGGTCGCGGCGTATCACGGGACGCAGGTGGAGTGGACGACCACATCGCCGGACGATCTGACGCGGGTGGGCCGCGACGATGCCACGGTCTTCGGCGGGGACGGTCTGGGCGGCTTCATCATCCCGGAGTTCAGCAGTGTCTTCGACGGTGCCGCCGCATTTGTCCGGCTGATCGGTCTGGTGGCCCGTACGCAGCTCACGCTCAGCCAGATCGACGCACGGATTCCGCGGGCGCATGTGCTGCGCCGTGACCTGGCGACGCCCTGGGCCGTCAAGGGCCTGGTCATGCGGCATGTGGTCGAGGCGGCCGGGGACCGTGACGTGGACACCACCGACGGTGTGCGGGTCGTGGAGACCGACGGCCGCTGGGTGCTGGTGCTGCCGGACCCGGGCGAGGCGGTCACCCATCTGTGGGCGGAAGGGCCGGACGACGCGTCCGCTCAGCAACTGCTGGACGAGTGGTCAGCGGTGGTGGACAGCGCCGGACGGTGACCAGGGACCCCACCGGCGTGCGCGATTCGGCACGCCGGTGGGGCCATTGGGAGAGTCCGCGGGCGACGTGGGACGATGTGCGGCATGTCGCAGCAGCGCCCCGATCGGAGCACTCCCCAGAAGCCGGCCGTGCGCCCCGATGCGTCCATGTCGCTGCTGACCAATGTGATGGATCACAGCCTCGACGACGGATACGCCGAGGCCGCCGCGCGTAAGTCCGCGGCGGGCGTGGGCGGTCTGCCGCGTACTCTCCGGGCGAAGCTGGGCCTCGCGGCCGGGCTGGTGCTGGCGGCGGTCGTTGTGACGGTCGGCGCCGCCCAGGCGCGGATAGCCGCGCCGACGCTGGCCAAGGAACGCGAAGAGCTCATCAACCGTATCGAGAAGGGCACCGCCGAGGCGGACAAGCTGCAGGAGCGGGTCGACACGACGCGGGACGCCGTCAGCCGGATGCAGCGTGAGGCGCTGAAGAAGCACGGCGGCGACAAGACCGAACTGCTGGCGCTGCTGTCCGGTTCGACCCAGGTCACCGGTCCCGGTGTGCGGCTCGTCGTGGACGATGCCAAGGATGCCGAGTCCAACGGTGGCGGGCCGCGCGAAAGCAGTGGTTTTTCGGACACCGGCCGGGTACGTGACAGGGATATGCAGCGCGTCGTCAACGGCCTCTGGGAGTCCGGTGCGGAGGCCATCTCCGTCAATGGGCAGCGGCTTACGTCACTCTCGGCGATCAGAGCCGCGGGAGACGCCATACTGGTCGACAACAAGCCACTGGTGCCGCCCTATACGGTGCTGGCGGTGGGGGACGGGCAGCGGCTCAGCACCGCGTTCCAGGACAGCGCCGACGGTCAGTATCTGCATGTGCTGCAGGAGAACTACGGCGTACGCACCAGGATTTCCGCTGAGAACGAGGTCACGCTGCCGCCCGCGCCCAGCTTGATCGTACGTACAGCAAAGCCGCAGGCCGGTGCCGCGAAGGCGGACGGCGCCGACACAGGGAAGGGCACATCGTGATCGCCGTACTGGGCCTGATCGTGGGAGTCGTGGTCGGACTTGTCGTCCGACCCGTGGTGCCGACGGTGGTCGAGCCCTACTTGCCGATCGCTGTCGTCGCGGCACTGGACGCCGTGTTCGGTGGTCTGCGCGCGATGCTGGACGGCATCTTCGACGACAAGGTCTTCGTCGTCTCCTTCCTGTCCAACGTCGTCGTCGCCGCGCTGATCGTCTTCCTCGGTGACAAGTTGGGCGTCGGAGCCCAGCTCTCCACCGGCGTCGTCGTGGTACTGGGCATCCGGATCTTCTCCAACGCTGCCGCGATCCGCCGGCACGTCTTCAGGGCGTGAGGCGGATGGCTACGGACGAGACACCAGAGCCGGAGAAGAAGCCGGAACCGGAGCAGGGGCGCGGCCCGGCCGACCGGCGGCCGATGCCTCCCGAGAGTCGGCCCGCCCCTGGGCAGGCGGCAGATGGGGCACCGGACAAGGAATCGGACGGCGGGGCACAGAACGAGGGCGAAGCGGCGGACGCCGCCACCTCGGACACAACGCCGGAAGACGGGACTCCGGGACAACCGGAGACCGGCCGGCAGCGGCTCGCCGCGAGCCTGTGGCCGCCGCGGCTGACCCGTGCTCAACTGATCGTTGCTGTACTCCTGTTCATTCTCGGCCTCGGCCTGGCGATTCAGGTACGTTCCACGAGTGACAGCAGTGCGCTGCGGGGTGCGCGCCAGGAGGACCTGGTGCGCATCCTGGACGAGCTGGACAACCGCTCACAGCGGTTGACGGACGAGCAGCGGCGCCTGGAAGGGCAGAAAACCGAGCTGGAGAACAGCTCGGACCAGGCCGAGGAGGCCCGCAAACAGACCGTGGAGAAGGAGCAGCAGCTGGGTGTGCTGGCCGGGACCGTCGCGGCTCAAGGGCCCGGCATCAACCTGGCCATCGACGACCCCACGCACTCCGTCGAGGCGGACAAGCTGCTGGACACCATCCAGGAGCTGCGGGCGGCCGGAGCCGAGGCCATTCAGGTCAATGACGTACGGGTCGTCGCGAACACCTATCTCTCGGATGTTCGGGGCGGCGTGGAGATTGACGGCAAACGGGTTACACAGCCGTTCCGTTTCAAGGTCATCGGCAAGCCGGAGGACCTGGAACCGGCTTTGAACATCCCCGGCGGGGTCGTTCAGACGCTGGAAAAAGAGCAGGCCAAGGTGGCTGTGACCCGTGAGGAGAAGATCATTGTGAACGCCTTGCGAGTGGCGAAGCGGCCTGACTACGCTCGGTCGTCATCGCAGTGAGGCGTCCACGAATGGCGATGGCCCGGGGAGGGCATGTGGTAGCGGGGGGTCGACGCACCGTGCGTGTGGTGTGTGGTGGAAACTGTCTGAAGGCCACGGACGTTCACAGGATGTCCGGATCGGCCGGTGTGTGCATCGAGGGTTCGTCCTGCCCCACGGGCGGGTCTGTTTCGTTCAAGGGGAATCGCCCGTGAAGTTGTTTGGAAAGCTGTTCGGCAAGAGCGCACGCCAGGAGGCCGGCGGCTCCGCGCGGCACCGCGCTCCGCGCCAGCCCGATGAGAGCGGCGCAGGTGAGGACCGTCCGCTCTTCCGTGATGAGGTCGGCGGTCCGTCTGGGGGGCACGGGGCGGGTTCTGTTGACCCCTCCGGGGCCGCCCGCATAGGTTCCCAGGAACCATCAGCCTCTCGCACGGGTGGAGGGTCGGCCTTGCCGGTTTGTACGAGGTGTGGGCACCAGAACGCAGAGGCGAGCCGGTTCTGCTCCAACTGCGGTGCGCCGTTGCGTCCGGGAGCGCAGGCCGAGCGCGCGTCCGAGACGACGTCGACCATCTCCATTTCGGGGCTTGAGGCCTATGACGCGGAGGCGACCGGGCAGACCCTGACGCCGTCGCTGTCCCCCGAGGCCCAGGCGGCGGTCGATGCGCTTCCCGTGGGCTCGGCGCTGCTGATCGTCCGCCGGGGTCCGAACTCGGGCAGCCGCTTCCTTCTGGACGGCGAGCTGACGACGGCGGGCCGCCACCCGCAGAGCGACATCTTCCTCGACGATGTGACGGTCTCCCGCCGCCATGTGGATTTCCGTCGCGGCCAGGACGGCGCGTTCACGGTCTCCGACGTCGGCAGCCTGAACGGCACCTACGTCAACCGTGAGCGGATCGATTCTGTCGTGCTCTCCAATGGCGACGAGGTCCAGATCGGCAAGTACCGCCTGGTCTTCTACGCGAGCCAGCGCGGGGCCGGTATCTGACCGGCCAGGGAAGGCATATGCGCCATACACCGACAGGCGGTGCCGGTTCTGCCGGCACCGCCTCCTCGGACGGCAAGCCGGTGAGCATCGGCACGGTGCTCAATGTGCTGCGCGAGGAGTTCCCCGAGGTCACCATCTCCAAGATTCGCTTCCTGGAGGCCGAGGGGCTGGTCGAGCCGAAGCGCACGCCTTCCGGTTACCGCAAATTCACCGTGGAGGACGTCGCGCGGCTGGCGAGCGTCCTGCGGATGCAGCGGGACCACTATCTGCCGCTGAAGGTCATCCGGGAGCATCTGGACGCCCTGGAGCGCGGTGAGCGGGTGCAGCTGCCCGCCCAGGCCGCGCCGCCCTCCAGGGACCTGGTGGACGGCGTGCACGACCCCGACGAGGAGCGGCCGACGGCGGCCCGGATCGGCCGGGCCGAGCTGCTGGCCGCCGCAGAGGTGGACGAGGCCGCGCTCGCCGACTGGGAGTCGTACGGACTGATCGTTCCCGACGCGGGCGGGGGCTACGACATCGAGGCCGTCACGGTCGCCAAGCTGGTCGCGGATCTGGGCCGTTTCGGTCTCGAACCGCGGCATCTGCGTGCCGTGAAAGCGGCGGCCGAGCGCGAGGCCGGCCTGGTCGAGCAGGTCGTTGCACCCCTTCGGCGGCACCGCAATCCGCAGACCAGAGCCCATGCCGAGGCCACCGCCAGAGAGCTGGCGACGCTGTCCGTACGGCTGCATGCGGCGTTGGTCCAGACCGCTTTGCGGGTCCGGCTCCAGTGAGCAAAAGAGTGCCCGACTACCCAAACCGGCCGGGCACGTCCTAGGGTTACTGTGTGAACGAGCTCGACGTCGTGGGTGTCCGGGTGGAAATGCCTTCCAGCCAACCGATCGTGCTCCTGCGGGAGGTGGGAGGCGATCGCTACTTGCCCATTTGGATCGGGCCAGGGGAGGCGACCGCCATTGCTTTCGCCCAGCAGGGCATGGTCCCTGCCAGGCCGCTGACGCACGACCTTTTCAAGGACGTGCTGGAAGCGGTGGGCCAGGAGCTGACGCAGGTCCGCATCACGGATCTGCGCGAGGGAGTGTTCTACGCCGAATTGGTCTTCGCCAGCGGCGTCGAGGTCAGCGCGCGTCCGTCTGATGCCATAGCGCTGGCGTTGCGCACCGGAACGCCGATTTTCGGTACCGACGGTGTGCTGGACGACGCGGGGATCGCGATCCCGGACGAGCAGGAGGACGAGGTGGAGAAGTTCCGCGAGTTCCTCGACCAGATCTCGCCCGAGGACTTCGGCACCAACAGTCAGTGATCGGCCGCCGGACATCTGATTCCGGCCAATCTGCTAGGCCTTCCCCGTGCGAGGTCACGAGAAACCACTCGTAGGGTGATTATCACTCGGCGTGGCGAGCGCGGCGATCGTTGACGCACCCCGAGCGACTGCATACCGTCGATGTGGCAGGTCCCGTCCGGGACGTGGAGGACGGAGGGCGGCGTGGCAATCACCGGCGACGGTACGGCGGCGGAAGGGGCGTTGCCGCTCCACTCGGGTGCGACGGCAAACCGTGCCCCGGTTCAGGCCGCCGCGGTGTCGGGGGACCGCGAGGCGCAGAACATCGGCTACCGCGGCCCGACCGCGTGTGCGGCGGCGGGAATCACTTACCGGCAACTCGACTACTGGGCCCGTACGGGCTTGGTGGAGCCGAGCGTCCGGCCGGCGTACGGCTCCGGCACCCAGCGGCTCTACAGCTTCCGGGACGTCGTCGTCCTGAAGATCGTCAAGCGGCTGCTGGACACCGGGGTGTCGCTGCAGAACATCCGCACCGCCGTCCAGCATCTCCGCTCGCGCGGGCTCGCGGATCTGACGCGGATGACGCTGATGAGCGACGGTGCGACGGTCTACGAGTGCACCTCGCCCGACGAGGTCGTCGATCTGCTCCAGGGCGGCCAGGGCGTCTTCGGGATCGCGGTCGGCGTGGTGTGGCGGGACATGGAAAGCGCCCTGTCACAGCTGCACGGAGAGCGCGTGGACACCGGCGAGACGCTGATCGGGAAGAACCCGCACGACGAGCTGGCGCGGCGGCGCAACCGGGCGGGCTGAGGGCCCGTCTCCGGGCCCCGGCCGGGCTTGGGGAGTCTCACCCCGTCGCTCCGCCTCCTTGCGGTTCTGCACGCCGACCTGGTGCGCGGCCCTGCGTCGGGTCGATTGTCAGTGGTGTGCGGCAGCATCGGAGATGTGAGAAGTGCGCCGACGATCCTGCATCTGGACATGGATGCGTTCTACGCGGCCTGTGAGCAGGCGGCCAAGCCGAGCCTGCGCGGGAAGCCCGTGGTGGTCGGCGGGATCGGGCCGCGCGGTGTCGTAGCCACGGCCTCGTACGAGGCCCGGGTCTTCGGGATTCGCTCCGCGATGCCCACGGCCCAGGCGCGCCGGCTGTGCCCCAACGCCGCGTATCTCCATCCGCGTTTCACGCTCTACCGTCAGGTGAGTGATGCGGTGATGGAGCTGCTGCGGGCGCTGTCGCCGCTGGTGGAGCCGCTGAGTCTGGACGAGGCGTTCGTGGATCTGGAGGCCGGCGGTGTCGTGGCGGAGACGTCCGCCGTACGGGCCGTGGGGGAGAAGCTGCGGCGCGACATCCGGGCGGTCACGGGTCTGACCGGTTCGGTGGGCCTCGCGGGGGCCAAGTTGCTTGCGAAGATCGGTTCCGAGGCGGCGAAGCCGGACGGGCTGGTGGTGATCGAGCCCGGTACGGAGCGGGAGCTGCTGGGGCCGATGACGGTGCGGACGCTGCCCGGGGTGGGCCCCGCGACGGCCGAGGCGCTGCGGCGGGCAGGCATCACGACGGTCGCGGAGACCGCGGAGGCCGGTGAGGCGGAGCTGGTGCGGCTGCTCGGCAAATCCCACGGCGCCGGGCTCTATGCGATGGCGCTGGGCAAGGACGACCGGCCGGTGGTTGCCGATCGGGACGCGAAGTCCGTCTCGGTCGAGGACACCTTCGAAGTCGATCTGACCGACCGGACGCGGGTGCGGGCGGAGCTGGTGCGGCTGGCCGACCGCTGTGTGCAGCGGCTGCGGGCCGCCGGGCGCTCCGGGCGCACGGTGGTGATCAAGGTGCGGAACTACGACTTCTCGACGTTGACCCGTTCGGAGACGCTGCGCGGTCCCACCGACGATCCCGGCGTCGTACGCGAGGCCGCCGCGCGGCTGCTGGAGACGGTGGACACGACCGGCGGGGTGCGGCTGCTGGGCGTGGGGGTGAGCGGGCTCGCCGACTTCACCCAGGAGGACCTGTTCGCGCAGTTGGCGACGGAGCGGGAGGCCGAGGAGACGGCGCAGGCCGCACCGGAGTCGGCGGCGGACGACGCGAGCGAGCCGGAGCCCGAGCAGGAGCGACCGCGCCGCTGGCATCCGGGGCTGGACGTGGTGCACGACGAATTCGGCGCCGGCTGGGTGCAGGGGAGCGGAGTGGGGCGGGTGACCGTACGTTTCGAGACGCCGTGGTCCGCACCGGGGAGGGTGCGGACCTTCGCCGTCGACGACCCGGCGCTGCGGCCGGGAGAGCCATTGCCGCTGGTGGTGGGCGGGGTGCCGGAGGCGGGTCAGTCCTCGCCGGCGATCCGGCCGAAGTCCTTGTCGGCGGGCGGCGAGGACGGTACCGAGTCCGATGCGGGGGAGGAGATATCCAGCCGGTAGTGGTGGTAGAGCTGGAGTTCCTGCTCGGGGGAGAGATGCCGGCCTACGCCGAAGTCCGGGGCGTCCTTGATCAGCTTGCGGTCATAGGGGATGCGCAGCCCCTCTTCGATCATTTCGCTCGGCTCCAGGGGGACGAATGCGTCCCGGCTGAAGAGTCCGGTGCGTACGGCCGCCCATTCGGGTTCCCCCGTCGCATCGTCGAGATACACCTCGTCGATGGTGCCGATTTTGGTGCCGTGCCGGTCGAACGCCTTGCGGCCGATCAGGCTCCGGGGATCGATATCGGTTTGCACGGCCCCTCCAAACGCTCGCAATTGCCCTGTAGACAACTACCAAACGGCACATTTCATGCCCCGGCCACTCGAACGATCCCTCAGAGGGTGCGCTGGTAGGCTGACGAATGGCCGCTGACCCCATGCGGGAGAGTCCTTTGTCGTTCGCGACGGGGGCGCCGAAGGAGCAAATCCTCCCCGGAATCTCTCAGGCACACGTACCGCATGGACGAGGTCACTCTGGAAAGCAGGGCGGGCCACGGACAGGCACAGCGCCGGAGCCCATCCTCACCGACGGTGAAAGTCGGACCGCAGCGCGGGCCGGTGAAGCTCTCAGGTTGAGATGACAGAGGGGGAGGCCGTCCGGGCACCAGCGCCGTGGTGCCCCTCGTAGGTCGTATTGACCAGGAGGCCCCCGCAGATGACCACCAATCGCATCTCCTTGACCGAGCTGGAGCGCGGCATCCCGTTCGAGCACCGGCACATCGGTCCCGACCACGAGGCGCAGGCGAAGATGCTCGCGCACATCGGATTCGGATCGCTCGACGAGCTCACCGCGACGGCCGTACCCGACGTGATCAAGAGCGCCGAGGCGCTCGGCCTGCCGCAGGCCCGTTCCGAGGCCGAGGTCCTGGAGGAGCTGCGCGCCCTGGCGGACCGTAACCAGGTCCTGTCCTCCATGATCGGCCTCGGCTACTACGGCACGTTCACCCCGCCGGTGATCCTTCGCAATGTCATGGAGAACCCCTCCTGGTACACGGCGTACACGCCCTACCAGCCGGAGATCTCGCAGGGCCGCCTGGAGGCGCTGCTGAACTTCCAGACGGTGGTCGCCGACCTGACCGGACTGCCCACCTCCGGCGCCTCCCTGCTGGACGAGGGCACCGCCGCCGCCGAGGCGATGGCGCTGTCCCGCCGCATCGGCAAGGTCAAGCAGGGCGTCTTCCTGGTCGACGCCGACTGTCTGCCGCAGACCATCGCCGTGATCCAGACCCGCGCCGAACCGACCGGTGTCGAGGTCGTCGTCGCGGACCTCACCGACGGCATTCCCGTGGAGATCGCCGAGCGCGGCGTCTTCGGCGTGCTGCTGCAGTACCCCGGCGCCTCCGGCGCGGTGCGTGACCCGCGCGCCGTCATAGCGCAGGCCCAGGAGCTCGGCGCGGTCGTCACCGTCGCCGCCGACCTCCTCGCGCTGACGCTGCTGACGTCGCCCGGCGAGCTCGGCGCGGACATCGCCGTCGGCACCACCCAGCGCTTCGGCGTCCCGATGGGCTTCGGCGGACCGCACGCCGGGTTCATGGCCGTACGCGACAAGTTCGCCCGCAGCCTGCCGGGCCGCCTGGTGGGCGTCTCCGTCGACGCCGACGGCAACAAGGCCTACCGCCTCGCGCTGCAGACCCGTGAGCAGCACATCCGCCGCGAGAAGGCCACCAGCAACATCTGCACCGCGCAGGTGCTGCTCGCCGTCATGGCCGGGATGTACGCCGTGTACCACGGCCCCGGCGGCCTCCAGGCCATCGCGCGGCGCACCCACCGCTACGCCACCGTCCTCGCCGAGGGCCTGCGGGCCGGCGGCGTGGAGATCGTGCACGGCGCATACTTCGACACTCTGACCGCGCGGGTGCCCGGACGGGCCGCCGAGGTCGTCGCCGCCGCCCGTGAGGCCGGCGTCAACCTCCGCCAGGTCGACGCCGACCTGGTCGGCATCGCCTGCGACGAGACCACCGGGCGCGCGCAGCTGGCCGGCGTCTGGAGCGCCTTCGGCATCCAGGCCGACATCGAGCAGCTGGACGCGGCCGCCGCCGACACGCTGCCGCAGGCGCTGCTGCGCGCCGACGACTACCTGACCCACCCGGTCTTCCACCAGCACCGCTCCGAGACCGCGATGCTGCGCTACCTGCGCACCCTCGCCGACAAGGACTACGCGCTGGACCGCGGCATGATCCCGCTCGGCTCCTGCACCATGAAGCTGAACGCCACCACCGAGATGGAGCCGGTCACCTGGCCCGAGTTCGGGCAGCTGCACCCGTTCGCGCCGGCCGCCCAGGCACAGGGCTACCTCACGCTCATCCAGGAGCTGGAGGAGCGGCTGGCCACGGTCACCGGCTACGACAAGGTCTCCATCCAGCCGAACGCGGGCTCCCAGGGCGAGCTGGCCGGCCTGCTGGCCGTGCGTGCCTACCACCGGGCCAACGGCGACGAGCAGCGCACCGTCTGCCTGATCCCGTCCTCCGCGCACGGCACCAACGCCGCCAGCGCCGTGATGGCCGGGATGAAGGTCGTCGTCGTCAAGACCGGCGAGGACGGCGAGGTCGACGCCGACGATCTGCACGCCAAGATCGAGAAGTACCGTGACGAGCTCGCGGTCCTGATGGTCACCTACCCGTCCACGCACGGCGTGTTCGAGGAGCACATCACCCAGATCTGCGCCGCGGTGCACGACGCCGGCGGTCAGGTCTACGTCGACGGCGCCAACCTGAACGCGCTGGTCGGCCTCGCCGAGCCCGGCAAGTTCGGCGGCGATGTCTCGCACCTCAACCTGCACAAGACCTTCTGCATCCCGCACGGTGGCGGCGGTCCCGGTGTCGGCCCGGTCGGCGTACGCGCCCACCTGGCGCCCTACCTCCCCAACCACCCGCTGCAGCCCACCGCGGGCCCCGAGACGGGCGTCGGACCGATCTCCGCGGCCCCCTGGGGCTCTGCCGGGATCCTGCCGATCTCCTGGGCGTATGTCCGGCTGATGGGCGGGGAGGGCCTCAAGCGCGCCACCCAGGTCGCGGTGCTCAGCGCCAACTACATCGCCAAGCGCCTGGAGCCGCACTACCCGGTGCTCTACACGGGCCCCGGCGGCCTGGTCGCCCACGAGTGCATCATCGACGTCCGGCCGCTGACCAAGGCGACCGGCGTGAGCATCGACGATGTCGCCAAGCGGCTGATCGACTACGGCTTCCACGCGCCGACGATGTCCTTCCCGGTGGCCGGCACGCTGATGATCGAGCCGACCGAGAGCGAGGACCTCACCGAGCTGGATCGATTCTGCGATGCCATGATCGCGATCCGCGCGGAAATCGAGAAGGTCGGGTCGGGGGAGTGGGACGAGGACGACAACCCGCTGCGCAACGCCCCGCACACCGCGGACGCGCTGGCCGGTGACTGGGCGCACTCCTACACCCGCGAAGAGGCGGTCTTCCCGGCCGGAGTCGTGCCCGCGGAGAAGTACTGGCCGCCGGTGCGCCGGATCGACGGCGCCTTCGGTGACCGTAACCTCGTCTGCTCCTGCCCCCCGCTGGACGAGTACGACGGCTGATCCGTCCACGCACCATCAAGGGCCCTCGGCAGTTCGCCGGGGGCCCTGTTGTACGGCTGGCTGCGCGCGGGTCAGGCTGCGGTGACGACCCGTGCGCCGCCGAGCGGCCGGTGCGGGGCGATGACCTGCCCGTCCGGCAGGAGCTCACCGGTGTCCTCGAAGAGCAGGACGCCGTTGCACAGCAGGCTCCAGCCCTGCTCCGGGTGGTGCGCTACAGGGTGTGCGGCTTCCCGGTCGCTGGAGTCTGCTGACGGGCATGGCGGTTGGTGCTGACACATGGAAGTTGTCTTTCGCTGCGGTGTGGTGAACGTCGTCTCGCGGCTCGATGTGGTCGTCATGGCCGCTCCCCCGTTTCCTCGATCGGTCCCAGTGTTGCCCTACGGAGGTGATTCCGCAGGGATTTCGCAGCAGCGGTACTCACTCGATACGGACGCGTCACCCGTGCGGGCGGTTGCTCTCAAATGCACACCCCTTGCAGGCGGTTGGTAGTGGTAATCGGCGGCTAGCCCGCGCGGGTGAGAACAGCGGAGCGCCCCGCGGCCGGAAGGGGTCGCGGGGCACGCTCCTGCGAGACGGCGTACGCCGTGTGCGCCGGCCCGCGCGTCCCGGGGCGGCGCGTGGGGTCAGGCGGCCGGTGACCCCAGCAGCGGGGCGGGAGTGAGGCGGAGGGTCAGCCGGGGGAGCAGGTCGGCGACGCGCTGCGGGCGGTGTGCGGCGATGCCCGGCGGTGCGGGCGCGAGCGGCACGAGAAGGTCACCGGCGGCGGGAATTCCGTCGGAGCCGTCCGAGTCGATGTCGTGGTGCAGCCACAGGGTGAGCATGTACAGCTCCGGTACGGACAGCAGCCGCGGCTGGGACGGCTCGGTCAGCGACTCGGCCTGCTGCAGGGCCCGTTCGGTCGCGGCGACATAGGGGCCGCCGCAGAAGTGCGAGAACGTCCAGCCGTCGGCGGTGAGCCTCGCCTCGGCGGTCGCCACGGCACGGTCCCCGCCGCGGACCTGGAAGCGCCAGCCGGCCAGGCGGGTGCGCGGCGGGCCGCCCGCATGGCGCCGGACGTCGTCCCATACGTGCACGGGCAGCGGATGGTCCGGGCTCAGCGGACCCTGATGGGCGCGCAGGGCGGAGGCCGGGGCCTCGCGGACGGCGGTGGGCGAGCCGAGGGCGGCGAGAACGCTGCGCAGGGCGGGCGCAGGGGCGGGGGGAACATGCAGCGGCATGATGGGTCGCCTCTCACTTCGGAGACACGGTGGAGCTGGGCAGGTGCGGACGGCGCTGTCAGCGTGCGGGGTCAGAGCAGGGCCGGCCGGAGCTGCGGCCCGGCGGGGTCAGCCGCTGTGCCCCGGCACCGGTGAGAACACCGCAATCTGGGCGCCAAGTCTCTGCCTCGTGAGGGGGAGTTTATACGACGTATGTTCTCAATGTGTTTCGGCTACCTTCCGTGTGAATTTCCGGCAAGGCGGAATCCAGACTCCTGGCCGGGGTGTTATCCGCCTCTTTGCGCGGGGCTTTGAGGCGTCACCTCGTATTCCTTCACCGACGCGGTAGGCCGGATCTCGTCGGTGATTTTCACCAGGGAAATGCGGGCGGCTATTGCCACCCGGATATGCCCCTGGAGGCCGCTGCGAACTCTGCTGATTCGAGCCTATCGGCACCGGCCTGCCGGTGAGGCGTTATGGATCAGATCGCCGGGGCATCATCGACCGTAGCGTGTGCCCCGGCGGTACCGGGGAGGCCCCAAGCGGCCCGTGGCTGCGGGCCGTTCACTTGAGAAGGGACCCTTCGATGGGGGAGAAGTTCGCCGCGGACGGGATCGATCTGGCGGACCGGGAGCGTTGTCGAAGAAAGCTTCACGAGTGTCTTGAGGCATTGCGGAGGATGCTGGCGGAGAAGCGGTTCGACCGGCCCAGAAACCTCATGGGTCTGGAGATCGAGCTGAATCTTGCGGGCGCCGACGGGCTGCCCCGCATGATGAACTCCCAAGTGCTCGACCGTATCGCGAGCCGCGATTTCCAGACCGAACTCGCCCAGTGCAATCTGGAGGTCAACGTCATGCCGCACCGTTTGTGCGGCCGCGTCCTGGACCAGCTTGCCGAGGAACTCCGTACCGGCCTCGCCTACGCCGACCGGAAAGCCCGCGAGGTCGCCGCCCAGATCGTGATGATCGGCATTCTGCCGACCCTGACCGCCGCCGACCTCACGGTCGCCAGCATCTCCGAGAGCGACCGCTATGTGCTGCTCAACGACCAGATGCGGGCCGCCCGGGGTGAGGACTTCGCGATCGACATACAGGGCGTCGAGCATCTGCTCACCCGCTCGCCCTCGATAGCGCCGGAGGCCGCCTGCACCTCGGTCCAGCTGCACCTCCAGGTGACACCGAGTCGCTTCGCCGCCGTCTGGAACGCCGCGCAGGCCGTCGCCGCGGTACAGGTGGCGGTCGGCGCCAACGCGCCGTTCGTGTTCGGGCGTGAGGTGTGGCGCGAGTCCCGGCCGCCGGTCTTCCAGCAGTCCACGGACACCCGGGCGCCCGAGCTCAAGGCCCAGGGGGTGCGCCCGCGCACCTGGTTCGGCGAGCGCTGGATCGACTCCGTATACGACCTCTTCGAGGAGAATCTGCGCTACTTTCCGCCGCTGCTGCCGTTCTGCGGGTCGCAGGAGCCGCTACGGGTCCTCGATGAGGGCGGGGCGCCGGACCTGGCCGAACTGGCACTGCACAACGGAACGATCTACCGCTGGAACCGCCCCGTCTACGCGGTCGCCGACGGCGTCGCGCACCTGAGGGTGGAGAACCGCGTGCTGCCGGCCGGCCCCACCATCGCCGACGTCATCGCCAACACGGCCTTCTACTACGGCATGGTGCGGGCACTGGCCGAGGAACCGCGTCCCATCTGGACCCGGCTTCCGTTCGCCGCCGCGGCCGAGAACTTCGACGCCGCCTGCAAGAACGGCATCGACGCCGCCCTCCTCTGGCCGCGTTCCGGACGCGGCGGAGTCACCGAGATTCCGGCCGTACGGCTCGTACGCCAGGAGCTGCTGCCGCTGGCCGCTGCCGGACTGGACGCCTGGGGCGTCGAACCGGCCGACCGCGACCACTACCTGGGCATCATCGAAGCGCGCTGCGTACGCCGTGTGAACGGGGCGTCCTGGCAGGCCGCCGCCTATCACCACGCGGTGCACCAGGGTCTCGGACGGGATGCTGCGCTCGCCGCGATGACCCGGCGTTACAGCGAGCTGATGCAGACCGGGGAGCCGGTGCACACCTGGCCGGTCGCCTGGGCGGTCGGCCGGCCCGCGGTACCGGAGGAGCGCCGGGTGGCGGAGGGGGCGTAGGGCCGTCGGCCCGCTCCGCTGACGCCGGTTCCGCGGTCCGTGCGGAGGTCGGTGCCCGCCGCAGTGGGGTCGGCGGCGTCGTGACCGCGCCGCCGGTCTGGTGCTGCCCGCCGTCCACGGAGTGTCGGCGCGCTCGTGATCGATACATCTAGCGCGGACCGTTGCTGCCCGCCTCCATGATGGCTTTGAGGATCACCTGGTGGATCTGCGACGGGTCATTGACGCGATGTGCCGAGCCCCCAGTCGGGGTCACGATCCGGTCCAAGGCAGATTTGTCGGCATCCGGGCCGATCGCGATGGCGATCACCGGCACCGGCCGCGCCGCGTCGGAGAGCTTCTTGAGCTTGCCGACCAGCGCATCGAGGCCAATGCTGCTGGAGTCGTTGTTGGCGCCGTCGGTGACGATGACCAGGGAGTTGAACTTGCCGCTCGCGTAGGACTTACGGGCCTGTTCGTACGCGGCGAGCGTGGTGTCGTACAGGCCGGTGGAGCCGTTGGGCACCGGGGCCAGCGAGCTGAACGCGGCGGCGAGTTCATCGCGGTGGGTGCCGTCGTCCTTGCCGCGGTCGCCGAGCCGGCCGGTGGGGGACAGTTCCCGGTAGTCCTTGTCGCCGTCGAGGAAGGTGGCGAACTTCCACAGCCCGATCTCGTCCTCGGGTGTGAACGTCGCCAGCGCCTGGAGCAGGGAGTTCTTGGCGAGATCCATCCGTGACTGGCCGTTCCGGCCGGGCACCGGGTTGGCCATCGACGCGGAGGCGTCCACGACGGTGGCGATCCGGGCGCTTTGCACCGTGATGGTCCACATGCCCAGCAGCGCCTGGAGTTCCTTTGCCGAGGGCGGATCGGCGAGGTCGGCGGAGTACGGCTGCGGCACGCGCCCGCCGGCCGCGCGCGTCACCTTCCCGTCGGCCTCGCCATTGCCGGCCCGGAAGCCCCGCTCGCGCAGCGCGCGCTGCCCCTCGGCGTCGGCGAGCAGTGTCATGAAGCGGCTGGCGGCGCGTGTCTGGTCGGCGTTCAGACTGCGGTCGTCGACCAGCGTGTACGGGTAGTCGAGCTGGGCGGTGCCGTCCTGGGGGTAGAACAGGTCCAGATCGGGGCCGCCGTCCTCGCCGGTGTTGTGGGCATGGGCGGCCTGTTCGGAGAGCAGCAGCGCCTGGTTGCGGCGCGGGTTGCCCCGTTCCGCACCGGAGTCGTCGCGTGGCAGCGTGGCCAGCAGTTGCCCGTCGCCGTCCGCGGCCCGCTGGTAGAGCAGCTTTGCCGTGGCGGCGGTACGGGTGTCGGCGTCGGCGCCGTCCTTGGAGTTCCCGTCGTTCTTGGCTTCCTTGGAGTGGGAGGCGTTGATACGCGACAGTGCGAGCAGCCCGGTGGCGCTGCGGGCCGGGTCGGCCGCACCGAGGCGCAGTTCGTCGTCGGTGGTCGCGGTCCGGGTCAGCTCGGACCAGGTGTAGGTCTTTTCCGGCCAGCCCAGCGCTTTGGCGGTCTCGGGGACCGCGCCCAGCACGATCGGCGAGGAGGCGATGGTGTCGGTGGTGGTCAGCTGAGTGCCGCCCTCCTTGCCGACCCGGTCCACCCACAGGCTGGAATCCGGTATCCACACCTGGAACCCGGGTTCGACGGGGCGGCCCAAGGTGTCGGCGACCTCGTAGGCGGCCCGCGCGGTGACCTTGACGTCCAGGCACCTTCCGTCGCTGCGCGTCCGTTCCGCGCGGGCCTTGTCGGCCACCGCGCGGACCGCCGGGGCGATATCGGGGGACACGGCCACATCGAGCCGTACCGACATACCGTCGCACGGCCCGCCGAAGCGGATCAGATCGGTGCGCAGCGCCACGACGGAGCCCGCGGCGACGGCGAGGACGACGGCGGTGGAGATGAGGAGGGTGCGGGTGGGGGTACGGGGGCGGGCCCCCGTGTTCTCCGGTCCGGAGCCGTCGGGCAAGCTGTGTCGTCCCATTGCGGTAGCGCCTCTCCTGATTCTCGGAGTCCGATGTACCGGAGCTCGATCGGGATTCGATGGGGAGAGGAAGCGCGCCACGTGGATGGCGCCCGTCCCCGGCCTGTCGCGCGCGATCTTCGTACCTGCTTTCGAGACCCTAGCGGGGCGGTGGTGACAAGGCGGCGGTATTACGGAAGTGGAGGAAGCCGTGCAGTCGGATACAAGTCCCGTGGCCGATGCGGACGTTCCAGGTCAGGGGCCTGGATCGGGGGGCGCAGCGGGGGTGGCCGAGGAGCCTTCCCGAAGTGTGTTGCGGAGCGAGACGCTGATCGTCCTGGCCCTCTCGCTGGGCGCCAGCGGGGTGTCGGCGGTCATCAGCTTCATCGGATCCGTCACCAGGCCCGGTGGCCTCAAGGACCAGGCGGCGACGCTCAACGGATCGCATGCGCCCGGCCGGCCATGGCTGGATCTCGCCTGGCAGCTGTTCGGTATCGCGACCGCGCTGGTGCCCGTCGTGCTGGTGGCGCATCTGCTGCTGCGGGAAGCGCCACCAGGGCAGCGAGGGGCCGGGCTGCGCGCGATCGGCTTCGACCGGGGGCGCCCCGGCTTCGACCTGAGCCGGGGCGCCGGGCTGGCGGCCGTCATCGGCGGCAGCGGTCTGCTGCTCTATCTGGGCGCGCGGGCGGCCGGATTCAATCTGACGGTGGTCCCCGAAGCACTGCCCGACGTGTGGTGGAAGATCCCGGTGCTGATCGCCTCCGCGGTGCAGAACGCCGTGGTGGAGGAGGTCATCGTCGTCGGGTATCTGCTGCGCAGACTGGGCCAGTTGGGCTGGGCGCCGATGGCGGCACTGGCGGCAAGTTCGGTGCTGCGCGGCTCGTACCACCTCTATCAGGGCATCGGCGGCTTCTTCGGCAACATGGTGATGGGCGTGATCTTCGTGCTGCTCTACCGGCGGTGGGGGCGGGTCGGGCCGCTGGTCGCCGCGCATGCCCTGATCGACATCGTGGCGTTCCTCGGCTACGCACTGCTCGCGGGCCGGGTGGGGTGGTTGCCGACGCAGTGAGGTCGGGCGGGGGCGGCGCGCCCCCGCCTCCCACCGAACGGGCCGCGCTCACCCGCCGGCCAGCAGCTCCCCGTCGATGACGGTGACCGCCGAGCCGGTCAGCAGCGTACGGTCGCCGCGCAGTTCGACCCGTACGACGCCGGTGCGGGCGCCACCCTGCAGGCCGACGAGCGCGTCACGGCCGATGCGCGGAGCCCAGAACGGGGCGAGCGCAGTGTGCGCGCTTCCCGTCACGGGATCCTCGTCGATACCCACGTACGGGAAGAAGCCGCGCGAGGCGAAGTCGTAGCCGCCGTCGGGGTCTTCGGCGCGCGCGGTGGCGATCACGCCCCGGCCGCCGCGTCCGGCCAGCGCTTTGAAGTCCGGTGACAGCGCCCGTACGGATTTCTCGTCGGTCAGCTCGACGAGGAGGTCGCCGACGTTCGGGCCGGTGTCGTACGCGCAGCGGATCTCGGCACCCAGCGCTTCGGCGACGACCGGCGGCACCTCGATCGGCGTCAGCGGCGCGGTCGGGAAGTCCATGGAGATCGCCCCGTCGTCACCGGCCGTCGTGGTCAGTACCCCGCTGCGGGTACGGAAGCGGATCGTGCCGGTGGCCGTCTTGGTGGTGTGCAGGACGTGCGCGGTGGCCAGGGTGGCATGCCCGCACATGTTCACTTCGGCGGTCGGGGTGAGCCACCGCAACGCCCAGTCGGCGTCGCCGCCTTCAGGCAGCGGGTGCGCGAAGGCGGTCTCGGAGAGATTGACCTCGGTGGCGACCTGCTGGAGCCAGGCGTCATCGGGGAAGGTGTCGGAGTCGAGGAGTACGACTCCCGCGGGGTTGCCGGCGAACGGACGCTCAGTGAAGGCGTCGACGATGCGAATCCTCATGGGCGCGAGCGTAGGGGCGGCGCAAAGCCGCAGGCCAAGGCCAATCCCGGGAAATTGGACCTGGCGCGCCATCAACCCCCACAGCATGCCCGGGATGATTGCCGCGAGCGGCGCGATGCGTTTGCTCCCGATGACCGGAAGCCGGGTAACGGAGAAGGCCGGCTCGACGCCGTGGTGCCGAGCCGGCCTTTCCGGTGGTGCATTCGCCCTCGGGGGTGCTGAGCCTTCCGCTCGACGGGGCTGGTCAGTCCGTGCCGGACTCCATCGCGGCGCGGTCCAGCATTTCGTCGTCCTCCGAGACCTCGCCGCGGGAGGCGATGGCCTGGGCGCCGCCCTCCGGCATCTCGGGCATGGTGCCGATCAGGCCGGTCGCGGCCGCCTGGGCGGCACCGATGGCGGGGCTGCCGGTGCCGATCAGGCCGAGCCCGGCGTACTGCTCCAGCTTGGCGCGCGAGTCGGCGATGTCGAGGTTGCGCATGGTGAGCTGGCCGATCCGGTCCACCGGGCCGAACGCCGAGTCCTCGGTGCGCTCCATGGACAGCTTGTCCGGGTGGTAGCTGAACGCCGGGCCTGTGGTGTCGAGGATCGAGTAGTCCTCACCGCGCCGCAGCCGCAGCGTCACCTCGCCGGTGACGGCCGCGCCGACCCAGCGCTGCAGCGACTCGCGCACCATCAGTGCCTGCGGGTCCAGCCAGCGGCCCTCGTACATCAGCCGGCCCAGGCGCCGTCCCTCGTTGTGGTACTGGGCGAGGGTGTCCTCGTTGTGGATCGCGTTGACCAGGCGCTCGTACGCCGCGTGCAGCAGGGCCATGCCGGGCGCCTCGTAGATGCCGCGGCTCTTGGCCTCGATGATCCGGTTCTCGATCTGGTCCGACATGCCCATGCCGTGGCGGCCGCCGATGAGGTTGGCCTCCATCACCAGGTCGACGGGGGAGGCGAACTCCTTGCCGTTGATCGTCACCGGGCGGCCCTGGTCGAAGCCGATCGTCACGTCCTCGGTGGCGATCTCGACCGACGGGTCCCAGAACCGCGCGCCCATGATGGGCTCCACGGTCTCCACGCCCGTGTCGAGGTGCTCCAGGGTCTTGGCCTCGTGGGTGGCGCCCCAGATGTTGGCGTCGGTGGAGTATGCCTTCTCCGTGCTGTCGCGGTAGGGAAGGTCGTGGGCGAGAAGCCACTCCGACATTTCCTTGCGGCCGCCGAGCTCGGTCACGAAGTCCGCGTCCAGCCAGGGCTTGTAGATCCGCAGGTGCGGGTTGGCGAGCAGGCCGTACCGGTAGAACCGCTCGATGTCGTTGCCCTTGAAGGTCGAGCCGTCGCCCCAGATCTGTACGTCGTCCTCCAGCATTGCCCGGACCAGGAGGGTGCCCGTGACGGCGCGGCCGAGCGGCGTGGTGTTGAAGTAGGCACGCCCGCCCGAGCGGATGTGGAACGCCCCGCAGGTGAGCGCGGCCAGGCCCTCCTCGACCAGCGCCGCGCGGCAGTCGACCAGGCGCGCGATCTCGGCACCGTAGGCCTTCGCGCGGCCGGGCACCGAGGCGATGTCCGGCTCGTCGTACTGGCCGATGTCGGCGGTGTAGGTGCACGGGACGGCGCCCTTGTCGCGCATCCATGCGACCGCGACCGAGGTGTCGAGGCCGCCCGAGAAGGCGATGCCGACGCGCTCGCCGGCGGGCAGGGAGGTGAGGACCTTAGACATAGGAAGATTATGCATGGCTACGCATGATCATGCAACGTGCGGGGCGGTTCCTGTGCTGCCGGGGCGAAGAAGCTCGCCATGGCGCGGTACTCCCGATTGGGCGAGACGTAGGGACTCGTCTCCCTGGCCCGGTCCAGTGGCTCGACGTGCGGCCCTGCGAGATCCGCTGTCCTGTGCCATCGAGCCTTGAGCGTGTGACACCGAAGTTTGAGCGGTAGCCCGTTGGCGCTCTCAGAGGTCGACGCTGTCGGGGATCTTGACATCGCAGGAAGACCGTGTGATCTCCTGGCGGTTCCGGACACATCCCATCCCCACTCCGCCGACCTCGGCGGCTACCGGCGGGACCGGGCGCGCAGCTTGGACATCCAGCTCGGCAGCCAGGTCATGACGGCCACCGTCGCGGCCAAGCTGCCGAGTGTCACGAAGAAGGCCCCCGGATAGAGGTGGTTCACCCAGCATGGCTGCCACTCGTCGAGGCAGGGGTGCGAGGAGCTCCTTCCGGGGATCGCGCGAGAGGCGGCCAGCGCGCTCACCAGGGCCACAGCCGCGCACACGATGCTGGCCACGGCCCATCGGGTCGAGCGCTCGCTCCCGGCCGAGTTGACCCGGCGGAAGGAGCGCTTGGCGGCCGTGAACGTGATCGGGAGCAGCACCCCGACGGTGGCGCCGAATCCGATGCCGTTCGCCGGCCAGTACGCGGCCAGAGCCCACAGCTCGTCACCGAGCCACAGCGACACTGCAAAGAATCCGCCGAGGGCTACGATCGCGGCGATCTGCTTGGCGATCGTCTTCCCGCTCGCCTTAGAACGGTTCATCAGCGGATCCTCTCGGTGGTCTTGTGCATTCGGCCGGTGCATGGCTGTGGCCTCGGTGAGCCCTCGAGCGCCGGGTTGGTCATTCGTCATCGCTCAGCTCAGCTGGGTGCGGCCCGTAGATTCGGGGGACGCTGGTGACGGCGACCCAGCGGATCCCCCACCCGCGCTGCTCCGGCCCGCAACGGGCCCGGCTCGCGGAAGACTTCCAGGCGCCTGTCGGCCAGGCGGCGCAGACGCCGCCGTCTGCGGTAAGGCGAGAGCCGCCGCATGTTCCCCATCAGCACCGGATCCGGGACACCGGCGCACACGAACTCCCAAGCGCCAGGTCCGGATCTGCGTACGCTCCCGCGAGCTCCCCCACTGCCGCCCCTGATGACCCAGCACGTTGTGCCACTCAAACTTCGGTGGCACAAACCTAATGATCATCAAGGTTCGATGGCAATGCTCAAGGTTCGATGACACAGGACATCCACCCCAGGACCGCTGAAGGGATTGCTCGGCGAACAGTTCCGATATATCGTTGAGGTATCGCGATCGATCAACGATGGCGACCGAATGAGGCTGATCACGGCCGATCAAGCGGAGGAGGGCGTTATGCGTTCCCAAGGACACGACCACGGACATGAGCATCGGCATGAGCACTGCGGACCCGGGCGCCGCGGCGGGAGGGGCGACTTCACCGACGGCGTCGAGAGGCTGCGCGCCGCCTTCGGGCCGTTCGGGCCGCCCTTCGGGGGGCCGCCGTTCGGCGGTGGCCGGGGCCGCGGCGGACCGCGCGGCCGGGCGCGGCGCGGCGATGTGCGCGCCTCGATCCTGGCGCTGCTCAAGGACCGTCCGATGCACGGCTACGAAATGATCCAGGAAATCGCCGAGCGCAGCGGCGGGGCATGGAAGCCCAGCCCCGGCTCGGTCTACCCGACCCTCCAGCTCCTGGAGGACGAGGGCCTGATCATCAGCGCCAGTGAAGGCGGCAAGAAGCTCTTCTCGCTGACCGACACCGGACGCGCCGAGGCCGACAGCGGCTCGGACGCACCCTGGGAGGACGCCGGTCGCGGCGTCGACTGGGAGGCGATGAACGAGATCCGCAAGGCGGGCGGCGGTCTGGTGGAGGCATTCCGCCAGGTGTGGGCCACCGGCACTCCCGAGCAGCGGGAGAAGGCCATGGCGGTGGTCAACAAGGCACGCAAGGAGCTCTATCTGATCCTCGCGGAAGAGGACTGAACGCCGGCTGGGGGGTGAGCGGTGCGGGGGCCATGGTCGGATGTCCGACCACGGCCCCCGCGTACGAGACGGCCTCCGTGTGTGTGGCCGCACGGCGTGCGCGTAAGGCCTCCCGCCGTGCGCCGTGTGCCGTTGCGCCAGGGCGCCGCGTCAGGTCAGGTGTCAGGTGACGGGTCCGGTCTCAGGTGATCAGTCCCCCGAGCTTTTGCAGCGACTCGTTCAGGGCCGCGCTCGCCGAATCCTTCAGTTTCCCGGCCATCAGTGACACCGCCGCGCCCGTGAAGGCCCCGTCGATGCGGACCGTCGTCGCTCCGCCGTCCGGCGTGAGTTCGTACCGCATCCCCAGGCCGACGCCCATCGGGCCCTTGCCCTTGATGTCGAGCAGACGGCTCGGCTCCAGCTCCCGCACGGTCCAGGTCACCTCGGCCGGGAAGCCCATCAGCTTCATGTTCTCCTCGTAGCCCGCGCCCACTTCGAGCTTTTCCGGGCCTCCCTTGGGGAAGGCGGTGTGGGTGGTGTTCCACTGTCCGTACGAGTCGAAGTCGGTGAGCCGGTCCCAGACCTTTTCGGCCGGCGCCTCGATGCGGGCCTGAGCGGTGACTTCGGCCATACGACCACCCCTTCGGTGACTGTCCCTGGCTGGTGCCGCGGAACGTAGCCGCATGGGGATGAAGGTTCAATACCGGCGGGCATCAATCCTGATGGCTCGTCAGATCGGTCGTTGGGCTCATGCGGTGGCGCGCCTGGGGAGGATCGGCGAGTAGGCGGTCCACCTGGTGGCGGCGCGGCCCGCGCGCCGGATCGACCAGCAGCAGCCGGTCCGGCCGCCCAACGGCTGTACTAGCGGTCGAGTGGCCATCGGACTCCCTTGTCCCCTCCTGGTTGGGGGTGCCTCTTCTCCTCCCTGAGGATGAGATGCGGTGCAGGCGTCCCCAACCAGGGTGGGATGCGCAAATGCTCCCCTCCGGGGATGTTCCGCCTCCCAGGGGCTGGTGGGGTGGGGACTGTGCAAAACCGGACTGCGTACACCGGCGGCGACGGCGCCGCTCAGGACGACCTCGGAACCCAGCTCACCGTGGAGCTCGCGTCCGTCGTGTCCGCTGCCCGCAGGCGGGCCACCCGCGACGGCGACCGGCAGGTGGACACCGCGCATCTGCTGCACGGCCTCCTGGAATCGGACCCCGCGGTACGCGACACCTTCGACGGCGGCCGGCAGGTCGCCCGGCTGCTCGGCTACCTCGTCCAGCGCAGCATCGGCTACGGCCTCCAGTGGCACGGCACCGTCGAGGACTCCGGCGCCGTCCCCCTGGTCGCCGAGGGCGGCGTCCCCGGCTGGTCGCCCGCCGCGGCCGCCGCCCTGGACGGCGCCCTCGACCGCGCCCACGCCCGCTACGCCACCCGCGCGGGCTGCCTCGACCTGCTCGCCGCCCTGGTGGACGACCCCGAGTCCCGGGCCGTCGAAGTCCTGCGCCGCGCCTCCGTCGACACCGCCCTGATCGCCGCTCGCCTGGACGGGGACCGCCCCGGCCAGGACTGACAGGGGTCTCGGGGTGGCGCTGCTGACGGCGGCTGTCATGATGACCCGATGCACGCGTCTTCGGGGAGCCCGGCCGGTCCGGCGACCACCACGGGCCAGGGAACTCCAGGGTCCCGTGGGACCCAGCAGCCACAGCCGGCCCCCGGGGCAACCGGCGGCGGCGCGGCCCGGGGGAGGCGCGCCGCCCTCGCCATCGCGCTGCTCTCCGCTCTCGCCTTCGGCGGCTCGGGCGTGGCCGCCAAGCCCCTGATCGCGGCCGGACTCGAACCGCTGCACGTCACCTGGCTGCGGGTGGCCGGCGCCGCGCTGGTCATGCTGCCCGTCGCCTGGCGCCACCGCGACCTGCCGCGCCGCCGGCCCGCCCTGCTCGCGGGCTTCGGACTGCTCGCCGTCGCCGGCGTCCAGGCCTGCTACTTCGCCGCGCTTTCTCGCATCCCCGTCGGCGTCGCGCTGCTCATCGAATACCTGGCACCCGCCCTCGTACTGGGCTGGGTGCGCTTCGTCCAGAAACGGCCGGTCACCCGCGCCGCGGCGGTCGGCGTCGTACTGGCCGTCGGCGGCCTGGCCTGCGTCGTCGAGGTGTGGTCCGGGCTGAGCTTCGACGTCATCGGCCTGGCCCTCGCGCTCGGCGCGGCCTGCTGCCAGGTGGGCTACTTCGTACTCTCCGACCATGGCAGCGACGGCGACGACGCAGTGGACCCGCTCGGTGTGAGCGCGTACGGACTGCTCATCGGCACCGCTGTGCTCACGCTCATCGCCCGCCCCTGGGGCATGGACTGGTCGGTACTCGGCGGCAGCGCGGACATGGCCGGCACCACGGTGCCGGCCGCGCTGCTCCTCGCGTGGATCGTGCTGATCGCCACGGTGCTCGCCTACCTCACCGGAGTGGTGTCGATCCGCATGCTCTCCCCGCAGGTGGCCGGTGTGGTCGCCTGCCTGGAGGCGGTGATCGCGACGGTCCTGGCCTGGGTGCTGCTCGGCGAGCACCTGTCCGCACCGCAGATCGTGGGCGGGGCGGTGGTGCTGGTCGGTGCCTTCATAGCGCAGTCGGCCAAGCCGAAGGCGACGGAGACGGTGACGGTGGCCGGGTCGGCCGCGAGGGGCCCCCGGGAGCCGGCCGTCCCGGGGAGCGCCGCATCCTCGGCGCGTTCCGGGACCGAGACCCGTTCCGGGACCGAGGCGCGCTCCGGAAACGAGTTGTCCGCCGATTCGCCCGCCACATAGGGTCACGATCATGCATTCGACTGTGCTGCCCCCTCCCGCCGCGTAGCGCGGGCGGCGGCCTCCGAGGAAGTCCCGGCTCGGGCAGGTTCCCGAGCCGGTCGTCGCTGCCCGCACAGGGGACCACGCGACCATTCCACGGCGCACCGCGCCGTCCTGGATTTCCCGGAGCACCTCTCCCATGCATGCCACTCCTACCTCCGCCCTGCCCGTAGGCCGGGGGCTGTTGTACGTAACGTTCGCCGCGACCGCCTGGGGCACCGCGGGCGCGGCCGCCGCGCTGCTCTACCGCGGTAGCGGACTCGGTCCGGTCTCCCTCACCTTCTGGCGCACCTTCGGCGGCCTCGTCCTGCTGCTCGCCGTACGTGCGCTGCTGCGCCGCCGTACGGGCGCAGTCATCGCCCCGAACACACATGGACCGGCCCGACGGCACATCACGCGGATCGCCGTCATGAGGATCGCCGTCACACGCATCGCCATCACGCGCATCGCCGTCACCGGCATCGCCCTCGCCGTCTTCCAGGCCGCCTACTTCGCCTCCGTCGAAGCCACCGGACTGGCCGTCGGCACCGTCGTCACGATGGGGGCGGGTCCCGTCCTCATCGCGATCGGCGCGCGCGTGACGATGGGCGAACGGCTCGGTACGGGTGGCGTCCTGGCCGTCGCCGGCGCGCTGGTCGGGCTGATCGTTCTCGTCTTCGGCGGAGGCGGCGCTGACACGGTCCGTCCCGCCGGCATCGGCTACGCCCTGCTGTCCGCCGCCGGCTGCGCCATGATGACGCTCACCACCCGGAGGCTGGGGAAGGGCGGCGGCAGCGACCCTTACGCCTCGACGATCGGCGCGTTCGCGGTCGGCGCCCTGTGCCTGCTGCCGTTCGCGGCGGCGGAGGGGCTGTGGCCTCAGGCGCACAATCTCGCCCGCAGCCTCGTCCTGATGGGTTATATCGCGGCCGTGCCGACGGCGCTGGCGTACGGGCTGTACTTCGCGGGTCTGGCGGCCGTGCGTGCCGCGACCGCATCGGTGATCTCACTGATCGAGCCGGTGTCGGCCGCGGCGATCGCGGTGCTGTTCCTCGGTGAGCGGCTCACGATGGCGACCGCGGTCGGAACCGCCGTACTGCTGACGGCCGTTGCCGCGCTGGCGGTGACGGAGGCGCGCGGCGCGGTGACGGCGGCCCGGTCCGCGCCGCTGGTGGGCTGAGGTGATGCCCGGCCGGTCGCGTCCGCCGCACCGGCCGGGCGTTCGTGTCGGCCGGCTGCCGGGCGGCCGGGCTGCCGGGCTTCCCGCCCGTCCTTTCAGGAACGGGGCGCATCGTTGGACGCGGACATGGACGTCATTGAGCCGAGGCCGAGGCTGTGGCCGTGGAGGTGGATGCGGCGGCGGCCAGGCGGCGTTGCTGGTGGAGGCGGGCCGCCGCGTCGCCGGGCGCGTCCCGCTCGGCGAGGCGCTCCGAGATGCGCTGCTGGACCGCCTCGCTCCGCTTGCCCGCGTACTTGAACTTGGCGCGTACGTCTCGGACTTCCAGCCGCAGACCACGGATACCGGAGAGCAGCCGGCCGTATGGAGCCTCTCCCACGGCGACCGGAGCCGAGCCGCCGTCCGGCTGGAAGTGGCCCATCTGCCTCTGCAACAGGGCGGCCTTGGCCTCCGGATCGTCCACGACATGAGCGGTACAGGTCAGCTGGACCGCGGCATAGAAGCTGGTCGGGACGCCGTGCTCGGCCGGCTGGTCCTCGGCCGCTTGCCAGGGGCCCGGTATGAAGGCGTAGTCGTCCACCACACTCAACAGGACCGTCGGCCGGTCCTCCAGCGCGCTCCAGATGGGGTTGGGGCGGGCCAGGTGTGTGACGGCCTCGCGGTGGGCCGGGTCGTACGCGAAGTGCAGCGGCTGGAGCAGCGGTGCCTCGCCCGGCGCACCGTTGGCGGCCAGCTGCCCGAAGTCGTGTGTGGCGAGCCAGTGTTGCCACTCGGCGTCGTCGGTGGGGGCATCCCAGGGGTGGATCAGCATGGGGTTCCTCAGTCTTCCGTGGCGGGGGAGAGCGCGGAGAGGTACGCCGGCAGAGTGGTGCCGGGCGCGAGGTCGTCGGACGGTATGGGGGCGCCGTACACGGGGGCCACGGGCAGGACGCCGCTCCAGTAGGGCAGCGCGAGGTCTTCCGGCTCGTCGTTGGGGCCGCCGGTGCGGATCTTGGCCGAGACCTCGCGCAGGTCGAGACGGATCACGGCGGTGGCGGCCAGCTCCTTGGCGTTGCCCGGCCGGGAGTCCGCGGCGCGGCCCGGCAGGACCTGGTCGACGAGCGCGTCGAGGGCAGCCGTCTTCTCGGCCTGATCGGTGACCTGATGGGCGGTGCCATGGACCACGACGCTGCGGTAGTTGATGGAGTGGTGGAACGCGGACCTGGCCAGGACCAGGCCGTCGACGTGGGTGACCGTGACACAGACCGCGAGGCCGGGGTCCGGCGTCGCGCCGGCCATCCGCAGCGGACGGGAGCCCGTCGAACCGTGCAGGTAGAGGCGGTCGCCGACGCGGCCGTAGAGCGTGGGCAGGACGACCGGGGCGCCGTCGCGCACGAAGCCCAGGTGGCAGACGTATCCCGCGTCGAGAATCGCGTGCACCGTCTCGTGGTCGTAGGCGGCGCGGTCGCGGGAGCGGGTAGGAACCGTGCGCTCGGTTGCCGCGTATGCCCCGTCTTCTGCGTCCTCTGCCGCTTCCGCCGATGCCTGCGATGACCCCGTTGCCGATGTCATCGCCGATTCCTTCGCCGCGTCCGCCTTATCCGCCTGCGCTGCCTGCTCTGCCTGCTCTGCCTGTTCCACGTGTGCCGTCTGCTCCACGTGCACCTGCTCTGCTTGCGTCACTTGCCAACTCCATTGCACTAGTGCACAATCATGTTTGTGCTAGGAGAGTATCGGATCGAAGGGCGGCGCGCATCGGAGATTGCCGCCAGCGTCGAGCGAGCCGTCGGTGCGGGCGAGCTCCAACCGGGCGAAGTTCTGCCCCCGCTGAGGGAGTTGGCCGTCTATCTTGAGGTCAATCCGAATACCGTCGCGGCCGCGTACCGCACGCTGCGCGACCGAGGTGTGATCGAAACCGCCGGCCGGCGCGGCAGCCGGGTGCGCCCACGGCCTGCGAGCACCTCGCGGGAGGCGCTGCGGGTAGAGGCGCCGCCGGGCGTCCGGGACACCTCGGACGGCAACCCCGACCCGGCCCTGCTCCCCCCGCTGGAACGGGCTCTGGCCGAGGCCGCGGCGCGCAGTGCCCGGCGCCCCGTGCTCTACGGTGCGCCCGCCGTCGACGACGACCTCGCGGCGCTGGCCCGCTCGGCCTTCGCAGCCGACGGCGTGCCGGACGGCCCCGTCGTCGTCACCAGCGGCTCACTCGACGCCATAGAACGTGTGCTGGCCGCGCACCTCCGGCCCGGTGACACCGTTGCGGTGGAGGACCCCGGATGGGGCAGCCTGCTTGACCTCATCCCCGCGCTCGGACTGCGCGCCGCACCGGTCGGGCTGGACGACGAAGGGCCGCTGCCCGAGCAGTTGGCGCGCGCGCTCCAGGACGGCGCTCGGGCGGTGGTCGTCACCGACCGGGCGCAGAACCCCACCGGAGCGGCCGTCACCCGCGCCCGCGCCACCGAACTCCGCACACTGCTGGCCGAACACCCCGGCGTGCTCCTCATCGAGGACGACCACGGCCATGGCATCGTCGATCTCCCGCTGCATCCGCTCGCCGGCGTCACCGACCACTGGGTGCTGGTGCGCTCCACGGCCAAGGCGTACGGTCCGGACCTGCGCCTGGCGGTGCTCACCGGAGACACCGTGAGCGTGGACCGGGTGGGTGGACGCCAGCGCCTGGGGCCCGGCTGGGTCAGCCATCTGCTCCAGGACACCGTCGCGCACCTGTGGCGGACGTCCGCGATCGAGCCGACGGTGGTTGCCGGGGAGTACGACCGGCGGCGGGGCGCGCTGATACGGGCGCTGGCGGAGCGTGGCGTGACCGCGCGAGGGCGCAGCGGGATGAACGTCTGGGTACCGGTACCGGACGAGACGGGCGCGGTGGCCCGACTCCTGCACGCTGGCTGGGCGGTGGCCCCCGGCGCACGCTTCCGCATGCATTCCCCACCGGCCGTACGGATCACCGTGTCCCCCCTGTCCGACGACGACATAGAACCAGTGGCAGACGCGGTCGCGTCGGCGACGGGGGTGGGTGCGGCCCGGCGGTACGAGTGAGGGGAGCGGCGGGCGCGCGGTCAGGAATGGGCGAAGCCCGGGCCGGGCGCAGCGGGGCAGTTGGCCGCGCCCGTGCGCGGTCTACGAGCCGGCGCTGTGCTTGGCCGTGGTGGATGCGGCGGTGACTGCTGACTTGGCGGCGGACTTGGTGGCGGTCGTCGGGGTGGGGCGGGGCTTGCTCTGGGTGAGGGCGGCGCCGGCCAGGACGATGAGGGCCCCGACCGGTGTGTTCCAGCTCAGCGGCTCGTTCAGAAGGGCCACACCGGCAGTCGTGGCGATCACCGGGATGAAGTAGGTGACCATCTGGGCGTTGGTGGGGCCGATCTCGGCGACCAGGCCGTACTGCAGGAGGAAGGCGAGGCCGGTGCCCAGCGCGCCGAGCGCGAAGACGGCGAGCAGCGGGACGATCGGGTAGGCGGTCGGAAGGGACGTGAACAGGGGGGTCACGACGGCCAGTTGGAGGGTGGCCAGCATCAGCTGGGCGCTGGACATGGAGAGGTGGGAGTGCTTGGCGCCTGCCAGGGTGCGGCGGACGTAGATCCATCCGATCGGGTAGCAGAGCGAGGCGCCGAGAGCCATCGCGGTGCCCGCCAGATCCGTGCCGGCGAAGCCCTGCCAGGCGCCGAGCACAATGAGCACACCCAGGAAGCCGAACCCCAGCCCCGCGACCCGGCGCCGGGTGGGGCGGTCCTCGGAGAGAGCGACGACCGACAGCGCCATGCCCCACAGCGGGGAGGTGGCATTGCAGATCCCGGCCAGCGTGGAGGGGATCGTCAGCTCGGAGTAGGCGAAGAGG
Organism: Streptomyces sp. NPDC050636; assembly: GCF_040654775.1. Classification (NCBI taxonomy): domain Bacteria; kingdom Bacillati; phylum Actinomycetota; class Actinomycetes; order Kitasatosporales; family Streptomycetaceae; genus Streptomyces; species Streptomyces sp. NPDC050636. The sequence goes on from NZ_JBFAIP010000050.1 coordinate 32,694, forward strand.
GAGAACGGGAGGGCATTGAGGAGGAGCGCGGCGACAGCCAGATGGCCCCAGGTGCGGGCGGAGCGCGGCAGCCGCTCGCGCTTGATCGCGAGCATCGCCACCAGGACCATCGCGCCGAATGTGACCCGGCCCAGCGTGACCTGCAACGGCGCAAACGCGTGGGTGCCCAGCTTGATGAACAGGAAGCTGAAGCCCCAGACGAGGCAGAGCGCGGCGAAGCGGACCGGCCAGGCGAGGGCCCGCCGGTGGACGGGGCCGTTCCCGGAGCCGGGGGAGGCCGGCGTGTCCGCAGCGGCGGGTGTGGCGGTAGGGGTGCGTGAAACGGTCCTCGGGGCGCTCGATGCCGTCGGGGTACGCGAAACGGTCGGACCGCTCCAACTGGTCGCGCTGGTCGCACTGGTCTCGCTCGTCGAGGCGGTTGTGGTGCGGACCGTCTGAGAGTTCGCGCTGTGCGCGGAGGGAGTGGCTGGGCCGGTGGTGGTGCTCATGACGTCTACGATGCGGGGCACAACTTCGTAGGACAAGCGAGAATTCGTGGCGTATATCGATTAGCATTGCTTACATGTTGAACCTTGATCGTCTACGGACGCTGAGTGCGGTCGCCCGCCATGGTTCGGTGAGTGCGGCCGCCGACGGACTGCATGTCACGACCTCGGCCGTATCCCAGCAGATCGCCAAGCTGGAGCGGGAGACCGGGCAGCAACTGCTGGCGAAGAACGGGCGCGGGGTGCGGCTGACCGACGCGGGACGACTGCTCGCCGACCACGCCGTGCGCATCCTCTCCCAGGTCGAGCTGGCGCAGGCCGAGCTGGAGGCGCATCGCGGCCAGGCGGTCGGCGAGCTGCGGCTGGGCGCGTTTCCCACCGCGGCGCGCGGGCTCTTCCCGGCCGCGCTCGCCGCCCTTCGCGCCGAACACCCCCAGCTCCGCGCGCGGCTGGCGGAGCTGGAACCGGAGGATTCCGTACGGGGCGTGGTGCGTGGGGACATCGATCTCGCGGTGGTCCTCGACTGGTACAACCGGCCGCTCTCGCTGCCCGACGGGCTGGCGAAGGCTCCGCTCCTCGACGACCCGGCCGATGTGGCGATGCCGTCGGACCACCCGCTGGCGCACCGGCGATCTGTGGAGCTGGAGGATTTCGCGGACGATGAGTGGATCTCCTGGCCGCAGGGGGAGTTCTGCCACGACTGGCTGATGTTCACGCTGCGGAGCAAGGGCATTGAGCCGCGCATCGCGCACATGGTGGAGGAGCACAACACCCAACTCGCGCTGATCGCTGCCGGGCTGGGCGTCGCGGTCGCCCCGCGTCTCGGTCGTGGGCCGGTGCCGGAGGGGGTGAGCGTGGTGCCCGTACGCGATCCGATGCGCCGTCATGTCTATGCCATCTGGCGCGCCGATGCCGACCGTCGGCCCTCGATCCGAGCCGCCGTCGGCGCACTCCGGGAAGCGGGGAAGAACATGGCGAGCAGCATCTGATCGCCCGCCCGCCCGCTTGCCCGCCTGCTCGGGCGTCGGTGAGGCCGGTCGGGGTGGTCAGGCCGGCGGGACGATGTCCCGGATCACGCCCAGTCGCAGCAAGTCCTGTGGGCGGACGCGGAGTTGATCGGCGGTGGCCTGCACCTGCTGGTCGTCTCGCTTGAGGATGGCGGCGGCCAGCTCTGGGGCGATCACGGAGAAGTAGCTGTCGGGTGTCGCCCAGAGCCGGCCCGGTGCGGCGAGGGCCAGCGCGCCGCCGGATCCGCCCTCGCCTATGAGCAGGGAGGTGACGGGTATGCGTGCCGAGGCGAGCGCGGCGAAGGCGTCGGCGATGGCCGCACCGGCCCCGGCGCGTTCGGCCGCCGCGTCATTGGCGGCGCCCGGGGTGTCCACGAGGGTGAGCACCGGTATGCCGAGCCGGTCCGCGAGGCGGACGAGGCGGGTGGCGGTACGGAACCCGGCCGGGCGCGTCGCCGTGCCGCACTGTGCCGCGAAGGCGATCGTCCGGCCGCCGCGATGCCCGAATCCGCAGCGCATCCCGGTGTCGACGCCGCCGCACCGGTCGCCGCTGATCTCCTCCCAGTCGTCGAAATACGCCCGCAGATACGCCTCGGCGCGCGGCCGCCGGGTGTCGCGGGCGCGGACCACCGCACCCCAGCCGCTTTCCGGCAGGTCGTGCACGCCGAGTGCGTACGGGGGAGGCACCGGTTCGGGAACTGCTCGGGAAGCCGCCCCGGCCTCCGACTCCCTTGTTCCGCCCAGCAGTTGAAGCCATCGCCGCAGCGTGGCGCGCAGACCGTCGGGCGGGACGATGGCGTCGATGTGGCCGCCCGCGAGCTGGCCCTCGGCCGAGTAGGCGTAAGGATCGGCGTCGCCGGGGCGCACCCGCGAGCCCGCGAAGCCGACCTGTGCACCGGGCAGGGCGAGGATCACATCGGCGCCCGCGCCGAGCGTCGCCCAGCCGCCACCGGTCGTCGGATCGCGCAGTACGGCGATCTGCGGCAGCCCCGCGGCGCGGTTCAGTGCCGACTGCCCCGCCACCCGCTGGAGCTGCGTCAGTGCCCGCATGCCCTCCTGCATCCGGCTGCCGCCCGTGGCGATCAACGACACGACCGGCAGGCCCCGCTCGCGGGCCCCGGCGTACGCGGCCTCCAGACGGTCGCCGGTGCGTTCGCCGAGGGAGCCGCCCAGATAGCCGAACTCGAAGGAGATGAGGACGGTTTCGGTGCCGCCTATGGTGGCGACGGCGGTGACCACCGACTCGTCCTCGCCGGTACGTGCGCGGGCGCGCGCCCTGGACGCGTCGTAGCCGTGCCAGCCGAGCGGTCCGTCCGGCTGGTCCCCGCCGGGCCGGTCGGCGGCGCGGGGCGCTCCGGCACCGACGGGCGCGGCCGGTTCGACGTACGCATCCGCCACCGCCGCGATGGCCTGACGGGCGGTCAGCCGCTGGCTGGGCATCGCGCCCTGTACGGCGTCATGCGCGGAGCTCCCGTTGTCAGGCATGGAGCTCTCGCTTGAGGATCTTGCCCATGTCGTTGCGTGGCAGTGCCTCCACGAAGTGGACGGTGCGTGGTCGTTTGTGTGGCGCGAGCTGGCGGGCGACATGGTCGGCGAGCTCCTGGCCGGAGGGCGGCGGGCCGGCGTCCGGGCCGGTCTCGGCCACGATCCAGGCGACGATCCGCTCGCCGAGGTCCTCGTCAGGCTCGCCGGTGACGGCCGCCTCGGCCACCCCGGGGTGTGCCAGCAGGGCGTTCTCGATCTCGCCCGCGCCGATTTTGTAGCCACCGCTCTTGATCAGGTCGGTGGCCTTGCGGCCGACGATGCGGTAGTTCCCTGAGGCATCGCGGAGCGCCATGTCACCGGTGCGGAACCAGCCGCCGTCGAAGGCCTCGGCGGTGGCATCGGGGCGGTTGAGGTACTCGACGAAGAGGTTCGGGCCGCGGACCTGGATTTCGCCCACCGCCTCGCCGTCGCTGGTCTCGATGGCCTGGCCCGCGTCGTCGACGAGCCGGACGTACACCCCCGGCAGCGGCACCCCGACCGTCCCCGCGGCATCCGGGCCGTCCGCCCGCACGCTGGTGTTCATCAGCGTTTCCGTCATGCCGTACCGCTCGATCACCCGCCGCCCGGAGGCCGCCGCGATCCGCTCATGATCGGTCAGTGGCAGCGCGGCCGACCCGGAGACCAGCAGCCGGGCTCGGGACAACGCCTTGGCGAGCACGGGGTCGCGGCCGGCCTCGGTGGCCAGCCGGTGGTACATCGTCGGTACGCCGAACAGCATCGTGCCGTCCGCGGACAGCTCCCGGGCGACGCCTTCGGCGCTGAAGCGCCCCAGGTGGTGGACGCTGCCGCCGCGGCGCAGAGGGCCGAGGATGCCGAGGATCAGGCCATGGACGTGGAAGAGCGGCAGGGCGTGGACGAGGACGTCATCGGCGGTCCACTGCCAGGCGTCCTCCAGTGCGTCGAGGGTGTGGGCGATGGCGCGCCGGGGGAGGACCACGCCCTTGGGCGGCCCGGTGGTGCCGGAGGTGTAGACGATCAGTGCCGGTGCCTCGTCGCCCGGCTCGTAGGGGAGCGCGACCGGCTCGGACTCCTCGGGTGGCTCGGCCGCGTCGACGTCGACCCGGGGGAGCGCGGCGAGCGCGGCCGGAAGAGCGGCTCCCGGCTCGGCGAGGACGAGCGACGGCGCGCTGTCCGCCACGATGTGCGCCAGCTCGCTCTCGCCGATCTTCGGATTCACCGGCACCGCCGGCACCCCCGCGAGCAGCGCGGCGACGACGCCGACCGAGGTCTCCAGCGTCGGGGTCGCCCAGACCGCGACCCGGCTCTCGCCGCCGATCCGGTCGGCGAGCGGGCCCGCCACCGCGGCCAGTTGGCGATAACTGAGCGCGCGGTCGCCGAAGCGCAGTGCGGGTGAGGGCGAAGCGTCGCACAGCGCGGGGAAGAGCACGTTCACCGGATCTCCTTCGTCTTCGCCGACGCCCGGTCGGCACGGCCGGAGCTGCCCCGCTGCCGCAGTCGTTGCGGCGGGGAACGAGCTGACGCATACCACTCTCGCAGAGACCACTGACAACGCGATCTCTTCGAGCCGAGCCGACGAGGCAGGTGACCGCCTGATCACGCCTGATCGCGCTCGATCACCGCCTATGCCCGCCCGGTGACGACGCGATCTCTGCCGGCGTTGCACCGTGCCCGCCCCGCCCTCACCCCGGGATCTTGCGGAAGTCCCACGAGGCGACGGAATCCGGCGTCAGCCGCAGCCACGCGTGCCGGCCGTCATGCGGCATCGCGTCCATCCCGAAGTACTTCGCCGCGAACAGCCCCTCCGGGGCGTGCAGTTCGGGGCAGGGCTCGCCCGTACGGGGCGCCTCGCCGACGAAGTCCGCCCGCCCCGCCAGCTCGGCCCCGCGCAGCTCCCCGTACTCGTGCCCGTCGTCGACGACCACCGCGATCCGCGGGTCCTTGAGCAGTTGCGCCCACCGCTTGCTGCGGGTGATCGAGTACAGCCATAGCGCCGTCCCGTCCCAGACGAACCACAGTGCCCCTATGTGTGGCGCGCCGTCGCCGCCGACCGTGGCGACCCGGCAGGTCCGCTGCTCCGCCAGGAACGCGTCGAGCTCGCCCGGCGTCATCATGATCCGGCGCCCGCGCCGCTGTGTGCCGGATGTCTGTGTGCCGGTCCTTTGCGTGCCGGTACCTTTCGTGCCGGTCCGTTGCGTGTCGGTCCGCTGCGCGTCAGTCCGCTGCGTGTCGGTCATCCGATATCGCCCTCCGCTGTACGGGGCAGGTGTCGGCCGAGGGGAGCGCCCCCGCGTCGACCCCGAGATCCGGCCGTCGCCCCACCATCATCTGACTGCCTGTCAGAAACCTTGGGGGAATCATGAGTGCTCTTCCTAACGGACGCAATGCCGGATAGCCTCGCGCGCCTCGAACAGGTCCACCGGAACGGAAACCCCGGAACGGAAACCCCGGAAGGGAAACCCCGGAACGGACACCCGGATGGAAGTCCCGGAACGGAAACCTGGTCGGAAGTCCCGGGCGGAAAGCCTGGAAGCAAGCTTTGGAAACAAGCCCCGGAAGGGCAGCCTGGAAGGAATGCGATGCCTTCGGACGCACGGCTCATCGAGCAGCTGGACCCCGCCTCGACGGTGCTGCTCACCGTCGAGTGCCAGCGCGGTGTCGTCGGCCCGGACAGTGCGCTGCCCGAACTCGCCGACGCGGCCCGTAAATCGGGGGCGCTGGCGAACGTCGCCCGGCTGGTCGCGGCCGCCCACGACGCCGGTGTCCAGGTGCTGCACGCGGTGGCCGAACGCCGCCCCGACGGCCGCGGCGCCAACCACAACGCCCGCCTCTTCAGGGCGGCCGAGCGGCTGCCCGTCCAGCAGATGATCGGGTCCACCGCCGTACGCATCGCCGAACCGATCCCGGTCACGGAGGACGACCTGGTGGTGCGCAGGCTGCACGGGCTCTCGCCGATCGCCGGTACCGAGGTGGACGCCCTGCTGCGCAACTTCGGGTGCCGGACGCTCATCGTCACCGGGGTGTCGGCGAATGTGGCAATACCCAACGCGGTGTTCGACGCGGTCAACCTCGGCTATACGGCCGTGGTGCCCGCGGACGCCATCGCGGGGGTGCCCGCCGACTACACCCCCGCGATGGTTCGCAACACCCTCGCGCTGGTGGCCACCATCACGAAGACCGATGACGTCCTGACCTGCTGGAAACGGCCGCGCCGCGCCCGCTGACCCGGGGGGCGCGGGCGGAGCCACGCGGAGCCGGGGAAGGGTCGCGGGCCGGCCGGTCCGCAACTGCCCTGTGCCGTCTCAGCCCAGCGCGACCGAGCCGCCCTAGACGTTCACCTTGGCCATCGGCAGCCCCTGGGCGGCGGGACCGTGCCGCACGTTGCCGTCCGCGATGTCTCCGCCGAGACCATGGCCGCCGGCGCCGGCGCCGGCGCCCGCGCCCCCGGATCCGCGTCATCGGCGACGACGAACTCACCGACCTCGGCCGTACGTTCAACACCATGGCCGCCACACTCCAGGCCGACGCCGCCACACTGCGTGCCATGGAGAGCAGAGCGCGCCGCTTTCGCTCGCCCTGCGGCCACGGAGGCGAGTAACCAGTGGAGCGTGCTGCCTCCGATGTCGTCGCGCAGGTGGAGGAGGTGTTCGCCCTGGCTGTTGGTGATGAGCGCGGATACTCCGGTGCCTGGTGTCGTGCGTTGCGGTGGGAGCTCGCCACGGTGGCCAGCGGCGGGACGAGACCCTGGACCCGTCATGACATCGGTCCTGCCGGGCGCAGCAGTGAGACCAGCAACCCGGTGAACTGTGTTGCCGCCCAGGGGAGTCGACGGCCGAGCATCGTCTGCACCTGGGCTTCGCGGCGGCGGAAGACCGGGTGGTCGAGCGGTACGTAGACGACGCCTTCGGCGACCGGGTCCGGGTGCAGGTTGCCCAGGTTGCCGACGAGTGCGATACCGCCGCCGGAGCGGACGAACTCGTATTTCGGGGCCAGGGCGTCGCAGACCAGGGCCGGCTGGGCGGTCAGGTCCTCCAATTGCACGCCGGTGTCGAAGAGGTCGCGGTGGGTGGTTCCGGTTGGCGGCAGGGCGAGGGGGTACGCGCACAGTTCGGCCAGGCCGACCCGTTCCCGGCCGGCGAGTGGGTGTCCGGGCGGGACGATGGCTGCCATCGGTACCACGACGGAGCACTCCACCCGTACGTCGTGCTGCGGGCCCATCGCGTAGGTGACGGAGATGTCGGCGATTCCCTCGGCCACCCTGCGGGTCGCCTCCTGGTGGGGTACGCCGTCGAGCTGGAACGTCACGTCCGGGTGGTCGTGCCGGAAGGCCGCCATCGCGTGCGGGACGAGGCGGCGTGCGAATCCCTCCGAGCAGGCCACGGTGACGTTGCGGGCGTCCGCGCCGCTGCCCGTGCGCAGTTCGGTGAGGAGCGCGGAGGACTCGGCCTCGCTGCGGCGGGCATGGGCGACCAGGCGTGATCCGGCGTCGGTCAGGGTCATTCCGCGCGGATGCCGGATGAACAGCGGGACGCCGACCCCGGATTCGAGCTTGGCGATCTGCCGGCTGATCGCCGAGGGGGCGACCCGCAGGTTCTGGGCGGCCTCACTCACGGCCCCCGTGCGGGCGACTTCGAGAAAGTACGCCAGGCTCACCGGCATCAGCTGCATCGGACCTCCATGGGGCTGGGCGGCGTGCCGTCTGACGCGTACACCGGTTTGCCGAAATTAGAACGCCAGGCAGCGCAAACGGCAATAGTCAGGGCGGGGAGGCGCCCTTACGCTGCTGAGCCAACACGGCACGTGCCGTGCACCCGTACCTGCGCCACGCTCAGGAGTAATCACCAGTGATCACCGAAAATCTGGTCCAGCGAGCCGAGGAGTACGTCGACTCCGGCGCCTTCTTCGCCGATCTGAGCGCCATGGTCGCGTATCCGACGGAGAGCACCCGCCCGCAAAGTCACCTTGCCGTTAAGGCATACCTGGATGAGATGCTCGTCCCCGCGCTGACCGGCCTCGGGTGCTCCGTAGCCCAGTACGCCAACCCGGACTCCTCCGGTGGCCCGTTCCTCGTCGGCACGCGCGTCGAATCCCCGGAGCTCCCGACGCTGCTCTGTTACGGCCACGCCGACGTGGTGGACGGTCACGCAGGCAAGTGGAGCAACGGTCGCGACCCATGGACCCTGACCGCCGATGGCGACCGGTGGTACGGCCGCGGGGCGGCCGACAACAAGGGGCAGCACCTGGTCAACCTCGCGGCGCTGCGGCTGCTGCTGGCCGAGCAGGGGTCGCTCGGCTTCAACCTGACCTTCCTGTTCGAGACCGGTGAGGAGATCGGCTCGCCGGGCCTTGCCGCCTTCGCCGCCGCGCACCGCGAGGAGCTCCGAGCCGACATCCTGATCGCCTCGGACGGGCCGCGTCTGGACGCAACGACGCCGACGCTCTTCCTCGGGGCGCGCGGGGGCGTCAGGCTCCTGCTCGACGTCGACCTGCGGCCGGATGCGTACCACTCCGGCAACTGGGGCGGCGTCCTGCGCAACCCCGCCACCACCCTGGCCGGTGCCATCGCGAGCCTGGTCGACGGGCACGGCCGTATCCAGGTCCCCGCACTGCTGCCACCCGGCCTCCCGGATCAGGTGCGGGACGCGCTCACCGGCGTTGCGGTCGGGGGCAGTCCCGGCGACCCGGCCCCCGACGAGGGGTGGGGCGAGCCCGGCCTGACCCTCGCCGAGCGGCTCTACGGCTGGAACACCCTTGAGGTCCTGTCGCTCGGCTCAGCCGACATCGACCACCCGGTCAACGCGATCCCCGGCCGGGCACGCGCCGCCCTGCAGTTGCGCTATGTGGCCGGCACCGAGGTGAGCCGGGTGCGGGAGGCCATTACCGAGCACCTCGCCGCCCGCGGCTACCCGATGGTCGACGTGACCGTCCACAACAGCTTTCCCGCCAGCCGTACGCCGCTCGACGACCCGTGGGTGCGCTGGGCCAAGACGACGCTGGAGCAGGCCACCGGCAACGCTGTCGCCGTCCTGCCCAACATCGGCGGCTCACTGCCCAACCACGTCTTCACCGACATCCTCGGCCTGCCCACCCTGTGGCTGCCGCACTCCTACCCCGGCTGCCTCCAGCACGCACCCGACGAGCACCTGCTCGGCACCATCGCCCGCGAGGGCATCGTGCTGGCGGCCACGCTCTTCCACGCCCTCGGCCACCCCTCGGCCGGCCTCCCGCTCCCCACACGCATCGGCTAACCCTCCACTCCCCGCACGCGCCCCGGCCCACCTCCCGCTCCCCGTCCCCCGCTCGGACTGACGACCGTCAGCCCGGCGCTTGCCGGAAGGACCCGCGATGACCGAAACCTCCCCTCAACCGACCCAGCCGGGCACGTCCCCGGCCACGCCCCCGAGACGAGCGTCCACCAAGCGCGCGATAGTGGCGGCGACCATCGGCAACGCCCTTGAGTTCTTCGACCTCGCCCTGTACGCCCTGATGGCGACGTACATCGGCAAAACCTTCTTCCCCGACGACGACCCCGGCATCCAACTCGTCCAGACCTTCGCCGTGTTCGGCATCACCTATCTGGTCCGCCCGATCGGTGGCCTGCTGCTCGGCTCGTACGCCGACCGGCAGGGGCGCAAGAAGGCGCTGATGCTGTCGATCCGGCTGATGGTGCTCGGGACTGTGCTGATGGCGTTCATGCCCGGCTACGCCACGCTCGGGTTCTTCGCACCGCTGGGCATAGTGCTCGCGCGACTGGTTCAGGGCTTCGCGGCCGGTGGCGAATTCGGCGCCGCCACCTCCTTCCTGGTCGAGCAGGACAGCCGGCGCAAGAGCTTCTTCGGCAGCTTCCAGTTCGCCAGCCAGGGGCTCGCCACCGTAATGGCCTCCCTGTTCGCCACGGGCCTGACCGCGACGCTGTCCGACGCCCAGATGACGGCCTGGGGCTGGCGGGTACCGTTCGTCTTCGGCCTCCTGGTCGGCCCGGTCGGCTATTTCGTACGCCGCTACGTCGAGGAGTCGCCCGAGATGGCGCAGCTACCGGCGGCGCGGGAGCGCGGGGAGACGCCTTCGCCGATCCGCTCGGTGTTCCGCCGCCACTGGGGCGGCCTCCTGATCGCCGGCGGGGCGCTGATGGTCTCCACCGCACTCAATTACACCCTGCAGTACCTGCCCACCTTCGCGATCAAGGAACTCGGCCTGGACGACTCGCTGTCGTTCACCGCCCTGCTCATCACCGGCGTCATCCTCACCTTCGGTACTCCGGTCGTGGGCCTGCTCGCCGACCGCTTCGGGCGGCTGCGGATCATGGTCCCTGCCGCAGTCCTCATCGGCCTGAGCGCCGTTCCGCTGTTCATCTGGCTCACCAAGGCACCGTCCTTCCTGGTACTCGCGTTGTGCATGACGGTCCTGGGCCTCCTGAAAGCGGCGTACTTCGGCGCGCTGCCATCGGTGATGTCCGACGTCTTCCCGGTGGAAGCCCGCGCGACCGGGCTCGCGTTCAGCTACAACACCACGGTCGCCCTCTTCGGCGGCTTCACCCCCACGATCGCCGCGGCGCTGGTCACGGCGACCGGCTCCCAGGTCTCACCGGGCTACTACCTGATGGCCGTCTCAACCCTGAGCATCGCCGCGCTGGTGGGCGGGTACCGGATCCGCGGTATCCGCTGAGAGGGCGTTCGCAGGTGCCCGAAGGAAGCCACCGAGCTCCTATGGCTCATCGCGGATGGGTCACCCGGGCCGGGTGACGCCGGGTCAACGCACGTACTACCGGCGGCTGAACGCACCCCATTTCCCAGCCGGCGTGATCGATCCACGGTGCGACTGAGTTACATCCGTTACAAACGTTACGGATGAACGCAATAGTAACTTTCTAGGTTCTTTGTTGCGGCCACCCCCATTCGAACGCCAACTCCGGTATTTCGTCGCACACATCGGCAGACCCTGACGTTCCCGCTCTGGGGATCACGGCCTGGCAAGGTGCGTTCAAACCCGGTGCGCCGCACTCCCCCCCCCACGAATCGGCGCGGCCCCCAGCGGCCGATGCCCGACTGATAGGAGACCGTGTGTCAACGCGACTGCAGACCGAGCTCATTCCGGGCCGGCGCAAGAGCAGTGTGGTGGCCGGGGCACTCGCCACCGCGTTCCTCACCGGCATATCCCTGATCGGTTCCCAGACCCCCGCTTTCGCCGACGATGGTCAGACCGCGAAGGTCGCCGACGGCACCTATGAGTCCGATCAGGATGTCCTCGCCGCGATGGAGAAGACGGATCCGGTCAACTCCTCGGAATCCTCCATGGGTTACCCGGCCGGGGTGGACAAGGACAAGGACGGCAACGTCAAGGCATTCACCCTGGCGGACGTGCAGAGCAAGTACGACCCCGAACAGGCCGTCAAGGACGCCCAGACGGCGGCGACGCAGTACGCCGCCGACGAGAAGCACTCCGCGCCGCTGCGGGAGAGCGCCAAGCACCTGTCCGACGGATGGGCCGATGCGACCAAGCCCAGCGGCACCGAAATCCGCCAGAACACCAAGGACGACAAGCTGTCCGGCGGCCAGACCGCCGAGCAGTACTGCCACATGACCAACAGCGACTCACAGAGCCCGTCTTACGGTCAGTCGGCGCCCTGCATGTTCGTCGGCAAGCTCGACGAGAAGTACCCGCAGCGGGGCGCCAGCGACGGCCTCACGGGCGAGGGCAAGCTCACCTACAAGGTCACGGCGTCCGTCGCCGACGAGCAGAGCACGACCGAAGGCTGGCAGGTGGGCGGCAAGATCACGCCCACGATCAGCGGCGACGGCGGATCGGTCGGCGGCGAGGCCAGCTTCACCTACAGCTACAGCTCCACCTCCACCACCAAGGTGCAGAACACCCGGGAGTCGGACGTCGAGATCAACGTGCCGCAGGGCAAGAAGGGCTATCTGGAGGGCCGGGCCAACGGCGCCACCTACACCGGCTACATCGTCGTCCGCGACCTCGACGGCAGCAACCAGGAGCACGTCGTAGCCATTCCCGCTCGGGTCTTCATCCAGGCCCCTGGCAGCAGCAGCTCGGTCACCTGGGTCAAGCGGCTCACCGCCGCGTAACAGACCGGCCCAGCTCGGTGCGGGGTGCAGCGAGCGGGCCCAGCTGATCTACCAGCGCACTAAGAAGCGGCGTCAGCGCAAAATCGCCACCGCCATGGACGCCGACGTACGCCGTCTCCTGCCCGCGGGCAGGAGACGGCACTTCTGTCCGCCCACCTGCCCAGTGGGCCACCCCTCTTGCCCATCTTCAGGAGGTCTTCTTGTCTCTGCCTTTGATCCGGCTCGCCGTCGGCCCCACGAACGGCACCGCCCACTACGGCGTCCGGCTCGATGCGGCGCCGTTGACCACCGGCGCCACTGGAAACGAGCAATTGTCAAACCCTGTTGATCAGTTGAGGTTGCTCAGGTGACTGCGGCCACGAGTTCCCCCCAGGGACGGGCAGTTGCGGATGTGAGGTTCAGTGACCATCGTCGGCGAAGTCGGCCAGGGCGAGTGGAATTCAGATCGAGGCGCGGAGGGCTTTCCGCAGGAGTTCGCCGAACTCGGCGGGGTGCGTGGTCAGGCCGGTGTGCCCGCCGGGGAAGTGCTGGAGTTCCGTGCCGAGGCGCTCGGCCAGGAGAGCGGCCGGACGGTAGGGCAGCTCGCCGCGTGAGTCCTGGCCGCAGGCGAGTACAAGCCGGTCCGACAGTGCCTCCAGCCGGTGGGTGTCCGGGGTGTAGGACATGAAGCTGGGCACGATGCGTCCGACGAAGTACGGCAGGTTGGCCATCGTCCGCTCGGCCCGCGCCGCTGCTTGCGGCGGAAGCTTGAGCTCGACCTTCGGTTCAGTGGTGTCGCCGTCCTTCTTCAGACCCGCTGCGAACACGGCCATCGCCGGCATGAGCCCCTGGGTGCGGAGCGTCTCCTGCACATGTGCGATGAGCGTGCGATGGTCGGCGGCGTCCGGCAGGACCTCCACTATCGGCGGCTCGTGCGCCACGACGCGTTCGACGCGTTCGGGATGTGCGGTGAGCAGGTGCAGGGCGGCGATCGCGCCCGAGCTGGCGCCGAACACCCGGGCGGGCTCACCGGGCGACAGTAGTTCCAGCATGCGGAACGCGTCGTCGGCGTGTTCGGCCACGCGCTGCTCGGCCTCGGGGTCGTCCAGCGTGCTTCGGGACATGCCGCGCGGGTCGTAGGTCGCGACTGTGTATTCAGTGGCCAGGTCGTCGGCGATGCCGTCGAAGGAGGCCGCGTCGCCCGCCCCTCCGGGGATCAGCAGCAGGAGCGGGCCCTGGCCGCGCACTTCGTAGTGCAGGGTCGCGCCGTTCACGGGCAGGCTGCCGGTGGTCGGGGTGGTCGGGGTGGTCATGGGGAGTCTCCTTCTCGGGACGGGGGCCAGTTCTCCAGGAGGGTGTGCAGGGCGTCGAGGGCGCGGACCCAGGAGTGCTGCGAGGACCGCTTGTGCGCGAAGCCGCCCGCGGCCTCCAGGGCGACGAACCCGTGGAACGTGCTGCGCAGCAGCCGGACCGCGTCGGTCAGGTCGGGCTCGGCCAGCCCGTAGCCGCGCAGCATGCCGTAGGTCAGCTCGACGGCACGCCGCGGTCCGGGGGCTTTTGCGGCGAGCTCAGGGTCGATCTGGATCGGGGTCTGCGTCGCCGTGTAGCGGCCGGGATGCGTGTGGGCGTACTCCCGCCAGGCGTTGGCAAACGCGACCAGTGCGTCCTTGCCCGCCCGCCCGGCGGTCGCCTCGGCGATGCGGATGGTCTTCTCGTCCGCTGCCAGCAGCGCGATCCGTCCGCGCAGATCCTCCAGGTTGCGAACGTGCGTGTAGAGGCTCGCGTCCTTCACGCCGAGCCGCCGCGCCACCTGCGACATGGTCACCCGGTCGAGCCCGACCTCGTCCGCCAGCTCGGCGCCCGCGATCGTCACCCGCTCCGCCGTCAGCCCGGCCCGCGCCATTCGCCCTCCTCGGTTCCTAGAGATCCAAGGTATAACCTAGAGCCCCTAGGAAGGCAAACGGAAGACAGGTTCACGGAGGTGCCGCTGGTCACGCCGTGACGAGGTGGGGTGCGAGGTCGGAGTGACCGAAGGATTTTCTCGAATGCCTCAGCCCTGAGTGCCTTTTGCTTGAGTTCCCCGGCTCCGGCCGTCGAGTGCGCCGTCGGGGGTCCGGTCCCGCCAGTCGGGAAGGTCTTCTCCTCGGGCAGCCGGTAGAAGGCGGCGTTGCTCTCGACGGTGGCGAACTGCCGCGCGTACTCCTCCAGCCGCAGCCGCTGCGGCCGGTCCCGCGGGTAGAGGGCATCGCGCCAGTTTTTGTACTGCCAGCCGGAGGTTCCGAACTCTCGCGGCGACGGAGCAACCAACTCGCCTCCGTTCGCCTCTCCCTCACCAGGAACACACCTTTCCCACCGAAGAACACGGTTGGTCACCTTGCGGCTACCCAAGGCTGATCAATTGTCAAATTTCGATTTAACAAGGTCGGAAACCGACCTTCTGGCTTTACATGCCCATGCCATAGTGCCCAGGGTTTGCACGGGGTCGCCCGACCCCCGCAGTGCGCAACAGCACTGCGCGTACGGGCGGTTGGTTGGCCGGCCGCCCACGTGCTAAAGGACCCGAAACAGTGCGTAGACCCCACATACGCAGCTTGGCTATCGCCGTCGCGGTGACGACGGCCGCGACCGTCACAGCAGGGGTGGCAGGCACCGCCACCGCGGCCCCCTCGGTCGTTCAAGCCTCAGCTCCCACTTCCTCCCCCACACACGCGTCGATCGTGGACGCGGCCCGCGCCGCCGCGTATGCCCACGCTTCCGCCACCGGCGTCGGCAAGAAGGACGGCCTCAAGGCCACGGATCTCCTGGTCGACCCGGACGGCACGCAGCACGTCCGCTTCATACGGACCCACCGCGGCCTGCCGGTGCTCGGCGGTGACCTCGTTGTCCACCTGGACGCCAAGTCCGCCTACCAGGACGTCACCCGGGCTTCCGGGCGACAGATCGAGGTGCGGTCCACCAGCCCGAAGCTGTCGGCCGGGGAGGCTGCGGCGAAGGCTGCCACCGCCGCGCAGGGCCAGGCCGGCGCAGCCGAACTGGTCGTGGACGCCCGCGTCGGCCGGACGGCGCTGGCCTACCAGGTGCGGGTGACCGGCAGCCGCACCGACGAGGCCGGCGGCGTCCGTACGGTCGTCGTCGACGCCGCCACAGGATCCGTACTCAGCAACATCCCGGTCAACGACTCGTTCCTGTCGCCCTCCGTACAGGACAAGCTGCGCGAGCGGGGCGAGAAGCTCAGGCCCGCGACCGGGCTGACCGGCGCCGCCCCGACCGCTGCGGGCAAGGCCGGCAAGTCCGCCGGCTTCCCGGCCGCGGCCACCGGCACCGGCTCTTCCTTCTTCGTCGGTAAGGTGCCGCTTTCCACCACGCAGACCGCGAAGAACTCCTTCGTCCTCAAGGACTCCACCCGCGGGAAGACCGAGACGCGGGACGCGGGCGGCAAGGCACTGGAGAAGTTCGCCGACGGCAAGGCGTTCACCAGCACCAACAACCGCTGGGGCAACGGCAAGACGAGCGATCGCGGCACGGCTGCGGTGGACGCGCAGTACGGCATCACCAGCACCCTCGACTTCTACAAGAAGACGTTCGGCCGCAAGGGCATCAAGAACGACGGCACCGGGGCACGCGCCCTGGTGCACTTCGGCAAGAACGTCGGCAACGCCTTCTGGTCGTCCGACTGCGGCTGCATGCTCTACGGCGACGGTGACGGCAAGACCTTCACCAAGCCGCTGGTCGTCCTGGACGTCACCGGCCATGAACTCACCCACGGCGTCGTCGACGCGACCGCCGGCCTCCAGCCCACCCGTGTCGACAGCGAGGGCAACCAGTTCGGCGAGCCCGGCTCCCTCAACGAGTCGCTGGCGGACATCTTCGGAAGCGCGGTCGAGTTCGCGGCCAACAACCCGAAGAATCCGCCGAACTACCTGATGGGCGAGAAGCTCGGCCTTGAGCAGAAGTTCCTGCGCCGTCTGGACAAGCCCTCCCTCGACAAGCTTGAGGGCACCGTCGACTACTGGTCGAAGGAGTCGTACGACACCGAGGTGCACGCCGGCTCCGGCGTCTCCTCGCACGCCTACTACCTCCTTGCCGAGGGCAGCGGGCAGAAGGAGATCGGCGGCGTCGCGTACGACTCTCCCACGTACGACGGCTCCACGGTGACCGGCATCGGCAGGGACAAGGCGACGGCGATCTACTACCGTGCGCTGACCCGGTACATGGTCTCCACGACCGACTTCCACGACGCCCGGACCGCGACCCTGAAGGCCGCCAAGGACCTCTACGGGGCCAACAGCGCCGAGTACAAGACGGTGGACAAGTCCTGGGCTGCCGTGAACGTCACGGCAGCCAACGCGCCAGCCGGCAAGCATCGCCGCGGTGGCGTCCGGCCTTGCGGCGGCTCTTGGCAGCTGCGGGCTGATCTGGGAGCGCACCGGCGCGAGCTGCTTGCGGTTCGC
>NZ_JBFAIP010000051.1:0-48633 GCF_040654775.1 Streptomyces sp. NPDC050636
AGCTGCTGGAACTGCGCCCGGGTGAGCTTCTCGTCCAGGTGCAGCGGGCCCTCGGCGGAGGCCGTGATGTAGGGCAGGTTGATCGTCGTCTCGGTGGACGACGACAGCTCGATCTTCGCCTTCTCGGCGGCCTCACGCAGACGCTGGAGCGCCATCTTGTCCTTGGCGAGGTCGACACCGTGGCCGTTCTGGAACTGCTTGACCAGGTAGTCGACGACGCGCTGGTCCCAGTCGTCACCACCGAGGTGGTTGTCACCGTTGGTGGCCTTCACCTCGACGACGCCGTCGCCGATCTCCAGCAGCGAGACGTCGAAGGTGCCGCCACCGAGGTCGAAGACCAGAATGGTCTGGTCGTCCTTCTCCAGGCCGTAGGCCAGGGCGGCGGCGGTCGGCTCGTTGACGATACGCAGGACGTTCAGACCCGCGATCTCACCGGCCTCCTTGGTGGCCTGGCGCTCGGAGTCGTTGAAGTAGGCCGGGACGGTGATGACCGCGTCCACAACCTTCTCGCCCAGGTACGCCTCGGCGTCACGCTTGAGCTTCTGCAGGATGAAGGCGCTCATCTGCTGCGGGTTGAAGCCCTTGGCGTCGATGTCGATCTTCCAGTCGGTGCCCATGTGGCGCTTGACCGACCGGATGGTCCTGTCGACGTTGGTGACCGCCTGGCGCTTCGCGACCTCGCCGACCAGCACCTCGCCATTCTTGGCGAAGGCGACGACGGACGGCGTGGTCCTGGCGCCCTCGGCGTTGGTGATGACGGTGGGCTCACCGCCTTCGAGAACACTGACGACGGAGTTCGTCGTGCCCAGGTCGATGCCGACCGCACGTGCCATTTCGATTCCTCCAGCTGACTTGAGTGGAACAGGCTCAAGAGTGCAACATCGAATGAAACCTGTCAACAGACCTGAGTCGGGCCCACTCAACTTTTATATCGGCCTTATCGTCACCGGGTCGTCACCGTAGACGTCGAGGCCCCAGAGAGGGTTGCCTGCGCGACGCAGATCACCGGCCGGGCCGCTTCATGGGGCCGGGGATACTGGGTAACCTCAGCGCAGATAAAAAAAGTTACCGCTTAGTAGTTCCGCTCGATCGATGAGCGGTCCCGCCTAGATTTCCGCTCTCGCAGGTTCGAGGAGCCACCCATGCAACTCGCCGCGATCATCGTGTCGCTGGTCCTAATCGCGGTCGGCGTCGCGCTGTTCGGCCGTGCCATCCTGCAGATCTACCGCCACATGCGGCTCGGTCAGTCGGTACCCGCCGGCACCCGGACCGACGACCCGGCGCAGCGCACCGTCACCGTGGCCAAAGAGTTCCTCGGCCACACCCGGATGAATCGCTGGGGCGTCGTCGGAGTGGCGCACTGGTTCGTGGCGGTGGGCTTCTTCTCGCTGCTCCTGACGATCGTCAACGCCATCGGCCAGCTCTTCAAAGCCGACTGGGTGATCCCGTTCATCGGCACCTGGCTGCCGTGGGAGCTGTGGGTCGAGGCCATGGGGACGATGACGGCGCTGGGCATCCTCGCGCTGATCGTCATCCGGCAGCTGAGCAGGCCGGGCAAGGCGGGCCGCAAGTCCCGCTTCTCGGGCTCCAACATCGGCCAGGCGTACTTCGTCGAGACCGTCATCCTCATCGTCGGCATCTGCATCGTGACGCTGCACGCCCTGGAGGGCGCCCTGCACGGCGTCGACCACTACGAGCCCGCCTTCTTCGCCTCGTATCCGCTGGTCGCCGCCTTCAAGGGCCTGAGCGTCGGCACGCTGCAGAACCTCATCTACCTCTTCGCGATGATCAAGATCGCGACGTCGTTCATCTGGATGATCACGGTCTCCCTCAAGACCGACATGGGTGTGGCCTGGCACCGTTTCCTGGCCTTCCCCAACATCTGGTTCAAGCGCGAGTCGGACGGCGATGTGGCACTGGGCGCGCTGCTGCCGATGACCAGCGAGGGCAAGCCGATCGACTTCGAGGACCCGGGCGAGGACGACCAGTTCGGCGTCTCCCAGGTCGAGCACTTCTCGTGGAAGGGCCTGCTGGACTTCTCCACCTGCACCGAGTGCGGCCGCTGCCAGTCACAGTGCCCCGCCTGGAACACCGGCAAGCCCCTCTCCCCGAAGCTCCTGATCATGTCCCTGCGCGACCACGCGCACGCCAAGGCGCCGTACCTGCTCGCAGGCGGCGGCAAGGACGCGGAGGGGAACGAGAAGGCGTCCGAGGAGGCCCTGAAGGACGTCCCGGCCGCGGCCCTCGCCGAGGCCGAGCGCCCCCTGATCGGCACCCTCGAAGAGAACGGTGTCATCGACCCGGACGTCCTGTGGTCCTGCACCACCTGCGGCGCCTGCGTCGAGCAGTGCCCGGTCGACATCGAGCACATCGACCACATCGTCGACATGCGCCGCTACCAGGTCATGATCGAGTCGTCGTTCCCCTCCGAGGCCGGGACGATGCTCAAGAACCTGGAGAAGAAGGGCAACCCCTGGGGCCTGGCCAAGAAGCAGCGGCTGGCGTGGACCAAGGAGGTCGACTTCGAGATCCCGGTCGTCGGCAAGGACATCGAGGACCTCACCGAGGTCGACTACCTCTACTGGGTCGGCTGCGCCGGCGCCCTGGAGGACCGCGCCAAGAAGACCACCAAGGCCTTCGCGGAGCTGCTGCACATCGCGGGCGTGAAGTTCGCGATCATGGGCGGCGACGAGAAGTGCACCGGTGACTCGCCGCGCCGTCTGGGCAACGAGTTCCTCTTCCAGCAGCTCGGCGCGGAGAACGTCGCCAGTCTGAACGCGGCCTTCGGTGAGGACGACGAGGACGAGTCGACCAAGAAGCCGAAGTCGTCGAAGAAGATCGTCGCGACCTGCCCGCACTGCTTCAACACCATCGCGAACGAGTACCCGCAGCTCGGCGGCGAGTACGAGGTCATCCACCACACGCAGCTGCTGCAGCACCTGGTGGACGAGGGCAAGCTCATCCCCGTCACCCCGGTCGAGGGTCTGATCACTTACCACGACCCCTGCTACCTGGGCCGCCACAACAAGGTCTACACACCGCCGCGCGAGATCATCGCCAAGGTGCCGGGCCTGCGCAACGAGGAGATGCACCGCCACAAGGAGCGCGGCTTCTGCTGTGGCGCCGGTGGCGCGCGGATGTGGATGGAAGAGCGCATCGGCAAGCGCATCAACAACGAGCGCGTCGACGAGGCGCTGTCGCTCAACCCCGACATCGTCTCGACGGCCTGCCCGTTCTGCCTCGTCATGCTGACGGACTCCGTCAACGGCAAGAAGAACGACGGCAAGGCGAAGGAGTCGGTGCAGGTCGTCGACGTGGCCCAGCTGCTGCTGGACTCCGTGAAGACCCCGGCCGACCCGGCGGACGAGCCGGAGTCGGAGGACGCACCGGAGCCCGCGCCGGTGAAGTAGCGACGGAAGCTCCGAGAAGGCGCTGAGATACGGCCGGTCCCGCAGCACGCGGGGCCGGCCGTTGTCGTGCGCCGGGGTGCCATGGGCGGCAGGCATATCGCGGGGAGCGCAGGCAACAGCGCCCGGTGGCATGAAAACCGCTGGTCACGATCCTCATCGGGGTTTGAAGAGCTGCCCGTGACCCGTTCGTGTGGGTCACCCGGGACCCCCTGGATGGCAACTGTATGCATTAATTAACGTACTCACGGTTATGTGCCGGTCGGCGCACACGACAGTGAGGGGATACGTAAGTGAAGCGATTCATGCGGAAGTTGACGGCCTTTTCCGCGGTTACCGCCGCAGCCCTCGGGGTGGCCGTCCTCCCGGCATCCGAGGCGCAGGCAGACGACCCGCTGCCCTGCCCCATGGTCCGCGCGGTCTGCACCTGGAGCGAGCCCGACGGTGGCGGAAGCCTGAAGTTGCTGTTCGACGACGCGCCCTTCATCCCGGAGGGCGTCCAGAGCGCGCAGAACCAGACTTCGGAGCCCTGGTGCTTCTTCGAGGGGCCGTTCTTCAGCGGTTCACAGAGTCGCCAGCTCGACCCCGGCCAGACCGTGCGCAACCTCGAATTCACGGCCCACTCCGCCAGGCAGGGCGTCTGTCCCCAATAGCGCGGCCGGGGCAACCGCATGTGCACGCTGCCGCGCCGTCATGCGGTTGCCCTGACCCAGCGGCCTGACGCTGCACGTCGTCCAACTCGACGGCTCCGCCCGCGCGTTCTACGAGCCCGGAGCCGGACCGTCCCCGAGCCAGGCCGTCCCCGAGCCGAAACCGCCGCTGCACCTGACACTCCCTCCGGGAATCCCCTAGGGGATGTCACAGCTCAGCAGCAAACCCCGGCCCGGTGCCCCACTCCGCCACCGAGACCGTGCAGACCAGGTACTTTCGAAGACGTGGCTGGATTCAGGATGGGTCGCGGACGGGATCCCCGCTCCGCACAGGACGGGCAGCAGCAGGGGCAGCAGGCGCCGTACGGACAGCAAGGACCGTACGGGCAACAGCCCCCGCCGCCGCATGGGCAGTGGCAGCAGTCTCAGCAACCACCGCAGTACGGCGGTCGGCCGCAGGGACAGCCACAGGGTCAGCCCCACGGGCGCCCGCAGCCGCAGGGGCAGTACGGCGAGCCGGAGTACTTCGGCGACGGCGGCTACCAGGCCCAGCAGCAGTCCTACGCGCCGTACGCCAACGACAACAACCCGGGCCACACCCAGCAGTTCAGCGTCGGCGACGCCCCGGACGCGTACGGCCCGTACCCGGATCAGTACGACAACGGCCAGGGCCCCGACGACCAGTACGCCGACGGCGGCACCTACCGCGCCGGTCAGGCCACCGCCCCGCCGGCCGGCCCCCGGCTGCCCTGGAAGCAGTTGCTGTCCGGCATCGTGCTGCGCCCCGCACCCACCTTCTGGCAGATGCGTGACCACCAGGTGTGGGGCCCGGCGCTGACCGTCACCTTCATCTACGGGCTGCTGGCCGTCTTCGGCTTCGACAAGGCCCGCGAAGATGTGCTGAACGCCACGCTCGCCAACAGCATCCCGTGGGTGCTGATCACCGGCGCGATGTTCATCGTCGGCGGCCTGATCCTGGGCGCGGTCACCCACACCATGGCCCGCCAGCTCGGCGGCGACGGTGCCTGGGCACCGACCATCGGCCTGTCCATGCTGATCATGTCGATCTCGGACGCGCCCCGGCTGGTCTTCGCGATGTTCCTCGGCGGTGACAGCACCCTGGTGCAGGTCATCGGCTGGCTGACCTGGCTCGCGGCGGGCTATCTGTTCACCTCCATGGTCAGCAAGTCGCACGACCTGCCGTGGCCCAAGGCACTGGGCGCCGCCGCGATCCAGCTGGTCGCGCTGCTCGCCCTGGTGAAGCTCGGCACGCTGTAGCCGTACGCGGCGCCGCCGCACCCCCGCCGTACGCCGAAGGGCCCGCTCCGACACCACTCGGAGCGGGCCCTTCACCGCAGTGACAGGCAACGACCAGCCGCCATGAGAAGCAACTATCAGGCGAACCGCTGCCCCGCCGACCCATCGCACGTCTGCAACCGCAGCGGGTCCTTCGCCGCGCCCAGCGTCAGGCACAGCGACTGCGCCGCGGCCGGCCGGACCGTACCGCCGTCCGCCCGTACGAACTGCTGGTTGGCCGCGCCCGAGCAGTTCCACAGCACCAGTCCGGCGCCCGGCTCATAGCGCGAGTCCGGCACGTCCAGACACCGGTCCTGGGTCAGTTCCACGTGAAACGTCCGCTGCTCCGGGTCGTACCACCAGCCCTGGTTGCGCTGCCCGTTGCAGTCCCAGCCACCGACCACCGTCCCCTTGCGGCTGGCACCGCCGACCGCATCCGCGCAACTCCCCGTACCGGCGTTCTTCAGCGGCCGGTACGCGTCGTCCCAGGCCCCGGCGTACAGCTTCGGCCGCCCGGTGCTCGCGGGATCGGCGCAGGACGCCTCGCGCAGCCCCGGTGCCGCGTAGAGCTGGGTGAGACACGACGCGAAGGCGCCGTGGCCCGCGGCGTTGGGGTGGAAGGACTGGCGTACGGAATTGGCGTCCGGCGGGAAGGGGTTGGAGAGATTGACGTACAGACCGCGGGCCCAGGTGTCCTCCATGCAGACCTCGTGCCCGTGGAAGAGCCGCGAGGCATCGAGGTAGGTGGCGCCGGTGTCCTGGGCGACCCTCCGCATGCCCCGCTCGAAGGCCGGCACGGCGGTGTTGCGCCCCCAGCCCGCGTCGGAGGTGTAGCCCGTGCAGCCGCCCGGCAGCTTCCCGGGGAAGTCCGGGTTGTCCTCCACATCCGGCCCGATCGGACTCGGATACGACATCACCACGAGCCGGTAGTCGCCATCCGCGTAGCCGGCGTCCCGCATCACCGTCCGCAGATCGTTCACCGTCTGCTCGACCTTCGGCACCAACCCGTCGACCCGCGCCTGCCACCCCGGCTGATACTTCGGCTCACAGGTGCCCTGAAGCAGGAACCACCGTTTCACGCAGTCCGTCATCACCGGCCCGAACTGCAGATCGTCATTGGCCCCCGCCACCAGCAGCACCATCTTGAGCCTGGTGTTACGGGCCGCGACGGCAAGACTGTCGCTCTGCACCAGCTCGTCTTCGTACTGCTTGCTCCCGCCGATCACGATGTTCCCGGTGTACGCGCCCGAGCAGGCGGCGTTGTACGTCACATCCGCCGCGATCCCGGTCCGGTGAATGGCCGCATCCGGCGACCGGTGACACCAGTTACTGGGCCCATCGGTCCCCGGCTCATACGTCCCGACACCCTCCCCGGAGATCTCGCTGTCCCCCAGCGAGATCAACGAGGTCTTCCGCTCCCCTGAGGGCCGCTCGGCCGGATCACCGTAGAGCTCGACCGCCTGCCGCGCCCGGATCTTCTCCAGCTCGGGCGGCAGGGGTACGGCGGACCCGGTGCGTCCGGGCGCCGCGGTGACTCCGTCAGCGCCGGCTCCAGAGGCGGTGGCTCCGGAAGCGGCGCTTCCCGTCCCCACCGCCAGGGTCACCGCCACGCCGAACGCCGCGACGCCCGCCCTCAGTCGTCTTCCGCGTAAGGGCCGCCCGGCACGTACCGGCCGCCGCCCACGTATCGCATGCACCATTGGGGCCTCCCCTCCGGTCTGCTGTTACCGCCGGTATTTACTCGGAAGTAAGCACCGGCGGAACACCCGGAACGGGATTGGCCGAAAAGCGCGCAAGAGACGGCTACTCCCTGCCAACTCGCCCACACCGGACGGAAGTTAAACCATCCGTCGTCAGCGTTTCAGAATTCCCGGAGCCGCCCGCCCACCCTCTCAGGCGTCGAGAACCTGGTTCTCCCGCCGCACGACGGGCGGCTCGACGCTCCAGGGGAAGTTGATCCATTCATCCGTACGCTTCCACACGTACTCGCACTTCACCAGCGAGTGCGACTTCTCGTAGATCACCGCGCTGCGCACCTCCGCCACGGTCCCCTGGCAGAAGTCGTGCACCAGCTTCAGCGTCTTGCCGGTGTCCGCGACATCGTCCGCGATCAGCACCTTCTTGTCCGAGAAGTCGATCGCATTCGGCACCGGCGCCAGCATGACCGGCATCTCCAGGGTGGTCCCCACCCCCGTGTAGAACTCCACATTCACCAGGTGGATGTTCTTGCAGTCCAGCGCGTACGCCAGACCGCCCGCGACGAAGACACCGCCCCGGGCTATCGACAGCACGACATCGGGCTCGTACCCGTCGTCCGCGATCGTCTGCGCCAGCTCACGGATCGCTCCGCCGAAGCGCTCATACGTCAGGTTCTCCCGCACGTCACTCACGTATCTCTCTCAGACCTTCGCTCTCCACACGCCGCGAGCGGCGCTTCCCCACAGCTGTGTCACACCCGCGTCATACCTGCGTACGGTGAAAGTTCTTGAACGACCGGGAGGGCGTCGGGCCGCGCTGCCCCTGGTAGCGGGAGCCGTAGTGTGCGGAGCCGTACGGGTGCTCGGCCGGCGAGGTCAGCCGGAACATGCACAGCTGCCCGATCTTCATGCCCGGCCACAGCTTGATCGGCAGCGTCGCCACATTGCTCAGCTCCAGCGTCACATGCCCGCTGAACCCCGGGTCGATGAACCCGGCGGTCGAATGCGTCAGCAGCCCCAGCCGCCCGAGGCTGGACTTCCCCTCCAGCCGCGACGCGAGATCGTCCGGCAGGCTGATGACCTCGTACGTCGACGCGAGCACAAACTCACCGGGGTGCAGGATGAACGCCTCGTCACCCTCGGGCACGACCTCGCGGGTCAGGTCGGACTGCTCGACGGCGGGGTCGATGTGCGGGTAGCGGTGATTCTCGAACACCCGGAAATAGCGGTCGAGCCGCACGTCGATGCTCGACGGCTGCACCATCGACTCGTCATAGGGGTCGATGCGCACCCGACCGGCGTCGATCTCGGCCCGGATGTCCTTGTCTGAGAGAAGCACGCAGACGAGGATACGCGCCCGAACCACCCCCGCCGCACGACGCGGGCCCGGCCCCACCTGGGGACCGGGCCCGCGCCAAGGCTTCCGCCTGCGTCCTGCCCGCTTATGCGCTACATCTGACGTCCGCCGACTTCCGCTTACCTTCGCGTACTTCCGCTTACCTTCGCTTGCTTCCGCTCTACGCCACTACCGCTTCGTGTACCCCACCGGTACCGAATGCCGCAGCCGGGCGCAGCGCGGGCAGCGCAGCAGCCGCCCGGGACCGAGCCGGTCAGTGGTCTGCATCGGGAACGAAGCGGTGCTGAACACGTGCCCCTCGGCACAACGTACGACGGTGCGCTCCATCAAGTCCCTCTCCCAAGTGCGTGGACAACAATTGCCACATTAGGGGATGAACTGGGCGCCCTCTCACGCGGCACTCCGACACCCAACCGTACGCCTCAACTCCCGCGCCCCACAGCGGCATCCCCCTCCGGCCGACTTCCGCCGAGCACGCCCCGAGCACGCCCAGCACAGGCCAAATGCACCGCGGGGCGGCGATGGGGTAGAGTGTGCGATGCTGTTCCGCTCTCGGATCGAGGCGGGATTACGCGGGTGTAGTTTAATGGTAGAACATGAGCTTCCCAAGCTCAGAGCGCGGGTTCGATTCCCGTCACCCGCTCCATAGTTGAGGCCCAGGTCGGAGACCTGGGCCTTGTTTGTTGTCTGAGCCTCTTTCGAGCTCACGTACCGCTGCGCACCACTTGAGCGGTGCGCAGTGTCCGACTGCGTGTACACCTCGGCGTCGGTCCTGGTCGCGAAGGTCTGCGGCGCACGGCGGCGCAGCCCCGTAGGTGCCCGAGGGAGGACGCCCGGGAGTACTTGGCGCGCAGCACGAGCAGCGTTGGGACGCTCGTCCGCCAAGCCGGCGGCGGGCTGCAGGTCGTCGTCACTTGTGGTCGCGAAGGAAGGCGGGGATCTCGGCGCGGGTCGGGTGGTTCGGCAGGGGGGCCGGCTTGTTCTGAAGGAATGCGTTGATGACGGCGGCGGCTCGGTCGTTGTTGTCGTCGAGGCCGTTCCACATGTGGTGTCCAACGCTGGGCATGTACTGCGTGCGCTGGATGGCGGGATCATCGGCAAGGGCGGCGGTCGCCCATTGGCGAACCTGGGAGGAGCACTCGGCGATCATCAGCATCGCGGGGGTCCGGGAGTGCCTCAGTTGCGGGGCGATGGAGGGAGAGTCCTTGATCGTCTCTTGGACGCGGAGGCTGGCGGCGGCGCTGAAGGAGAAGTTCTGTTCCGTGTCCTCGACGGGGATGCGGTGCGCGTCGCGCGCGCAGTAGGCGGATGCGGTGTCGCTGCCGAGATCGGCGGCGGTGAACGCGTTGACGCCCTCGGCCTGTCCGATCAGCCCGGTGTCCGGGGTGAGAAGCCCGAGTCGCATGAGGCCGAATGCGACGGCGTACCGGGGGATGTGTGTCGACCGCGGTCCCGTCATGGTCGGCGCGAGGCCGCGCGCGGTCTTTTGGCCCTTGTGGCCGGTGATGTGCGCGGTGGGGCCGTCCATCGGGCCGGGCTCGGCGATGATCGCCCGGTGCAGGCGTGCGGCGACGCGCGGGTCGGCCAGGGCTCGCGTGAGCACGACGCCGCCTGAGGAGAATCCGAGGATGTCGACCTTGCCCTTGCCCAGGCGGTCGACGAAGGCGGCGAGATCGCGGACCGACCTGGAAATCGTGTACTGCCCCATGGGAAGCAGGTCGCTTCGCCCTCCGCCGGCTTGCTCGTAGGCGTAGACGTCGTAGCCCTGTCGCGCCAGGAGCTGCAGGAACCGGTGGTCAAGAACCGAGATGCCGCGAACTGGCCCGCCGTTGAGGTACACGAACGGAACGGGGTGTCGGGTGCGGGCGTTCGCGGGCGGGTAGTGGTACACCGCGACCCGGCTTCCTGTGGCCAGTTTCCAGTGCTGTGTGGCCACGAAAGGCAGGTCGGGCGGGTACCGCCGTGTCGTGGGTTCGGTCGGGATGCAAACCGACGCCGTCAATGCTGCCGCGACGACCACTGGCAGGAACGGCACGAGCCGGGCCGGCCAGTTACGGCGCCGACCCCACCACAGTGCGGCGGCAGTCGCGATTCCAAGGGTTGTCACCCACGCGGGGAGCCCCCAGCCTGCCCCGTCCGTGAGGACGATGAGCGCCAGGAAGAGGACGACCAGCCCCACGAGGGCAGCCAGGGCCAGCACCAGGCGACCGGCCAAGCGGACAGGACGTATCACGGACGTGGGCATGAGGATCTCCAGCAGTTTCAGAACCTTGTTTCAGAACACCGTTTCAAAACGACGTTATCAGAGAAAGTACGCTGTTCACCGTGGGTAGGCCGAGAACGAACGACGAGACCGTCAAAGAGCGCCTTGTGGCGTGCGCGACCGAGATGCTCGCCACCCGTCCGCAGGAGTCGGTCACAGTCCGCGCCCTTGCCGCTGCCGCCGGGGCGTCGACGACGGCGGTGTACTCCTTGTTCGGCGGCAAGGACGGGCTGATCGGCGAGGTGCGCAACAGAGCCGTCGCCGGCCTGTTCCAGGAAGTGTCGGCAGTGCCGGCCACCGAGGACCCCCTTGCGGACCTCTACGCACTGGCCGCCGCATACCGTCGATGGGGACGCGAACACAGCCACCTCTACGCGGTGCTGTTCGGCGGTGTGCAATCCTTCGACCCGTCGGGCGCAGTCGGCACCAGTGACCCCATCGGGCCACTCCTCGCAGCGATCGATCGCGCCTTGACGGAGTCCGTCCTCGTCGGCGAAGCGACGTTCATCGCCCTCTCGATCTGGGTGGCCCTCCACGGGCTGGTGACTCTCGAACTGGCTGGAGCCCTCGACGCCGCCACGGCCGAGGCCACCTTCCGATCGACGATTCCCGCAACCCTGCGCGGCTGGACGACCCCCGAGGTGTTCCGCGACCTTCGACACGCCGACCCGGCCCCGTAACAGTGATCGCGGCCAACTTCCGTTCAGACAGTCGACGAACGCCCAGGTCAACTCGCTGGAGATGCCGGCCTGCCGGTGATCGTGCGTGATCCGCCGCGAGACCTACGCCGAAACCCACCCCGCGATCGCCGACTTGGCCTCCGACCGCTCCTGCTGTCCCGCCCCACTGGCGCACCGGTAGAGGCGGTGACCTCAGTCATGCCAACTCCCTTGCAGGGAACGGTTGATGGAAGTGTCCTGCGGCCTGGCGGAGCGTCTGAACCTGCAGGCTGTGCACCGCTCATGCACCACTAGCGGTCTGTCCTGTGGATCTTGACCGGCTAGCGGTCAGACTCCGATGAAGCTCACTGTTTCCGTCATGCCCGCCCGCCCGGTACGCAGCCGTGGCACGCCTTCCTTCTCGAATCCCACCGCGACACCGCAGAACAGTACGAGCCCGTCATCGGCTCCGACTATCTGGCCGACGGTCTTGCGATACATCGTCCACATCACCTGGGGGCAGCTGTGCAACCCTTCCGCCCTGAGCAACAGCATGACCGTCTGTAGGTACATCCCCGCGTCCCCCCACTGTCCGGGCCCCATCGTCCGGTCGAGGTAGCAGAACAGCACGACCGGCGCCCCGAACGCTTCCGAGTTCAAGGCGGCGATCTTCATGGGCCTGTCGAGGTCGTCGCGCTCGATCCCTAGCGCTTTGTATCGCTGAGCGGCCGCGGCGGAAAAACGGTCCAGATACGGCGAGGCCAGTTCGGCCGGGTACATCGGATACTCCCGCTCATCACCCGGGTCTCCGGCCAGTGCCCTGGCCGTCGCGCGCCTCTTCAGTTCGGCCAAGGGCTCGCCGGTCACGACATACACATGCCAGGGCTGGAGGTTTCCACTCGACGGAGCCCGCGTCGCTGTAGCCAGCACTCGTTCGAGCACCTCTTTGGATACCGGCTCATCGCTGAACGCCCGCACGGCCCGGCGACTGTCCACGGCGTCATACACATCCACGTCTTCTCGTCCTCTCACTCAACGACGGCCACCTCTCTACCGTCTTCAGCACGCACAAGAGGCAGCAAGGTGATCCGGATCGCACTTCGACCTGCGGCAGGCGCCAGTGCTGTTCCTCGGCCTGCCTGCTCCGGACGGAAAGACGTCTCCCTACGGCAAGGCGCCATTGCTCGTTTCAGCGATGGCGCCACACCTGTTGTGCCGGATGTCGTCAACGACACCGGCGCTGAGCTGCATCACGCCACCGGCTCACCAGGTGCCGTGGTAGGCCAGGCTCACAGCCAGAGCGGCCGCCGGCAGACAGAAAAACACTGCCCAGGGGCCCAACTGGTAGTCACGGACCCGCAGGTGGGCACAGAACGCACCCAGGAAGTACAGCACGAGACCGGCGGCGGCGAGCATGCCCAGGCCTGGCACAGCGAACCCGGCCAGCAGCCCCAGCGCGCCCGCCGCCAACAGTGCGCCCAGCGGGCGCATCCAGGACCGAGGCACGCGCAATTTGTCCGCCTGGCTCTTGGGGTACTCGTGGCCGATGAAGTTGGCGATAGCAGCCAAGCCGTTGATGGCCGAGGTGAGGAGGGTGACCACGAGGTAGCTGGCGAACACGAAAGTCTCCTTCTTCGCGAGGATGACGGCTGGTTGTTCGCCTTTAGGACGGGGCAGCTCCCCAAAACGTGACATGCCCCGTGCCATGTCAGCAATCGCGCACCCTTTTGATGCACGAGCTCGTTAGTGCCGCCGTGTCGGACGGCGGCATATAGGCGCACATTGGAGGCACTTACGCCGGACTTCCCGATGCTGGCTTTGCCGTGTCAAGGAGGAGCCAGGTGTCCGGCGGCATGTCCGCGGGGAACGGTGGTGGTACCGGTCGCTGTTCTTCCCGCCATACCAATCCGACAGCGGCAGGGGCGACCCGCCGCCAGAATCGTGCGGCGCCCTTGTTCACCTCTTGGAAGCAGATGGCCCAGGGCCCAGGCTGCAGGCGGAGCAGTTCCTGGGCAGCCCGGCTGCCGACGCCCTGCCTGCGCAGTGCACGGATGATGAAGAACGAGTAGATGGACGCTGCGTCGTCGGGGAGTCGGTAGGTCAGTGTGAAACCGGCGAGGGTCGGTCCGTGGTGGATCAGGTAGGCGCGGCGATCCGGATCGGTGAAGAACGACGGAAGGTTGTCGAACGCGAACATCCCGTCAGGCCCGGGTATGTATCCACGGAACTCCGACAGGTCATGCCGTTCCAGCTGAGCCAGCCGTTCCACTACCGGCCGGAGGCCGTGGGCCGCCTCCCGTACAGTGACTGCCTTGGGGCCGAGCGTTAAGTCCATCCGGCAATCGTGCCAGTCCATGCCTCTCCGCCTGCCAGTGGAGTGGCTTGACCAACGGCGCCTTTGGGCGGTGGCCGGGGTCGGTCAACGATGCACGAAGGGGACGACACGCTGTCGTCCCCCACCCCTGACTACGGTCAGGTTCCCCGCGCAGTCTGCGGCAGCACCCGCTCCGTCCACCCAGCCGCCACGAGCACGACGTACAGAAACGGCGCTTCGGCGTCTGCACGCCCACCAGGGCACGCCACGAAAACGGCCTGTTCGTATGCTGGCGGCGCTAACGGCTCCTGACAGCCAGGCCACAGCTCAGAGCGCGGGTTCGATCCCCGTCACCCGCTCCATAGCTGGGGCCCAGGTCAGCGACCTGGGCCGCTCGTCGTCCCGCGTTAGGCGTGCCTCGGCCGTGGGCAGCACGAAGTCGCTCAGTGCGCGGATCGCCCCCGTGCACATCCGGTGGCACGCGGCGCAGGCGTTCCGGGGTGAGGCGCGCGTACCGGGGTTGCGCATACCGGCGCACGTCTGACGGCACCCGCGGCGCCCGCCCGGGCTGTCGACTCCCGACTGCCGCCTGTCGACTGCCGTTCCCCAACCCCCGTATGGGGTACGGCAGTCGGTGGGGTGTGGCCGGGATCAGCGGCCCGGCGACACCAGGGTCCGCTGCTGGGTGAGCGGGACGGGCTGCTCTACAAGAGTCTGTGGTGCGGGTGCGGCCGGGGGCGCGGACGGTCCCGGTTCGGTTCCCGGCTCGGCGGGCGCATCGTTGTCGCACATCGCCTTCGCCTGGAAGGCTCCGATCGCGGCGTCGATCGGCCCCGGCTTGACCTGCCCCGTCGCGTCGACCTGCTGGTACTTGGCGCGGTTGAACCCGATCGTCATCTGGCGCTTGCCGTCGGGCGTCGAGTACGTCACCGTCTCGGCGCCCCACACCGAGCCGGTGTGTCCCCAGAAGCGCCCGCACACAGTGTCGATCGCGGCGATGCCGAGGCCGTAGTGCATCAGCACATCGCCCTTTTCGTCCTTGGCCTCGACGGTGGTCTGCATCTGGCGGAGTTCGGCGGGGGCGAGCAACTTGCCGGTCAGCAGCGTCCGGTAGAAGTCGTTCACGTCCTCCATCGTCGCAACCAGCGCCCCGGCGGTGCCGGCCCAGGACAGGTCGTACGTGCTGTAGTCGCGGGCCGGGCTGATCAGTCCGAAGAAGGATTCGTACATCTTGGAGTGCGGCCCGGATATCCGTGCGGAGGTCGGGAAGTAGGTGTGCTTCAGCCCGGCCTTACGGATGACGTTGCGGGTGATGTACTCCTGAGGATTCTCGCCAGTGACCTTCTGGAGCAGCATCCCCGCGATGACGTAATTGGTGTTGGCGTAGGACCACTTCTCGCCGGGCTTGCCCGTCGGTGCCGCCTGCAGGCCGAAGCGGACCAGTTCCTCGGGGTCGAAGTGCCGGTAACGGTTGGCGTCGATGCTCTCGGTGCTCCCCTTGAGGAGAGAGGGGAAGGCGCCGGGTATGTAATCGGCGATGCCGCTGGTGTGGTTGAGCAGCATGCGGACGGTGATCTGCCGGCCGCGTTCACCGGGGACGAGGTCGGGGAGGTAGCGAGCGATGGGGGCGTCCAGATCGATCCGGCCCGCGCCGACCTGCTGTAGTACGGCAACGGAGGTGAACGCCTTGGTGAGGCTGCCCACGCGATGCCGCATCTGCGGCCTGACCGGGCGCTTGGTGGCAATGTCGGCGACACCGGCCGCGCCCCGCCATTCTTCCCGGCCCTCCCGGACGGCCGCGTAGCTGCCGTACATACCTGCTGTGTGCAGCGCCTCCAGCTTGTCGTCCAGTGCCTTGTGGTCGAGGTGGCCCGGGTGGGTCGTCGTTCCCGCGGCGGCGTGGGCGCCGGGCGCGGGGGCGGTTGCGGCCTGTGCGGGCACCGCCGCTGCCGTCAGCGAGAGCAGAACGGCCGTGGCGGTAGCGGCGACCCGGGTATGACGGCGGGCCGGGCAGGGCAGGGGCATGGAGTCTCCCGTGGCAACTTCCTGTACTGCGGTCGATCACATACGCGATCATGGTCGTCTCGATTCTCTCGATCGCCCACCGTCCCCGCCGTCCTCCCGCAGAACGACCCGTCTCATCAACACTGATGACATTTGTCAGGCTTCTACCAGCCCGAAGTGTGTATGCCTGAAGTGCGATTGCCGACCAGAAGACTGCCGATCCGTGACGCCGGAACCGTGCCTGCCGAATAGCGTGTTCGGGAATCGTGCGTGTCCGGAGTGCGCGTGGTGTCGAGCCGTGCTCGGTCACCCGACCTGCAAGAACCCGCCGATGAACCAGGTGATTCCCAAGCTCAGAGCGCGGGTTCGATTCCCGTCACCCGCTCCATAGTTGAGGCCCAGGTCAGCGACCTGGGCCTTCGTTATTTTTCTAGGCCTATAGGGCCGTGGCCACCGGGAGAGAAGACGGCGGCGTAGTCGTCAACGTCGACATCATCCAGCCTGATGGGGTGCTGGATCTCGCCGGCACAACAGCGGGGAACCGCAAGTAGGAGCCGTGAACCCGGCTGGCCCATGTCCCGCACTCTGGGTATGGGCCGACGGCTCCCACCGGCGTTACGGCGTCAGGCGCACCTGCCCTTCAGCCACGCCTTGTAGTCCTTGGTCCACGACGTGCCGATGCGTCGCGGCCCCTGAGCGAGCGTGCTCTGCCATCGCTGGTAGTTTCCGGAAGCCGCCGGCGGAGGCTCTTCCCAGCCGATCCCGTCGACCCACTTGGGGTGATTGCGCAGCGTGGCCTCCAGGCCCGCAGCGTTGATGCGTCGGTCGAGCTCGGGGCGCAGACGGTCGTCGCGCGTGTAAATCTTGATTTCCTGGGCGGCCATCCGTTCCCGGATCGGGTCGAGGACCTCGCGCCACGCACGGTCCCGGACAGCGGCGTCGCTGTGCAACAGCGACTGCTTCGCCTCGCCCTTGAGTTCCACGAAGGCGACGAGCTTCAGCGCCTTGAGTCTGTCCAGCCACTCGCGGAAGGTGTAGACGGTTTCACCCTTGTAGGGACCCCTGCTGATCTTCCGGCCCTGGAGCTTGTCCGCTCCGCCGGCCCACGAGATCTCCGTGATCGCCTTGCGTGTGCCGGAGAGTCCATTGGTCGTGCTGTTGTGCCACATGACCCCCTTGGTGCCGTTCATGGTGAGCTGGAGGTCTCCCTCGACGCCGTCCGCGCCCCAGCTCTTCTGCTGGGCGAGGGCCCGGGGGTTGTTCAGCTGCCGGACCTGGTCGCGTTCCCAGGGGGCGTCTCCGGTCGGGTAGCCGCCGTGCCCGAACACCTTGGGGCAGGCTGGCAGGGCGGCGGATGCTGCGGCCGTGGACGGAGACGCGGAGACGGTTCCCGACAGCATGGCGCACGCCAACATCGCGAGAACGGCACCTCGGCCCGCGTTTCGGAGCTTCATCGAGTCGCTCTCCACCCTTCTGCTTTATTGTGCGTGATCCGCTTACCCCTAATCGCCTTGCTGCTGGGGACAGTTGAGGGCAACAGCGCGACAGACTGATCATACGGATTACGTACTGCACCCGGTCATCCGCAGGGGTCCGCATCAGCCGATCGACACGCGCGCGACCCGGAGGGTGAGGGGGATTGCCTCCACGAATGACAGCCCCCAGGTCGTCGACCTCTCGCGGGGCGGCGTGCCCTCCGCGTGCCCCATCTCGCGAAAGTGCCCTGGCCGGAGGGGGCATGACGGTCTGGCGCGGTCGACCGGGCTCGGCCCGGTTCTGGGCCGCCCCGACGTGCCCGTCGGGGCGAGCCTTCGATCACCACCCGGGACTGAGTCCCGTCTGCCCGCCTGATGCAGCTCGGTCAGCAGTACCTGATGCAGCCGGCCCTACGCATCGGCCTCGCTCCAGTCCCGCAACCGACGCCGTCACCGACCACGGCGGGCTCCTGCCCCTTCCCCACGGCCTGCTCAACGAGCCGTCCAGGAACGGGATATGAGGTTCCACAAGCCCTGTCTGTTAGGTCCTCTTCATCACTAGTTCCTCTTCGCCATTAGTTCCTCTTCGCCACATGCGGTCTGAAGGTGCCGTGTTAGATTGCGAGCCGACTTCTCACCGTTGGGCCTTGAGCCTCGCCAACCAGCTTCACCCGGGTCCCGATGACGCGGGGGAGGTGGGAGTCACTCACCACATCCTGGACAAGGGTGTTCTGTGACGGTGGCGACGTGCGGTGTCCCTTCGGGTTCTTTCCGAGCCCCCTCAGGGATCTGCCAGGGACCGCGCTCTGGCTTGGCACTGTTCTGGCATCAGCGGCCTGGTCCGCGTCACCACCAGCAGAGCCGGTTCCCTCAGGGAGGTTTCCGGAGTGCCGGAAGTCAAATCTGCCCAACACCCGGCCACGCAGCGTCCGTGGCTGGTTCTCGCGATCATGTGCATCGGCTTCTTCATGTCGTTGCTCGACGGATCCATCGTCAACGTCGCCATCCCCACGTTGATCCACAGCATCGACGCCTCCTACGACCAGGTGCTGTGGGTCATCGACGGCTACCTGCTCGCCTTCTCTGTGCTGCTGATCAGCACCGGGCGGCTGGGGGACATCTTCGGATACCGCCGCCTGTACGTGATCGGCATCATCACCTTCACCCTCGCCTCAGCGCTGTGCGGGCTAGCCGATTCACCGGCCCAGCTGCTGACCGCCCGGGTGCTGCAGGGACTGGGCGGGGCGGTGCTCTTCCCACAGGTCATCTCGTCGATCCTGACGATCTTCCCGCCACAGCTGCGCGGCCGCGCGTTCGGCCTGTTCGGCGCGATCGTCGGTTTCGCCCCGATCGTTGGCCCAGTCGTCGGCGGTTTCCTGCTCGCCCACCTCAGCTGGCGTTGGATCTTCTTCATCAACGTCCCGATCGGGATCATCACCACCGTGCTGGCGCTGACCTTCGCGCCGCCCATGCGCTCCGGCCGCACCCACCGGCTCGACCTTGGCGGCGTCGCGTTGGCCACCGCCGGGTTGAGCGGCATCGTGTTCGGCCTGATCGAGGGAGAACGCTACGACTGGGGCACCATCACCGGGCCGATCAGCATCACCTCGGTCATCGTCGCAGGCGTCGTGCTGTTGGTGATGTTCGTCGTCTGGCAGCACCGGCAGCGGGACGAGCCCCTGATGCCGCTGGCGCTGTTCGGCGCGCGCAACTTCGCGGTCGGTAACTGGGTCGGGTTCGTGTTCCAACTCGG
The DNA here is from genome assembly GCF_040654775.1 of Streptomyces sp. NPDC050636. NCBI lineage: Bacteria > Bacillati > Actinomycetota > Actinomycetes > Kitasatosporales > Streptomycetaceae > Streptomyces > Streptomyces sp. NPDC050636. The sequence goes on from NZ_JBFAIP010000051.1 coordinate 18,876, forward strand.
CATGATCGGCATCATGTTCGTCCTGGTGCTGTACCTGCAGTTGGCGCGCGGGTACTCGGCGCTGGAGACCGGCCTGGTGGTGCTGCCGAACGCCGCGCTCACCGCGGTCGGTTCGGCGTACGCCGGGCGACTGTCGGACAGGTTCGGCGGTAAGTACGTCCTGATGGCCGGGATGACGCTGCTAGCTGCCGGCCTGCTGGTGCTGGTCGCCATGGTCGGCCCCACCAGCAGCGCGTGGAGCCTGCTGCCGGGTTTGACCATCATCGGGATCGCTAGCGGCGCCACGTTCGCACCGCTGCAGCAGGCCACCATGGACGGCGTCGATCCGCGGCTGGCCGGGGCGGCCTCCGGCGTCTCCAGCACCACCCGGCAGATCGGCGGCGTCCTTGGCACCGCCGTGCTGGGCGCGCTGCTGTCGGCCCGCCTCTCCTCGACACTGCGCAGCGAGGCCGAGAAGCGCGCCGGTCAGCTGCCGGAGAATCTCCGTGCCCGGTTCATCGACGACAGCGCGACCGCCGCGCAACATTTCAGTCCGCCCACGCCACCCGGCGGCCTGAACCCCGCCACGACCCAGTTGTACGGACGCGTCACCGCCGACACGTTCGCCACCGGCTTCGTCGACGCCATGCAGACCACCCTCATGGCGTGCGCCGTGGTCCTGGTGGCCGCCGCCTTGTTCTGTTTCCTGTTCAGCCCGCACAACAGGCCGGCGACCGAGCCGACGCAGAAGAGGCAAGCCGAAACCGCGCCGCGCGACTGACCCAGCAATGACGGTGGTCGCGGCCTGGTGACCGCGACCACCGCCGGGCTCCGGTAGCAAAGTCGGGCTCCTGTAGCAAACACGTGTGGTCCGGCGTGGAAGACCGTTCCCTGGCCCGAATCCGTTGAGGGTGCCCGAACAGCTCCTGCCAAACGGCTGACGGGCGCGACCACTCCGTAGTCGGGCCCGTCAGGTGTCTGCGCCCATCGGGGTGCGGCGGTCGCAGCCCATCTTCCGTGAAGCCCCAACGCCGTTGTCAGTGCCTGCTGTCAGGCTGTACATCGCCTCACAACGTCGTCTGGAGGACAGCATGAGCACCGCCGATCTTGGTCCGCTGGTCATTACGCGCCGCAGCGGCGGTGAGCCCATACGGGCCGACGGTGAAACAGTGGGCAGGCTCGGTGACTTCTGGAGCTGGGCATGCTCCGACCTGTCCAACAACACCATGCGCGGTGTCCTGGCCGAGTACCTCGTGGCCACGGCCTTGGGCGCCGCTACCGGTACCCGCACCGAATGGGACACCGTTGACATCCGTACGCCCGAGAAGTGGCGCGTCGAGGTGAAGTCGGCGGCGTATCTGCAGTCATGGGCGCAGTCCCAGGGGCAGCGGGCTCAGCCCGCGCGGTGAGCCTTGTCGACGGCCTTCGCCAGATGGGCGTCGACAAGGCCAGGGCTGCCGGAGACCACCACGACCACCGTCCCGGTGACGATAAGCATCATGACCCACTCCACGAGTGCGTGCGGCAGGTCGAGTGCGCAAGGACAGACGGCCAACGAGGCCCCCAGGCTGCTGTGTTGAGACGTCAGACATCTCGATCAACAGCCCAGGGGCCCGCGGTGAACCGGGTTTTCAGTAGTCGATGCGGTCGGACTTGGCCAGCCACGCGTCGAACGGCGCCGTACGGTTCGGCATGTCCACTCGCTCGATCGCCATCGGCCACAGCTCCGCGGGCTTCTTTTCGAACAGGTCGTAGAACTTGCGGTCGTCGAAACCGGCCACCGCAGCGTCATCCCGATCAGCGGCGAAGATGATCCGGTCGACTCGCGCCCACAGCGCAGAGGAAAGACACATCGGGCACGGCTCACACGAGGTGACCAGGACGCAGCCCTCCAGCGAGAAGCTGCCCAGCTTCTGGCAGGCGGCACGGATCGCGCTCACCTCGCCATGCGCCGTCGGGTCCAGGTGCGAAGTGACCTTGTTGTTCCCGATCGCGACAATCTCGCCATCCTTGGCGATCAGTGCGCCGAACGGCCCGCCGCCGTTCTTCACGCTGTCGGTGGCAAGGCCGATGGCCTCGTCCATCCAGGCGCGCTCAAGCTCCTGGATGCTCGCTTCTTGGGTGTGCGTGGTCATGGTCACTCCTTTTTTGCAGACTGTGGGGACTCCCCGGATGCTCCCCCGTGCGGGACACCGCACGGACAGATCACCCGGGGCAACAAGTGGGGCTCCGCGGGTGCCGCCTTGAGATCGGCTCGGTCGGCGACACCTACGGCAGATCAGCGCGGCCAGACGCCGACAATGTGCTCCGGCGAGACCGGGGTGCGGGTCAGGTTCAACCCCGTCGCATTGCGGATGGCGTTCACGACCGCCGGGGTGGCGGAAACAGTGGGCGGCTCGCCGACACCACGCACGCCGTACGGCGAGCTCGGGTCAGCCCTTTCGATCACCTCCACCTTCATCGGCGGCGCGTCCAGAATGGTCGGGATCAGGTAGTCGGTGGACGAGGGTTTGCGGATCTTGCCGTCCTGGACCTTGATTTCCTCCATCACAGCAAGGCCGAGCCTCTGTGTGGAACCACCCGCGCACCACGGGCCTGCGACTCGACCTCGACATCGGCGCCCGAGGAGAGCAGCGCCGGGTGGGAGTCACCGGCCGGCGAGGCGCAACCGAGGTTGCCGCCGGCGCCGCCACGGTTGCGGATCTGCGGGGAGGCCACGGCGTGCGAGGCGAGCGCGGGGCCCGGCAGCTCGGTCCCCGGGTTCTCCATGATCTTGGTGTACGACACCGAGGGGCCGAGGGCGACCTTCTCCTCGCCGATGTGCCACTCGCTCAGCCCTGTGAACCGGTTGAGGTCGAGCAGGTACTCGGGGCGCCGGTGGTCAAAGTTGATCTCGACCATGATGTTGGTGCCACCCGAAATCGGCACAGCCGTGGGCTGCTCAGCCTTGGCGGCGAGCGCCTCCTCCCAGCTGGCGGGGCGAAGGAAGTCCATATACGGCTCTCTTCATTCGTATCGGCGTCGTTCCGTTTCGAGCCAGAGGACGGAAGTCCCTTCCGTGACTCGTTCACGTGCTGTTAATGCGGAATAGCGCAAGTACACCCGCCGGGCCCCGTCGAGGGTCAGTCACCGAAACCATGAAGGAGTTGGCTGGTCGACTGGCCCCTCTCGTAGATTCGCATGAATGACAGTACGTAGTAACCCCAGCACTTTCCGCCGAAACATCCGACAGCAGCAGAGCCGCCGCGCCGGTCTCTCCCGCACCGCGGGCGAAGGCGATCCGGTACGACTACCGTGCCCGCTCGACTGCCGCAGCCGGCGCGCCTGTGCGCGAGCTGGGTGAGGTTGGCGGACACAGGGGTCGGTGACCGTGTGCGAGACGTGCGTGCAAGACCCCGGCCATGAACCTCCGGCCCGTCGCCGGGACGTCCCGGCAAGACGTCCCGGCGACGCGCACGAATGTCATGCGGACGGGTCGGCCTTGGTGACGAGGTAGTTGCCGAGCGCGACGTAATCGATCTCCGCGCCGAGGAAGCACTTCAGTGCGTCGGCCGGGGTGCACACGATCGGCTCGCCGGCCACGTTGAACGAGGCGTTGATCAGGCAGGGCACGTCGGTCAGCGCGGTGAACCGGGTCGCCGCAGGGCGCAAGCCGGTTCCTGCCCTGGTGAGGCCGATGCCCGTTGAAGTGAGGGGCACAAGTCACGCCGAAGGGGTGCCCCGCATATATGCGTTCGCATGAGCGCGGGACACCCTGTCAATCCGGTTGGGGAGTCAGTTCCCCTCGGTTTCGAAGGTGCGCAGCACATCGGCAGCGACGCTCACGGCAATGGTCGCGGGTTCCTTGCCGGTGATGTCGGCCAGCCCGATCGGGGTCTTGATCCGATCGATGGTCGCCTCGTCGTGACCGCCCTCGGTGGCGAGGCGTTTGCGGAACCGTACCCACTTGGCCGCCGACCCGATCAGCCCGATGGAGCCGAGATGGGTGGTGCGCAGGGCGGCGTCGCACAGAGCGGCGTCCTCTGCGTGATCATGGGTCATGATCAGGATGTGGGTGCCGTGCGGCAACTCCTCCAGCACCTCCTCGGGCAGCAGCGGCGTGTGATGCACGTGCACCTGCGCCACCGCGTCTGCCAGTACGTCGAGCCGCTCCTTGGTGAGCTGGTCGGCGCGGCTGTCGATCAGATGGAGGTCGAGGTCCTGGCGTGCCAGGATGCGCGCCAGTTCAAGGCCGACGTGTCCGACGCCGAAGATCGCCACCGCCCGTACCACCGGCAGCGGTTCGAGCAGCACCGAGATCGTGCCGCCGCAGCACTGCACGCCGTGCTGGTTGGTCACCTTGTCGTTCAGGGCGAAGTCGATCAGCTCCGGCTCCGCCTTGCCCGCGGCGATCATCTCCCGGGCCCGGTCGATCGCGACGGCCTCGCAATTGCCGCCACCGATCGAGCCCCATGTCTCGGTCTGCCCCACCACGAGTTTCGCACCGGCGTCGCGCGGGGCATGGCCGCGCACGGTCGCGACGGTCACCAGCACGCCGGACTCCCGACGTGCTCGCAACCGTGCGACCGCGGCGACCCACGCCATGTCAGGCACCACTCAACGCTTCTGCGGCGGTTCGGATCTTGCCCTTGGCGGCCCCGTTTCCGGGGTGGCCGTTGGTGGCAGACCCATTGCCGGCGTGACCGTTCCGGGACCCATCGACCTGGCGAGCCGCCTCGATCGCCCAGAACACCGCCTCCGGCGTCGCGGGCGAGGCCAACTCGACTTCGACCCCGCTCGGCCCGAACTCGGCGGCGGCCTGCCGCAGCGCTTCGCGCACCGAGAACGCCAGCATCAGCGGAGGCTCACCCACCGCCTTGGACCCGTAGACCGCGCCCTCCTCGGTGGCGTTCTCCAGCAGCGTGACGTTAAACTCCTCGGGCATCTCCGAGAAGCTCGGCAGCTTGTAGGTGCTCGCCGCCTGGGTCAGCAGCCGGCCGCGGTTCGGCCCGTCCGTGGCGTCCCAGCGCAGGTCCTCAAGCGTCAGCCAGCCCGCGCCCTGCACGAAACCGCCCTCGACCTGGCCGATGTCGATCATCGGGGACAGGCTGTCGCCGACGTCGTGCACGATGTCCACCCGACGGATGCGGTAGGCGCCGGTGAAGCCGTCGACCTCCACCTCGGTCGCGGCGGCGCCATGGGCGAAGTACTTGAAAGGCGAGCCCCTGAACGTCTTCACGTCCCAGTGCAGACCCTCGGTCCGGTAGTAACCGGCCGCCGACAGCTGGACTCGCTGGAAGTACGCGGTGCGCACCAGGTCGTCCCAGGCCAGCTCCTTGTCGCTGCCGAGGCTGCGCGCAACGCCCTCGACGATGCGCACGTCCGAGGCGTTCGCACCCAGCTGGGAGCCGGCCACCTGCAGCAGCCGCTCGCGCAGCTGCTCACAGGCGTTCTTGATCGCCCCACCGTTGAGGTCCGCCCCGGAACTGGCGGCGGTGGCGGAGGTGTTGGGCACCTTGTCGGTACGCGTCGGGGCGAGGCGGACCTTGTGCAGCGGGATGCCCAGCGTGGTCGCGGCCACCTGCATCATCTTGGTGTGCAGGCCCTGGCCCATCTCGGTGCCGCCGTGGTTGATCAGGACGGAGCCGTCCTTGTAGATCAGCACCAGCGCGCCGCCCTGGTTGAAGGCGGTGAGGTTGAACGAGATGCCGAACTTGATGCCCGTGATCGCAAGGGCCCGCTTGGTGTTCGGGTGCGCGGCGTTGAAGGCGGCGATCTCACGCTTGCGATCGGCGATGCCGGCGTCGCTCTGCACCTGCTGCCACACGGTGGAGATCCGTTCGGCCTGCGTGATCGGCTGTCCGTACGGCGTCGTCTGGCCCTGGCCCGGCTGGTAGAAGTTGCGTTCCCGCAGCTCCATGGGGTCCAGGCCGAGCTGGGGCGCGCAGCGGCCCAGGATGTCCTCGATCACCAGCATGCCCTGCGGTCCGCCGAAGCCGCGGAAGGCGGTGTTGGAGACCGTGTTGGTCTTGGCGATGCGACCGGCGACGCGCGCGTTGGGAATCCAGTAGGTGTTGTCGATGTGGCACAGCGCTCGGGCCAGCACCGGCTCGGAGAGGTCCAGGCTCCAGCCGCCGTCCGCCACCAAGGTGGCGTCCAGGGCCTGGATACGACCGTCGGCGTCGAAGCCGATCTTCCACGTGGCGTGGAACCCGTGCCGCTTGCCGGACATGGTCAGGTCCTGGGTCCGGTTGAGGCGGAACCGGACCGGCCGACCGGTCAGCTTGGCGCCGAGCGCGGCGACGGCCGCGAACCCGTGCGGCTGCATCTCCTTGCCGCCGAAGCCGCCGCCCATCCGCAGGCACTGCACGGTGATCTCGTGGGAGGGCACGCCGAGCACGTGGGAGACGATTTCCTGTGTCTCGGACGGGTGCTGGGTGCTGCTCTGGATGAACACCTGGTCGTTTTCGTCGATCAGGGCCAGCGCCGCGTGCGTCTCCAGGTAGAAGTGCTCCTGGCCGGCGAACTGGAACTCGCCGGTGATCACGTGCGCGGAGTCGGCGAAGCCCGCGTCGATGTCGCCGTGCACCATCAAGGGCTGGGCCCCGTGATAGCTGCCCGCCTCCATCGCGTCCTGGAGTGTGATCAGGGAGGGCAGTTCCTCAAGGTCCACCTCGACGGCCGCCGCACCGAGCCGGGCCGCCTCCAGGGTCTCGCCGAGCACCCAGGCGACCGCGTGGCCGTGGAACATGACCTCGTCGGGGAACAGCGGTTCGTCATGCTTCATGCCGGCATCGTTGACGCCGGGCACGTCGGCACCGGTCAGCACGCGGACCACGCCGGGCACGGCGAGCGCGGGCTCGGTGCGCAGCGCGGTGATCCGGCCGCGGGCCTTCATGACCTGGACCGGGTACGCGTGCAGCACGTCCTTGGTGCGCTGGACCAGGTCGTCGGTGTAGAGCGCGGTGCCGGTGACGTGCTGGAAAGCGCTCTCGTGCGGCATCGAGACGCCGACGACAGGCTTTTCGGGGAGCTCGGACAGATGACTCATGACGACACCGCCTCTGTGGTCTGTGCGTGCAGCTTCAGCAGGCTCTGGCCGAGCATCGCGGAGCGGTAGAGGGAGCTGGCGCGATGATCGCTCATCGGTGTGCCCTCGCCCCGCAGCACCCGGGCCGCGGCCTCGACGGTCTCCGTCGACCACGGCTTGCCCTCAAGGGCCGCCTCGGTGGCGAGCGCGCGGATCGGGGTGGCGGCCACGCCGCCCAGACCGATGCGCGCCTTGCGGACGATCCCGTCCTCGATGTCGAGCGCGAAACCGACGGCCACGCTGGAGATGTCGTCGAAGCGCCGCTTGGCGATCTTGTGGAAGGACGTGACCGGCGACAGCGGCAGCGGGATGCGCACCGCACGGATCAGCTCGTCGGGACGGCGCACGCTCTGCCGGTAGCCGGTGAAGTAGTCCGCCAGGGGAACCACACGCTCACCGTCGGCGTCGGCGAGCACCAGCGACGCCTCCAGGGCGAGCAGCACCGGCGGGCTGTCACCGATGGGCGAGCCGGTACCCAGGTTGCCGCCGAAGGTCGCACCGTTGCGGATGAGCCGGGAGGCGAACTGCGGGAACAGCTCCGCGAGCAGCGGGACATCGCCGTCGAGGCGACGCTCGATCTCGGTGAGCGTCAGCGCCGCCCCGATCTCGATGTAGTCGGACTCGACGCGCAGCTCGCGCAGTTCGGCCAGCCGGTCGATGGCGACGACACAATCCGCCCTGCGGGAGCGGATGTTGACCTCGACGCCGAAGTCGGTGGAGCCGGCGACGACCACCGCGTCGGGCCGCTCGCGCAGCAGCTGCAGCGTTTCGGCGAGGGTGTTCTTCCGCAGGAACGTGCTGTCGTCCTGGGTGTACTCGGTGGCAACCGGTGCGGGCGGCTCCGCGTCGCGGCGCTGGGCGAGGGGGTCCTCGTCGGTGGGCGCACCGACGGCGAACGCGGCATCGCGAATCGGGCGGTAGCCGGTGCAGCGGCACAGGTTTCCGCTCAGCGAGTGCAGATCGAAGCCGTTCGGACCGTGCTCGGCGTCGGCCTCGCCGTCCTCCAGCGGGTTGCCGTGCTCGCAGCGGTCCGGCCGGTAGTACTCGGAGGCCATGCTGCAGATGAATCCCGGCGTGCAGTAACCGCACTGGGAGCCGCCGCGGGCCGCCATCTCCTCCTGCACCGGGTGCAGGGTGGGCGGCGTGCCGGGTTCACCGGCGGTGGCGAGGCCCTCGGAGGTGATGATCTCCTGACCGTCGAGCGCCGCGGCCGGGACCAGGCAGGCGTTGACCGCCACCCAGTCGGTGGGCTTGTTCACCCCGGGACGGGCCACCAGGACCGAACAGGCGCCGCATTCACCCTCGGCGCAGCCCTCCTTGGTACCGGTGAGGCCACGCTCGCGCAGAAAATCCAGCACTGTGGTGTGGGGCGCAGCCGGTGAAATCGGAGTTTCTTTCCCGTTGACCGTGATCCGCGCCGCTACCATGACAGGCCTTCCTTTCGGTGCGCGATCGGTCGATTCATCATGTTCGCCAATTTCAGGCAGCTTTCTGTGTTCAGACGCGCCACATGCGAGGAGCGGGCGCAAAACGGCGCGCAACAGCGACGTGCCGGGAGATGGTGAGAGGAAACCCAAAACGTGCCACGAACGGGCACATCAAAACGGCGTGCTCAGCAGCCGTGCGCGATCCGACCCGGAACCCAGACCGTGCTCTGGGCGAGACGACCAAGATCAGAGCTGGTGTTCATCCGCTGGTCGCCTCCTTTCGGTAGTTATGGGTCGACGTCTACCGCAAATTAGTGGCCGGGGCCACCGAGGTCAAGGGGTTGGCCTCGGTGTCTCGAGAACCGATCGGATTCGAGGCCGGGGCGCCACCGCAGGGCGGTCGAGCGCACGGCGTCCTGGCCGACCGAGCGCCGTCGCCCGCAGCGCCGGTACCTCAGGATGCCTCAATGTCTTACCTCCCTTGCATCACAAGGGGATTGGTGTGCGGCAAGGCACACGGGGATCTTGCCGATGGGAGACGGATGCCCCTACCGAACAACAGCGGCTGGGGCCGGCATGGCGCGGGTCGGCCCCAGTCGACCCGTTCGGAGTCGGCTCAGAGGGGGCGCGGCCTTCCCGACGACGGGCGAGACGCAGCTCATGCGCCGGCCTGCCCCAACTCGCTGGAACGACGGAAAGGGCAACGGCATCAGGGTCGGGGAAGGCAATCCGAACAACCCGCAAATATATCAGCAGGTCGATCACGTAGTGATCAATTCCGGTGGCGAAATTACAGGCAGGAACGGGAAGCCGATACCGAGCAGTATTGACCCTTCGGGCATTCTCGGATCCCGAATATCAAAACACTTCCGGATCGAACGGAATTACCCGAATCCGGAATATTTTGACGATTTCACCCTAAGAGTAAACGTCCTGGACGACACGACTGTCCTGGATGACCCGAACGCAGCAGTCGGTAGGACGCCGGCCTCCACGCGCGAAGCAGAAGCGATGCAAGTGCTGGCCGACCGACTCAACGAGATCCTCGACGCCGTGAGCGCCCGGAGCCCCGACAGTGGCTTTCTGGCGTCGCCACTGTGGGACGGCATCGTCGACGCGTCCATATCTGCGCTGCACGTCATGACTCAGTGACTTCACCACGCTGACTCGTGCCCCGCCACAACCGGCCGACCGAAATCCTGTCGGCCGGTGCGCGATCGAACGGAGGCAGGCAGAAATCCAACTCTCCGTGCCATACGGTCGACAAAGGGCAGAAATCCAACCGGGCACACCAGCCCCGACTGCGGCATCTTCGCCGGTCAGGGCCAGGTCAGTGCATTTCCTGGTGTGGCAGCCGCTACTCCACCGCGCGTACAGCGTTTACCCGCAGCACCAGAACACCGGGGACGAGTACCCCCAGCATTCCCAATCCGGCGCAGCCCGCCGCCACTTGAGCCATGTCTGCCCAGGGCAACACGGCAGGTACCTCCGTGAGATAGGGCGCGATCCGCTTCGACAGCCCGGCCAGGAAAACCACGATGACCAATCCGGCCGCCAACAACCCGCTGAGCACCACGACGACAGACTCCCAGCCCAGCATGCGCAGCAGCTGCGCCCGCGTGCTCCCGGCCAACCGCAGCGCCGCGAACTCCCGGCGGCGCTGACGGGTGGCCAGCAACAGGGTGTTGAGGATGCCCAGGGCTGCGCAGACGATCAAAGGGGTCATGAGGATGCGCATGCCCACGTCGTTGTTCTCCTGCTGGAGCGCGTTCTGCGCGGTGACGGTCGCATGTGATACGGCGTTGCCGCACAGCAGCATGGTGCTGAGCCCGGCCGCCAGCAGCACCGGACCTGCCATGGCCGCCACCCGCCGTCCCGCCGCCGCGCTGTTCGCCGCCGCCAGACGACCCGTACAGCGGGACAGCAGCCGTCCGGGCAGGGCGCTCAGCGCGGCCACCGGGCGCACCACGAGCGGAAGCAACAGCCAGGCCGCGACGAGCAGGGTCAGGCACAGGGCCATCGCACCGTTGAGTGCTTCGTGTGCGCCACTCTTGCGGCCGTAGCGGTCCCAGACCGCCCAGGCCAGGAGCAGCATGGCGACTGCAGCGATCGCGCGCCCGATAGCCGGCGTGCGGCGCTCGGCTGCGGCTTCCCGGAGGACGGCGACCGGGCCGGTGCGCAACGGACCGCGTACCGCCGCCAGCGCCGCCGGGATGGCGATCACGATGGTGGAGAGCAGCCCGACCGCGAAGCCGACGGGCGAGAAGTCGGGTTGGGGTCCGCTCGGCAGAACGTGGTGGTCGATGAGCCAGTCAAGTACAGGGCCAAGGGCGGCGGTTCCGCCGGCCGCACCCACCACGCCGCCCAGCGCGGCGACCACCGCGGCCTCGCTCACGATCTGGGCCCGGACCTGCCCCGTGGTCGCTCCGATGACCCGCAGCGCCCCGATCTCCGTGCGCCGCTGCTGGGCCACCAGGGCCAGTGTGTTGGCGACCAGTAGCAGGGTGGCAAAGCCGGAGGTGCCGCCGATCAGGCCGAGCAGCGATTGCGCCGACCGCTCGGCGCGGTGCCCCGGGTCGGCGCGGTGGACGTTGTCCAGGACGGAGGCCAGCAGGGTCAGCAGCCCCGCGCTCATGGCGGAGACGAGGAGGACGCCCACGTACTGCCCCATGCGAGTGCGGACGGAGGCAAGGACAAGAGAGAGCACGACCGTTCACACTCCCAGGGTGGCCAGGCGAGCCGCAATCGTCTCTGCCGTGGCGGCCTCGGGCCCGGCCAGCCGGTCGACCAGCCGCCCGTCGGCGAGCAGCAGCACCTCATCGGCCCAGGCTGCCGCCTGCGGGTCGTGGGTCACCATGACGACGGTAGCCCCCAGATCGTCGACGGCTCCGCGGAGCAACGCAAGCACCTCGCGGCCGGAGGCCCGGTCCAGCGCACCGGTCGGCTCGTCGGCGAAGACCACCTCGGGCCGCGTGATCAGTGCGCGGGCGAGAGCGACGCGCTGCCGCTGGCCGCCCGAGAGCTGACCGGGCCGGTGGCGGCGGCGGTCGTTCAGACCCACTCGCGCCAATAGGTCGTCCAGGTGGTGCGCGTCGGGCCGGCGGCCGGCCAAGCGCAGCGGCAACTCCACGTTGGCGGCGACGCTCAGCGCGGGGATGAGGTGGAAGTCCTGGAAGACGAAGCCGACGCGGTCTCGGCGCAGCAGCGTCAACTGCCGCTCGGACAGCTCGCCCAGCTCCCGGCCGCCGAGGGCGACGGTCCCCGCGGTGGGGCGCTCCAGCCCGGCCGCACAGTGCATCAGCGTCGATTTACCCGACCCCGAGGGTCCCATCACGGCGGTGAACGTGCCTGCAGGGAAGCCGTGGTCAATACCGTGCAGGGCGGTTACCGCACCCGCCCCCTTACCGTGCACCTTGCGTAAGGAGCACAAACGGACGGCCATATGTTCACCCGTAACGGGCCGGTAGTCGATGGAGGTCGGTGGCGTCGTCTTCATGGCCCTATTCAATCCCTGACGGAGATCGACGTCAGTGGAGCGTGGTGGAATACGGGGGTAGTGCTGGATCTACCCGTGTTTCACGGCCGGGGCGGGCAAGCGGCGCCGAAGGGGGACAGTGAGGCTGCAGGTACAGGAGCGTAGCGCCGCGATATGCGCGCTGCTGGGCCAGAAGTCAAAGCGGCTGGGCCGGTCGGCACTGTACCTGGCTGGTGGCTTTCCGGTGGCACTGCCCTGGCTGGTGGCCTGGCTCCCTACGGTGGCGCTCGGCGCAGCGACCGCCCTGTTTCTCATCGGCATCCCGCTGCTTTCCGCTGCGGCGCTCTCCGGCATCCCGCTTGGGGCGGTGGAACGGGCCCGACTCCGTCTGTTCACGGGCCGAAGGGTGCCCACGCCCCACGCACCGCATACACAAGAGGACGGCGGGGCGCTTACTTGGGCATGGCGGCGGCTCAGGGAGCCCGCGACATGGTGGGAGCTCGGTTACGCGGCGGCCCACTGTGCGGTGGCCATCGCCGACTTCGCCCTGGTTGCGGGCAGTCTGCTGATGTCCGTCAGCCTTCTAGCGGCTCCACTACTGCGCGGCTTCACACGCGATGGCGAGCTGCGGGTGGCCGTATTCGAGGCCCGTACGGGCCTCCAGGCGCTGGTTCTGGTGCCGTGTGGAGCCATAGCGCTGGTTGTCGTCTTCCTGGTGCTCACCAGATATGCGGACCTTCGGGCTCGTATCGCTACGAACTTGCTGACCAAGGGAAGCAGCTCCGCGTCACCGGACCGAGACGAACAAATAGGACAGTTAGTAAGCTCCAGGGCCCGCATTCTGGACGCATTCGACGCGGAACGCCGCCGGATCGAGCGAGATCTGCACGACGGGGCACAGCAACGGCTCACCGCACTGATCATGTCCTTGGGTCTGGCCCGTCTGGAGCTTGCCGACAGCGATCCGGAGGCCCGGCAACTGGTCGACAAGGCGTACCAGGAGGCCCGTACCACCCTCAACGAGCTGCGGGACCTGGTCCATGGCATCTACCCTGCGGCTCTCACCGACCGCGGGCTGCCAACCGCCCTCACCGCTCTGACCGAGGACTGCGTCGTGCCCACTGAGGCGAGGATCGACCTGGACGACATGCGAACGCGCCCGCCGGAAGCGGTGGAAGCGGCAACGTACTTCGTGGCCTGCGAGGCACTGACCAATGTCGTCAAGCACAGCGGCGCGACCGAGGCACGGCTTTCTCTGCACCGCGCAGGGCCGCGGCTGGTCTTGGAGGTGTACGACAACGGCGTCGGAGGCGCCGATGCTGAGGCCGGCAGCGGCCTTCTGGGCCTGGCCGACCGTGTGGCCGCCTTTGAGGGATCCGTTCATGTGTCGAGTCCGGACGGCGGACCGACCCGCTTGCATGTGGAGATTCCATGCGCATCGTGATTGCCGAGGATTCCGCCCTACTGCGGGAGGGTCTGGTGCAGATCCTCATGAAGTTCGGCCACGAAGTAGTGGCGGCAGTGGACAACGCACCCTCGCTGCTGGCAGCGGTGCGCGACCACATGCCCGATCTGGCACTGATCGACATTCGCCTGCCGCCTGGGTTCAAGGACGAGGGAATACAGGCTGCCGTGACGTTGCGGCAGGAGCACCAGGGCCTCGCCGTGCTCATGCTGTCGCAGTACCTAGAGGCCGACTACGCCGCCGAACTGCTGGAGACGGGCGATGCGGGTGCCGGCTATCTCCTCAAAGACCGCATCGGAGATGTTCTCGACTTCCTCGATTCAGTACGGCGGGTAGCCGCCGGCGAGACCGTCATCGACCCAGAGATCGTCCGCCGACTGCTGGGGCGGCGCCACGGTCGGTCCTCCATACAGGCGCTCACCCCTCGCGAAACGGAGGTGCTCGCCCTGATGGCCGAGGGGCGCGCCAACGCTGCGATCGCTCATGAGCTCACCATCACCCAGGCCGCGGTCGCGAAGCACATCGGGAACATCTTCGACAAGCTCGGGTTGCACGCGACCGGCACGGATCACCGACGAGTGCTGGCCGTTCTGGCGTATCTCAAGCGGTGATGCCGACCGCGCGTCCGGCTTCAGCCACACTGTCGCCGAACTGCGCGCGGCATAGCGAGGCATAGTGCCCGTCAGCCGCCAGCAGCTCCTTGTGGCTGCCGCTCTCGGCCACGCCGCCATCTCGCAGCACAACAATCCGGTCGGCCCCCCGCACGGTGGACAGACGGTGCGCCACAATCAGCGCTGTGCGACCTTGCAAGGCTCGCGCCAGGGCCTGCTGGACCCTTTCCTCCGACTCCGAGTCGAGATGGGCAGTCGCCTCGTCAAGCACCACGATCCTCGGATCCTTCAGCAATAACCGGGCAATCGCGAGCCGTTGCCGCTCACCCCCCGAGAGGTGATGCCCGCCGTCACCGACCACGGTGTCCAAGCCCTCGGGCAAGCGCTGCACGGTGTCCCAGACCATGGCGTCCCGGCAGGCGCGTTCACATGCCTCATCGGTGGCGTCGGGGAGCGCGTAAGTCAGGTTGGCCCGCAGCGTGTCGTGGAAGAAGTGACTGTCCTGGGCCACCACTCCGATCCCATCCCGCAATGACTCCTGGGTGACGGTGCGCAGGTCGTGCCGGCCGATGCGAACCGTGCCACTCACCGGGTCGTACAGCCGGCACACAAGATTGACCAGAGTCGACTTGCCCGCGCCCGACGGGCCGACCACGGCGAGGGTCTGGCCGGCCTCGACGTGCAGATCGATGCCCCGGAGAATGTCCCGTTCCGCTCCACCGGTCGGTGTCTCCTTGCCGAGCGAAACGAGGCTGGAACCTGGCGACGCATGATGACGGAAGCGGACGTTCTCGAAAGTGATGGACGCCGCCTCTGGAGGCAGTGCCATGGCCGTGGGGCTGTCCTGGATGTCGGGAACAAGGTCCAGAACCTCAAAGATGCGCTCGAAGCTGACAACCGCGGCGGTGACCTCGGCGCGAGCCTGGGAGAGAGAGGTGATAGGTCCATAGAGGCGAGCCATCAGAGTGACCACGGCCATGAGCGTGCCCACGGTGATGCCACCGTCGACCGCCAAGAGCCCACCTGCCAGATAGACCGCGGCGGTTCCCATGGTCGCCAGCCATGAGACGGTGAGCGCGAGCAGGGCATTGGTAGCGGTCAGCCGTATACCGGCATCGCGCAGCCGACTGCCCCGGCGCTCGAAGTGCCTGGCCTCGGCCTCGGTTCGGCCGTAGAGCTTGGTAAGAACAGCCCCCTGGCCACTGAACCGTTCGGTCATGAAGCTCACGAGCGCGGCGTTGTCGGTCAGCTGTCTCCGGTTCAGCGTGTGCAGACGCCTGTTGAGAACCCGAGCCGGCAGCAGGCACGCGGGCACCAATACCGCAGCTAGCACGGTGATCTGCCAGGACAGGAAAACCAGGGTGGCCGCCACCGCGACGGCCGCTACCAGGTTCGACAGCAGCGTGGACGCGGTGGTGGTAAATGCCCTTTGGGCCCCAAGGACATCGGAGTCGAGACGAGTAACGAGGCTCCCAGTCGGCACCCGGGTGAAGAAGGAGACGGGCATACGTTGCACATGGGCAAAGGCACGCCGCCTCAGATTGAAGGTCATGCCCTCGCCGATGCCAACGGCCAAACGCCGCTCTAGAAAGGTCACCCCGACAGTGACGGTCGCCAACACTACGAGCAGCAGGACCAATTCGATAATTCGTCCCTTGTCGTGCCGCAACACCCCCTCGTCAACGATACGTTGGGTAAGGAGTGCCGGCAGAATGATCAGCGCCGACTCCAGCAGTACGAGGAAAAGGAAACCCATGAGGCGGCCGCGAAACGGCGCCGCGCACTCTGCGATTCGGCGCCACGTGCCCGGAGCCTGATCACGTGGGCGCTGCTGGCTGTCGTCCATCGCCTCTCCTTTCAGGTACCGCGGAGTCTGCGGCCGACCGTCGCGGTCGGAAACGACGTGCGGGGCGGCTTGCGCCGCCCCGCACTGATCCGATCTCAGTCAGCCGATCAGCAGAAGACGCTGATGCCGCTGGTGTCGTTGCAGTGCTGGCTCTGGCCGGAACCCAGGGCAACGACGTCCTCGTCACGAAGCTCCAGGGACTGCAGGTCAAGAATGTTCGCCATAGCAATGCTCCTTTAATGGTATGGGGCCAAGACGGCCTCATGATGGGTGTTAACCCGCCGTCAGGACGCGTGGTGGTCCGGACGGAGGAATGGGAGGAAACTCGCGGTACCGCTCAGCGCACTCTTGAGGCCGAGGAGAATGCCCGCGTTTCCAGTCGCGTAGTCCATTGAAATCCGCATCAGCTGGAAGCCGGGGAAGACGGCCTCTCCGTGAAGCCCGAGCTGATACCAGGACAGTCGGTCGAGATGGCGTCGGGTGACCTGGACCGTCTCGGGATCGCTGGGACCCGTGATGTGCTGCAGGGCCACCATCTGGCCGACGCGGCCGTTCCAGAGGGAAGGCTGTACGAAGAAACCGCCGGCGCAGGTGTTGCGTGCCGCTTCGAGGACATCCAACAGCCGACCGTCCTCGCGATGACGCAGCAGCTCCGAGCCAACGACGGCGACTCCTGCGGCGCCAGCCTCGATATACGGATTGAGCCGCCATCCCTCGTCAACGTTCAAGGTGTTGAAGCTCGAAACCCGGCAGCGGTCCAGGTCCAGGTGGGACGCCTTGAATGCCGCGTCCAGCCATAAGCTGTCACCGGTGTGCTCGTACATCCGCAACATCAGGAGCGCGGGCCCAGACCAGCCGTGCATGAGGCCAGCCGGTCCCATCGACTTGCGGACCAGTCCGAGTTCCGCTCCGGAGCGGGCACCGGCAGCACGCGGGAAGCTACCGGTGACAACCGATTCGGCTACTCGCTCGGCCAGTTGTGTGGCACGGCCATGCATCGTGCTGTCACCTGTGACGTCGGCGAAGTGCAGAAGATTCAGCCCTATACCCGACAGGCCGCCGAACAGATTCGGGTTGGTTAACTGGTCGAGTGTGGAGTCAATCTGCTCGATCAGTTGCAGGGCTTCCTCCTCACGGCCGATTTTCTGGAGTGTGTGGGCCACTCCGTGGAGGCCGTCGAAGAATCCCGGTTGGTTGGTGCTGCTGCGCTCGACGGCGGACAACAGCCACTCATCCGCCCCATCGGGGATCTCATAGCCGCTTTCTCGCAGCGCGTACAGCACGCCTGCCGCGCCAAACGCGAAGGTCTCGCCTACGTGTGAGAACTGTCGTACGTCGCCGGGGAAAAGCCGGTCCTCCCGCTCGGGTGTTGCACTGGCTTTGATCGCCGCCGCTATGGAGTCCAGCAGCCGCGGCCAGTCGGTGGCCTCGCCCTGGATCTGCACCTGAGGACGGCCGATGCCCGCTTCAGCCGCCTTGGTCCTGGGCATGGACGTCCCCAGGCCGCTGCGGATGGCCTCGACATACTCTGCCGGTACGGGGAAGTTCTCCCGCATCGCGTCGATCAGGTCGTGGATCTTCTCCCGGTCCAGCGTGAAAACCGGAACGAGGGGCATGAAGAGCCAAAGGCGCAGAATCGCCAGCGCGTAGATGTCGACCCTTGTACCGCGGTATTCACGAGGCGCCGCGAAACCCGGGGCGGCCATGGCCTGTTGGAAGCCCTCGGTGTCGAAGGACGAGGTCTCGAAGTCTACGAGCACTGCCCGGCCGTCCTCAAGCACCAGAATGTTGTGCGGGTGCAGGTCGCCGTACACCACGCCCCGGCCGTGGATCTCACCGAGCAGTGTCTCCACCTGTCGGCAGATATCCATGGCCCACTGGGTGTAGGCCGTCTTCTGCTCCTCGTCCACGTCCGCGCCGAGCAACGGATAGGTCTGAGCCTCCTTGGAACTCAGCCGCTCGCCGTCGAAGTACTCAATGGCCAGGAAGTGGTGATCCCAGGCAGTGAAGTGCTCATGAAGCCGCGGCAGCCCCTGCACCCCGTCGAGCTTGATCAAGGTATCCCGCTCGCGAAGGAGCCGGGTTACAGCGTCGGCTGCCTCCATATCGAGCGCCGCATGCGGCCGGGCTTCCTTCAGAACAACCTGGAGTCCATCGGAGAGGCGCTTGGCCACATAGATTCCACCGCCATTGGAGAAATGGAGCGGCTTGAGGATCTGGTACGGGAAAGTATCTTCCGAGGGCACGGTGCGTGCCTCGATGCTCTTCTTCAGGATGTCTGGCGGGGTCACCCACTCAGGCACCTCGAAGGTCGGCCTACGTATATCCGGTACGAGCTCGCCGTCCGGCCGCTGCATGGCGGGGACGACGTCACCGCTCTCCAGCAGGATCTCCCGCTTTCGGAACCCTCCGTAACGCACATAGAGCGGTCCGGCTTCATAGCGCGCATCGCTGAGGATGTACGGGCCAGGCTCGCCCGCCAGGAGAGCGGCGAGACCAGTCAGCACATCGGTCAACTCCGCCTCGTCACGAGGGTAGATCGTGACGAGCTTGCCGCTCGCACCCCGCGGAGCGTACTTACCATTCTGACCTAGGAAGGCGTGCCTGCTGGGCAGAAACTTGAAACCGTAGCGACGGGGGACGCAGTAGTCCCACACCGTCTCAATGATGCGTTCGGCGTTGTCCGTGGTACCCGAGGCGTGCACCTTCCACCCCTGTTCCACCATGTGCTCACCAAGGGGGTGAAGCTCGAGCCACATGTCCCCTCGATGCTGCCGCCACCCTTCGGGAACGGGACGGCCGGACACCTCGAAATCGGTACTGCTTGCGCCGTTGCCAGACCGGCCGGGGGCTTCGAAGAAGACTGGGTCGGCCATGCAGTAATTCTCATAGCGCTTGTCCATCGAATACCCCTCTGCTGTCTGCCGGTTCCCCAGGCGTAGTGGGCCGGAGAAGCCCAGTCGGCGCCCCGCGTTCTTGGTGGGCACATCACGAATCTTGCCTGGCGAGCTATCTCATGGCGAGAGAGAAACTCCTGAAATCCCCCGGTAATACTTCACAGTCGGGCACAGGAACGGCGCCCGCGTAAATCCAGCCAGAGCCTGGAGATGGCAGATCGCATCGCAAAACCGGAATCCAGAGATCCGCAAAAAGCCACTTCAGGCTCGCTTACGCAAGCACCGAATCCAATCCCAGGCAGGTTGGCCAAAAATAACGGGTCATGCCTCGAAGCGTGATTCCTTATGATTGCCGCCGGTCTTCGCGAGGGCGCGAACGTCTTCGCAACAGCGTTGGCAGCCTTGCAGGAGGCGCGCCAGCCTCAGGAGACATCCGGCGCGCCTCCCCGGAGCCAGCAGCTGCATGGACAGCGGAAACACGCTCACTTCGGAGGGGTTTCATGGGGGACGCAAAAGCGAAGTTCGGCACTGAGATCAGTACACCACCACGAGCGCAGGCATTGGCTCTGGCTATCGTTACAGCCATTTCCGTCGGCTTCCTTGGCGTGGTCCTTTTACATATCGCCAGAGCGCCCGTGAGTACCGTCACCGTCATCCTCAGTGGAATCGTAGTGGCAGTGCTTATCGGAGTACAGGTACACGTCAGCACCTGTGTCCTGCGCGGCCATCAGCTACGCTGGGGGCGTTTTGCCCTAACGGTGCAGGGTCTGCTGTCTCACCTCCCTCATCTCCTTGTCGGAGAGCTGTGGAACGGCGTGCCGGGGTTTTTCGTTGGCTCCCTCCTTTTCAGCGCGCACGGCCGGGCCGCCTGGCTCTTGGCCGGCTGTGTGACCGTCACCAACCCACTGCTGGTGTACGGAGTCACCCACGACGCACACTGCGCGCTGGACGGGCAGGTGATCAGCGCGTTGATCGGATTGACACTGTTCGCCGTGGTCCGACTGGCCAGTCAGCTCCGCGAGGTCCACGCCTTGCGTATGGATCTGGCACAGTTAGCCGTCACCCAGGAGCGGTTGCGGTTCGCACGCGACCTCCACGATCTGGTGGGCCATACGCTTTCCAGCGCTTCGATCAGGGCTGAGCTGACCCACCGGTTGCTCGCTCAGGACCCGAGGGCCGCCCGCATTGAGGTCACCGAGCTCATCAAGGCCATCCGACAGACGCACGCTGAAGTACGTAAGGTCGCCCATGGATACCGCCACCTCTCCTTGGAGTCGGAGCTGGTCTCTGCCCGGTCAACACTCCAGGCGGCCGGCATAACGCCCCACTTCTCGCACTACGGGGTCGCACTGTCACAAGGCTCCGGCAGCACTCTGGCGGCGGTGCTCAGGGAAGCAGTGACCAATGTCGTGCGTCACAGTACGGCGCGTCACTGCGCCGTACGGATCACCCAGCACAAGGGCACTACCCGGCTCATCGTCGTCAACGATCGCCCTCATCCCGCACGGGGCGGCGAGCCCTCCGAATCGAGCGGGTTGCGGAACCTGTCCGAGCGCGTCGCCCTCCTAGGCGGAAGCCTGCTCGTCTCACGCCCAGCAACTGCCCGGGTAGAAGAGTTCCGGCTGGAGGCCCGCCTACCGGCTGACTATCCGGCCACCGTCATGACCGGCTCCGACGGCGCCTCTCTGGCCCAAGGACGCCTGCTCCCTTGGAAGACATCAGATCCATCCTTCGTGCAGGGCGATCCGGATGGCGTCGACGCGATTTCTGGCGCCTGACTTGGTGACGACCCTCGACAGGTGGTTCCGTACGGTACTGAGCTCCAGGTGCAGCCGTTTGGCGATTTCTTGGGGCCGCGCACCTTCGGCCGCCTGTCGTAGGACCTCGGCCTCTCGCGGGGTGAAGGGATTCGGAGCGCTTTCCAACGCTGACGCCGCCAACTCCGAATCGATGACCCGCTCGCCTCTCGCGACTTTCCGGATAGCCAGGATGAGTTGGTCCGGCGGGGTGTCCTTCAGCAGGAATCCCGTGGCATGTGCCTCCAAAGCACGCCGGATGTTCCCGGGCTGGCCCAGGCTCGTGACGATGAGACATCGGCATGACGGCAGGCGTTCGTGCAACTGGGCAGCCGCAGTGAGTCCGTCCATGCCAGGTAGGCCGATATCGATGAGCGCGAGATCTGGTTCGGTGCGCAGTGCGGTCGGCACTATCTCGTCCCCACGCTCTAACTCCGCCACGACCTCGACGTCCGCTTCCTGCCGCAGCAGACTCGCCAACGAGCCGCGCAGGAGCTGCATATCTTCGGCCAAGAGCACTCGCATTGCGTATCTCCTCTTCCAGCCCACCCTGCGCGCCCCCGTGGGCAACCACCGGCTACCGAAGCTCGAACTCCTTCGAATCTCTCACCTTCTCATCTTTTATCCCCGTAGCGGCGAGCGCCGCGCGCTGCTCTGGTCCGTGGCGGCCAGGAGCATGAAGCCCTCACCCAAGCGTCCTTGTGCAGGTGGAAAATTCCTCAAT
Organism: Streptomyces sp. NPDC050636; assembly: GCF_040654775.1. Taxonomy (NCBI): domain Bacteria; kingdom Bacillati; phylum Actinomycetota; class Actinomycetes; order Kitasatosporales; family Streptomycetaceae; genus Streptomyces; species Streptomyces sp. NPDC050636. Next base: position 40,165 of record NZ_JBFAIP010000051.1, read on the forward strand.
TGCCATCATTTGATTCGATCTTGATGGCGGCCAGGAACTTCTGTCGCCCCCTGCGCCGCGGCCTACGAGTCATCCCCGATGCGTGCGCCGGCACAGACTGCATGGCAGTCGCGTTGCCGGGCACCGCGTTCCATCACGTCAGGCAACGGCCTGTCTTGGTGCGGCCCATCCCGCATGCGACGCATTCGCCGCGGCGTGTTCGCCATATTTCACCGCATCCGCGCGTGCAGCTTCCTGCGGTACGCGACCGTGAGCAGCCGCGTCTCGGCTGCGTTGACCCATGACCAAGGAGAGTGTGTGAGACCCGCAAGAGAGTCACGGAAGGCGACGCGTCATCAACGGTGTCGCAAGTTTCTCGCCATCGGCGCGGCCGTCGTCGCCAGCCAGGCCCTGCTGGTGCTCGGCGCCCAGCCCGCGGGAGCCTTCGGTACGGTCAACACGCTAGGCCAGAACTCGGAGCACGAGAGAATCACACGCGCGGCACTGTCCTGCCCGCCAGGCACTTCCTCGGACGGGGCCTGCTTCGAGCCACGTTCTATCGACCAGCTCGCGGGCCACACCGGCACTTTCGGAGCGGTCGGCGCTCCAGACTCCGACGAGATCCTCACCCCTACTGCACACTGCGACAACGCGGACTACTTGGATGTAAAGGGCTACCCACGTAGTCGAGGGCAGGCGAGCGACACACTGCGAAACTGCATAGCGCACTTGCAGAAACGATTACGGGAGGGGGTTACCGCAGCTGGCGGCACCCTCGACGCTGAAGGCGGCGTCCCAGCCTCCGAGGTAGATCTACAGAAGGACTGCACCTATACATTGGGGCTGCCTGGTCGGGACAAGTGCGAGGCCATCGAAGGTTTCGGCCGCGCCCTGCACGGAGTCCAGGACTTCTACTCGCACAGCAATTGGACTGACCGCATTGACCCCGCTCGGCCGGCCGGACTCGACAACCCTCCGGGCCTGGGCCGCTCAGCACCCTCGCCGCTGCTCAACCTCACCGCTTCCCAGCCACCCGGCCCCTCGGCGATTCCGCAACAGCTGACGACCGGTTGCTTCTCACTGCTCAAGGGCTGCTCGAAGCGCATAGAGCACTCCAAACTCAGTAAGGACAACGGCCTCATTGACCCGGCTACGGGGGCCACCAGCGCTCCCACTACCGCCCGCGGCAAGGTGGCTGGAAACTTCAACAGCGCCGTGCAAGGTGCCATCACGGAGTCCCGGCAGCAGTGGAAGCAGTTTCGCAATGCGCTCACCCAGCAGTACGGCGCGCAACACGGCGAGCGCATCGTCTGTGCCCTCACACACGACAACGCCGTGGGCGACTGCGCTTGACCACCTCTGGTCAGCGCACAAGGCCCACATCCGGTGGTCTGTGACCACCGGATGTGGGCCTCTCGGCCAGTGCAGGCCACAAACCGCACGTTCGCAAGCCGTCATTCGCCAGCCCCCTGGCGCACCGTCCGCGAGCCGCGGGGCGTCACCCCGGGTCAACGACACCACCGCACCGGCGATCAGAGATCCGAAGAAGACGACCTACTCCGTATCCGGACCGTTCTTCTCCAAGTAGTCGGCCATCGTGAGGTCCAGGTAGCGCTCCACGGCACGGGCCTGGGCGGGCGACGGCTGGACGGTCGCAGCGCCCATGGCCTGGGACCCGAGCATGATCCCCCGGTCGTCGGCCTCGCTGAGGTCCGGCTCCGTCGGGTGCACTCCGGCTGCCTCCTCCGCGGCCTCCACCGCCGCGTTGTACGCCGCCATCTCCTGGGCGTACCGCTCGACGCGGGGGTCATCGATGTCGGCGTCGGCCAGCTCGTCGAACAGCGAGGCCAGCCGTGCGCCTTCCGCCTTGAGATCCGGGCGGGTCTCCAGGAAGGCTTCGGCCCGCACCATGTCGAGCGCGGCGCCGGTGCCGTGGGTCGCCTCCAGGAGGAGCATGAACTCCTGCTCCTCCTTGCTGGGGACCTCAAGTCCGGCTGCCTTGTAGACGGCTGCCACCTCGGGGGTGAACAGGCCGGTGGTGCTGCCGAGTTCGCGGAGCCGGGCCACCGCCGCCCGCTGCTGCCGCAGTCGCTCCTCCTTGGCCGCAAGGACGCGGTCCAGCTCGGTCAGGAGTGTCTGAACCTGCTGGTCGTCGGTGGCTTCGGCGGCCTCGCGGACAGCCTCCAGGCTCAGCCCGGCCGCGGTCATCCGCTGGACCCACAGCAGCCGGGTGATCCCCTCCATGCGGTAGGACCGGTTGCCCGCGCCGTCCCGGTCGGGCTCAGGCACCAGGCCGATCTCGTGGTAGTAGCGGATCGTCCTGGGGGTGAGGGAGGTCAGTTCGGCGACCTCACCAATGGAAAGGGGCTTGTTGCGGAAATCTTTCGCGTGCATGGGGTACATGCCAGCACTTTCCGCTACGTCATGTGCAAGTCGCGGCACTGCTCGCGCAGGAGGAACTCTCCGGCCGGGGGTTGCAGATGCGGGTGCTGACACACCGCACTGACGCGCCGCGGCGTCGGCAGTCGGTCAGGCGGACAGTCGGTCAGGCGGACAGGCGGACAGGCACTGGAACCGAACCGGACCGGGTACCAAACCGGACCGGGTGCGGAAACGCGGTACCGCACCCGGTCCTGGTCGCCTAGAGGCCCAGTACACCGCCGTGCTCGACCGCGCCGTTGAGCCCCAGACCAGCAGGGGTCACCGAGGTGATCGGGGGCGGGGTGCCCTCCTCACGGGACGGGTGGAACCAGACGCCGCCCGACTTGCTGTTCTCGCCGGGGGCTCCGATCGCGATGTCCGGATAGGTGTCGCCGTTGTAGTCCCCGGCCGAGACGGCCGCGCCGAAGAGGTCGCCCGTCTCGGCGGTGCCGGGCACGCCCGTCGAGTTCTGGCTGAAGGCGGGGCCGGTCATCACGCCGGTGTGGCTCGCGGCGAGCCACAGGTACGAGCCCGCGTTCGCATTCGAGCCGACGGCCTCGTGGCCGACACCGACGATGAGTTCATCGACGGTGTCCCGGTCGAGGTTGGCCACCGACAGGGACGCTCCGAAGTCGTCCTCGGCCTCGGCGGTGCCGCCGACATACGGCGAGGACTGCGTGGTGCACGCGGCATTGCCGCCCAGGGTGGTGCCCTCCTTGCCGTAGACCACCGCGATCGCACCGCCGAGGCGGTCCTCGCAGAAGGTGCCGTCGGCCTCCGGGTTGGGCTGGACCAGGCCGATGGCCAGGTCCGACGTGTGGTCGCCGTCGAAGTCGCCGGTGGCGATCGCGCTGCCGTAGTCGCCGGTGCTCCACGTGGTCGACCAGGCGCCCGAGGTACGGCTGTAGACACGGGTGCCGGAGCTTTCCGTGCCCTTGAAGGTGACCGCCAGGTCGTCCGTGCCGTTGCCGTCGAAGTCACCGGCGGCCAGGGCACGGGCGCCACCGAAGGCGTACCCGTCGATGAGCTGGGTGCTGGTCGGCGAGCCCGAGGTGAACGGGCCCGGACGCATCCGCGTGCTGCCGCCCTCCTCGCCGGAGGCGCTCAGGGCCAGGTCCTGGTCACCGTCGTGGTCGAAGTCGCCGGCCGCGATCTTCCCGCCGAGCCGGGAGAACTCCGAGTCGCCCTTGGCGGCGGTGAGGCCGCCCTTGGTGAAGCCGGACGCGGAGCCCCAGACCACCGTGACGGTGCCGTGGTGCTCGGTGGTGGAGCTGGTGAGGGACTCGCCTGAGGCGGAGATGGCCAGGTCGGCGTAGCCGTCGCCGTTGAGGTCGGCGACGGCCACCGCCGTACCGAACAGGTCGCCGGCCTCGGAGGTGCCCGGCACCCCGGCGGTGGACTGGCTGACGACGGTGGACTTGGCGGGCCCGTTCGCGCTGCCCCACAGCACGTTCACATACCCCGCCTTGGCCTTGCCGTCCACGGTCGCCTTCGGCATACCGACCGCAACGTCGTCGTAGCCGTCACCGTTGAAGTCGGCACGCGTGGCCGGGGCGGCCGTGGCGGACCCCGCGAGCGGCAAGGTCAGTCCCGCGGCGGCCAGGCCCGTCACCGTGGCGATCGCAGCCATGGTTCTTATGCGCAACAGTGTCTCCCAGAAGAGCGAGGGAATGATCGATCGATCTGGTGTGTGACAGACGAGCCGTACCGAAGGTTGCGTCTGAGTGGATTACGAATAAACAACAACTCCGACCGCGCCAGCGCCGCGACCTGCACCGTGGAGCTCGCCGGCAGCCGCCCCGGGCCCAGCTCGTCGCCGGCCTCGCCGACATCAGGTCCGGGCGCGCATGGTGTCGCCGTACGGGTCAGATGCCGTCCACCTCGGCCACCGTGAACGGTTGCGGCGTCCCTGGGCCCATCGGGCCGCCCTTGTCGAACTGGGAGCGGACGACGAGCGTCCGGCCGCCGCTGTGGACGATCGTGGTCGGGATCTGGAGCGTCTGGTCGGTGATGCGGCGCCCCATGCGGGCGGACGCGCCGTCGTCGACGACCTTCCACCGGCTGATGGTGTTGGACACGTTGTGGACGACCCAGAGGGTGTTGCCGCGCATTTCGAGGCCGTCGCCGTGCAGCGCGTCTCCGCCGTGCAGGGCGACTCGGCGTACCGAGCCCGACGCCAGGTCGACGCGGTAGAGGGTGCCCGCGGTCATGTCGACGGTCAGCAGATAGCGGCCGGAGGGGTCGGCCACGATGCCGTTGAGCGCGAGGCCGCCGGGCGGGGTGTCGGGGAGCGCACCGGCCACGTCGTAGGCCGTGGTCAGCCCGGCACGCCCGCCGTGCGCGGCGGCCCGTGCCAGCTGCCGGGGCGTGACGCGGTAGAGGACGCCCCGGTAGCTGTCGGTCAGATAGGCGCTGCCGTCCGGGGCGATCGCGAGGTCGTTGACGAACGACTTGGCGCTTCCGGTCACGTCGAAGCGGGCGATGAGCCTGCGGTCGTGCAGGTCGTAGACGGCGACGCCGGCGGTCGAGTCGATGACCCACAGCCGGCCGGCGCGGTCGACCTTCAGGCCGTTCGCGGTGGTCCGCCCGTCGGTGCCGGACGGCAGGAAGACCTGGGCGGCGCGGTGTCCGGGCGTCGCCTTGTAGACGGCGCCGGTCGCGTACGAACCGACGTAGATGTCGCCGGTGCGCGGGTCGGCGGCGATGCCTTCCGGGTACACGCGGTCGCCGGGCAGGTCGTACGCGGTGGAGACGCGGGCGCGGGTCTCGTGCCGGGCGGCGGCGTGCGAGGCCGGTGACGCGGCCGCGGGTTGGCCGCTCGCGGTGGCGGCGAGCGGCACGACGACGGCGGTCAGGGCCAGGGCGGCCGAGGTCAGAGTGCGGCGTGTGATCGCTTGGGACATGGGTGGGTGCCTCCCCGTTCTCGGCGCATGCGGTGTCGTCCGCATGCGATCGAATGTGCACGAACTTAAGTTAGAACTCTAATGCTCGTCAAGGTTCTAATTTTTATATGGGTGCTCATCATTGGGTGAGGGCTTGCCTGATGTATGGCCGTTACGATGCGGAGATGACGTCCATGCCCGCGTCCGAGCGCCTCGGTTCCTCCATCAAGCGAGCCGAACAGGCCCTGAACGGCGCCAAGAACGCGGCGCTGAAGCCGGCCGGTCTGACGGTCCCGCAGTACGCGGCTCTGCTCTACAGCTCCGAGCGGCCCGGCATCTCGGCCGCCGCGCTGGCGCGGGCATGCGGAGTGACGCCGCCGACCATGAACACGGTGCTGAAGAACCTCCAGGAGCGCGGCCTCATCGAGCGCACTCCGCACGAGTGGCACAAGAACGTCCTGGAGACCCGGCTCACGGATGAGGGCCGCACCGTCATGGAGAACGCCGACGCGCGGGCGGTGCGGGTGGAGCGGACACTGGCCGCCGAGTTCACCGACGAGGAAAGGGCAACGCTGGTCGCCCTGCTCGCCCGGTGCGCCACCCTGCTCGACTCCGTGCGGCCCGCCTAGCCAGGCCGTGCCGAAAAATGACCGTGCGGACGCCGGAGCTCCCCTGCTAGCGTCGCCGGCATGAAGCGCGCTGCCATGACGACGACGCCGGAGAGTGTCCCGGCGCGCTGACAGATGCCTTAGTCAAAAGCCCCGGGGCGAGTGCCCCGGGGCTTTGCCATGGGGTCCCCCTCCTCGACCGAAGCCGAGTGCCTGGGGGAGGTCACTCGCCTCACGTCCGCGAGGAGACCGCCATGCATGACCACCGCAAACTCGGCCGTGAGCTGGACCTGTTCGACACCGACCCACTGATCGGCGCGGGACTGCCGTACTGGCTGCCCGACGGCGCGACCGTGCGGCACACCCTGGAGGAGTACATCCGCACCGCCGAGCGGCGGGCGGGCTACCGGCACGTGTACTCGCCCGTGCTCGGCAAGCGGGAGCTGTACGAGATCTCCGGGCACTGGTCGCACTACAGCGACGACATGTTCCCCCCGATGCACCTCGGCGGTGAGCAGGTCGTCCTGCGGCCGAGCCTGTGTCCCCACCACGCGGTGATCTACCGCTCCCGCTCCCACAGCTACCGCGAACTACCCCTGCGCATGGCCGAGTTGGGCGGCATGCACCGCTCCGAACTCTCGGGTGTGCTCGGTGGGCTGACCCGCGTCCGGGCCATCCAGCTGAACGACGCGCACATCTTCTGCACCCTGGACCAAGCGGCCGACGAGGCACAGGCCGCCCTGGAGATGATCCGCCGGGCGTACGAGGCACTCGGCATCAGCCCGACCCGCTACCGGCTCTCCCTCCCTGGCGCCGGCGGGAAGTACGTCACCGCGCCCGAGATGTGGCAGAGGTCCACCGCCTTGCTGACCGATGTCCTCGACCGCTCCGGTCTGCCCTACGAGGCGGCCGAGGGAGAGGCCGCGTTCTACGGCCCCAAGATCGACGTCCAGGTCACCGACGGTGCCGGCCGGGAGTCCACCCTGTCCACCGTCCAGGTCGACTTCCACCAGCCCGAGCGGTTCGATCTGCACTACATCGGCGCGGACGGCGCGAAACACCGGCCGGTCATGGTCCACCGCAGCATCATCGGCAGCGTGGAGCGAGCCGTCGCCCACCTCATCGAACAGCACGGCGGCGCGTTCCCCGCCTGGCTCGCCCCCGTCCAACTGGTGATCCTCCCGATCTCCGAAGCCGAAATGCCGAACGCCGCGGCCCTCGCACAGCGATGCACCGACCTCGGGCTGCGTGCGGAGATCGCCGGACCGGAACGCGGCACCCTGGGCGCCCGCATCCGGGAGGCCCGCCTCGTGCCCTACCAAGCCGTCATCGGCGCCAGGGAAGCCGCCGACGATCACGTCGCCCTGCGCCTGCGTGACGGACGCCGCCTCGACTCGCAGCCCGCCGGCGACATGCTCACCCGCATCGGCGCTCTGATCGATGCCCACAGCACCGGCCTGTGGCACAACACCGCCTCGTAGCCGCGGTCGCGCAGACGGCGGATCGCTCGGTCAGGCGCGGCGGATGACGATGTCGCCGACGCCGGTGCGGGCGCGCACCTCGACGGTGTCGCCGGAGTCGCCGGGGGCCTCGGCCGGGCCGAGGGAGTTGCGCACGCTGCCGACGCGGGTGTGCACGTCGAGCCAGGCGGCGGTGGGCTCCCGGATGCCGACCTCGATGTCACCGGCGGCGGCCTGGAGCGTGGCCCGGCCGCGCTCCAGGCCGCCGATCCGGATGGAGCCGTTGGCGCACTTGGCGTCGACCGAGGCATGCGCGATGTCCACGGCGATATGGCCGTTGGACGAACTCACCTTCAGGTCTCCGGCGATCTCGCCGATCACGGACTCACCGTTGACGTTCTTGACCAGCGCGGCGCCCGCGATGTCGCCGATGTCGATCCGGCCGGCCCCGGTGACCTCGGCGTCTCCCGTGACCCGGTCCACGCTGATCGCGCCGTGGCCGGTCCTCAGGTTGACGGCTGCCGCCTCCTCGACCCGGATGGTGCCGAGCGAGGTCTTGAGCCGGCACTCCCCCAGCCGGCCTTCGCAGATGAGGTCCGCCATGGGCGAGACGCCCAGGAGGTCCGAGTCGGTCGGCAGCTCGACGGTGACGTCGACCGAGCCGCTCTTGCCGAACAGGGAGCGCTTCTTGGGCCCCTTGACCAGCAACCGGCCGCCCGAGCAGGTGACTTCGGTCTGCTGCGCGGCCCGTACGTCCGCGTCGTCGGCGCCGTTGCTCGGCAGTACCTCGACGACGGTGTCGGTGCGCTTGCTCGCCGTGATGCGGGCGGTACCGATGTCGAATTCGAGGGTGACGGAGATCGGTTCGGGAGTGTCGAAACTGGGCATGGCTGTCCCGTCCTCATGACTGTGGTGTGAGTTCCCGCTGGTAGGGGGCACCTCCCAGCGGTGGCTGGGGCAGGGTGGGTGAGGGAGAGGTACTGAGCTAGCGGACCCAGCCCGTGAAGCCCTGCTGGCCCCGATGGCGGCTGCGGGCGGCTGGGCGGGCCCGCTCGCCGGGCTGCTCCATGGCAGCGGCGACGGCCCGTACCAGCCAGGCGTTGACCGACAGGCCCTCCT